>DATEOK010000124.1:0-22799 GCA_035274225.1 Dongiaceae bacterium
GCGGCATGAGCGTGGTGCTGGCCGAGCTGAAGCGGCGCAACCTGCTGTTCCTGGATTCGCGCACCATCAGCAACACGGTCGGCGACAAGCTGGCGGCGCAAATGGGCGTTGCCCATGTGATGCGCGATGTGTTCCTCGACAACGAGATGGACGAGGCCGCGGTCATCAAGCAGCTGATGCAAGCGGAGCGGGTCGCCGCCAGCAAGGGCCAGGCGATCGCCATCGGCCATCCGCATCCCGCCACCATCGCCGCCATCCGTGCCTGGATGCCCAAAGCGGAAGCGCGCGGCTTCGTCATCGTGCCGCTCTCCGCCGTTGCCAAGCTGCGCCTCGGCGCATCCGGCTAGAACACTCCTGTCCCCCAGTCCGAGGCGGCGGGATCCCTGAGGCGAAGACGGGATCTTGCCCACGGGCGGTTTTGTGCTTGCCGTCACATCCTGGACGCCTATTCCGCGGCAGGTCGGAGCAACCGCGCGTTTCAAGCAGCTTTGTGTCTTCTGTCACATGCTCGCCGCTCGTCTTCGCCGGATCGTTTCACCACACTTCCTACGGTATTGAGATCGTCTGCGTTGCGGCCCGTCGGCACGGGCAAGCGGGCTTTTCTTCCGAAGCGTACATCGCGGGGACTTTTCGATCGGCGGCCAGCGTGCGCGGCGCTGCCGATCCGCACTCGAAGAGGGATCTATGGTCGACCACAACGGAACTCCGGGCAACGACACTATTGTCGGCGGCGCGACCAACGACGTCTCGTTCGGCCTCGGCGGCAACGACGTGTTGAGCGGCTTTGGCGACGGCGACATCCTGGACGGCGGGATCGGCAACGACTTCCTGGACGGCGGGACGATGAACGACGTCCTGAAGGGTGGCGCGGGTCGCGACACCCTGGTCGGCGGCGCCGGCGAGGACACGATGACCGGCGGAACGGGCAATGACTTCTATTCCGTCGACGACCTGACGGACCAGGTGATCGAAGCCGCCGGCGGTGGCATAGACTTGGTGCAGGCCACCGTCGATGGCTACGCGCTCGCTGCCAATGCGGAGAACCTGGTGCTGCTGGCCGCGGCGGTGCATGGCTCCGGCAACGCGCTCGCCAACTTCATCACGGGCAGCGCAATCGGCAACTCGCTGGCCGGCCTGGACGGCAACGACACGATCGACGGCGGCGGCGGCGCCGACAACCTGTCGGGCGGCAAGGGCAACGACACCTACTATGTCGACGACGTGAACGACAAGGTGAACGAAGCGGCGGGCCAGGGCAAGGACACGGTCTTTGCCAGCGCCGACTTCACCCTCGGGACCGACCAGGAGGTGGAGATCATCACTGTGATCGGCGGGGTCGACGTCGAAGCAACCGGAAACAACCTGGCCAACACGATCAATGGCGACGCCGGCGACAATGTGCTGGATGGACTGGGCAGTAACGATACGCTGAACGGCAACGCCGGCAACGACATCCTTGACGGCGGCTCCGGCGATGACGTGATGAAGGGCGGCAAGGACAGCGACACCTATCACGTCGATAGCAGCAAGGATAAGATCATCGAGGCAGCAGGGCAGGGGTTCGACCAGGTGTTCTCGGCGGCGTCGAGCTTCACCCTGAGCGCCAACATCGAGAATGCCCTGATGGTGGCAGGCGGCGGCAACCTGACCGGCAATACGCTGAACAACTCGATCGACGGCAACGCTGCCGGAAACCTGCTCGACGGCGGCGGCGGCAATGATGACATCGAGGGCCACGGCGGTGTCGACACGCTGAAGGGCGGCGCGGGCCACGACATGCTTGATGGCGGCGCCGGTGACGACAAGATGGCCGGTGGTGCCGGCAACGACATCTACGTGCTCGACAGCTTCAGCGACGTGGTCACCGAGCTGGCAGGTGGCGGGACGGACCTGATACGCACGGCCCTCAGCGGCTACTTCCTCGCGGCCAATGTGGAGAAGCTGGAGCTGCAGGGCGTGGCGGACATCAGCGGCTTCGGCAACAAGCTTGCAAACTACATGACCGGCAACGACGGCAAGAACAGCCTCTTTGGCGACGAAGGCAATGACACCTTGGACGGTGGCACGAATGCCGACGTGCTGTCCGGCAATAAGGGCAACGACACCTACTTCGTCGACAACGCCTCGGATATTGTTGTCGAGATCGCCGGTCAGGGCAAGGATACGGTCCGCAGTTCGGTGACGTTCAACTTCGGTGACAGCCTCGAGATCGAGACGGTGATCCTCGACTCCGCGGGGGCCATCGGTTCGGTGGGTAACAACTTCGCCAATGTCATCACGATGGTGGGAACCGGTTCGTCGACCATCAACGGCAACGACGGCAATGACACGCTGACCGGCGGCGCGAGTTTTGACACCTTGATCGGCGGCAACGGCAAGGACGTGCTCAATGGCGGCGCTGGCGCTGACTTGCTTCAGGGCGGCGAGAACAACGACAAGCTGACAGGGGGCGATGGCGGCGACGACCTGGATGGCGGCGCGGGCAAGGACACCATGGCAGGCGGCAAAGGCGACGACCGGTACACCGTGTCCGATGTCGGCGATGTGGTTACCGAGGCGGCCAACCAGGGCCACGACCAGGTGGGCTCCTTCCTAGCCAGCTATACCTTGACGGCCAACGTCGAAGACCTGGCCCTGAGCGGTAGCGCACTCAATGGCAAGGGCAATGCGCTCAACAATGAGGTGCAAGGCAACAACCTCGGCAACAAGATCGACGGCGCCGGTGGCAACGACGAGCTCTATGGATGGGAGGGCAACGATTCGATCCTGGGCGGGCTGGGCAAGGACTACCTGAACGGCTACATCGGCAACGACACGCTCAAAGGCGGTGCAGGCAACGACCTGATCGACGCTGGTGCTGGTGCGGACACGATCTATGGCGAGGCGGGTGCGGACGCTTTCCTGTATCGCATCCTGCTCGACGCCGAGCTGGCCACGCTGGGTGGCGATACCATCATCGGCTTCCAGTCCGGCACCGACAAGATCGAGCTGGCCGACTTGCTGGACCAGTTCGGCATCAACCCGACCACCGCGATCGCGAACCAGTTCGTGCTCCTGACCAAGATGGGAGACGACACGCTGGTGCAGTTCGACAAGGACGGGGTCGGCGGTTCCGCCGCGGTGACCCTGGCGACGGTCGTCGACTCAAAGGTTGCTTCGAGCGACTTGCTGTTGGCCGATACCATCATCCTGTAACGCCTTGGCTCGTGATGGCGCGCCGCGCAAAGGCGGCAGCCATCACGTCGGTGCGCTCACCGGAGAACATTGCCGGACGGCTGTTGCCGCGCCGTTCCGGTCTAAGCCGTTCCGCAACCCCTATCACAGCCGGCGCGTGTTGAAGCGGTGCTGCTGCACGTCCCTTGAGTCCTCCAGCAGAACTGACCATCGGGATTAACTCGAGTCTGTGTGCGCTGTCACACCGTGCGCCCTCGACTCTTGCGCGGCCTGTGGCAGAATCACAGGGTCGGCTGGACGACCGCCCGGCGCGGGAATTCCAAGGGGCGGTGAGGGTCATATCCGCGGCCACCCGATACAGCAAAATTGCGTGCACATGTGGGGACTAGAGGATCGGCGGACGGCGACGTTCCGCTGCTGGTCCCTGTTGGCAAGGGGGAGTCATGGCTGTCATCAACGGTACCGCAGGTAACGATACGCTGCCCGGCACAGCGGCTAACGACGTCATCACCGGCCTCGGCGGTGACGACAAGCTGACCGATACCACGGGCAACGACAAGCTGGACGGCGGCGACGGCAACGACACCCTCGATGGCGGCGCCGACAACGACACGCTGCTCGGTGGCGCCGGCAGCGATGGCCTGCTCGGCGGCGAGGGCAACAATCTGCTCAATGGGGGCAGCGGCGACGACACGATCCTGGCCGGCCTCGGCGCGGATACCGTGATCGGCGGAGATGGCAACGACTCTTTTGAGGCGGCGGTCGGAGCCGACATTGTCAGCTTGGGCAAAGGCGACGACCTGTATGCCATCGCCGATCCGGCCGCCAAGCTCACCGAGCTGGCGAACCAGGGCTACGACAAGGTGTTTAGCCTCATTAACTACAAGCTGGGCGCCAACTTCGAGGAGTTGATCCTGCTGGCGGCGGTCGACGGCACGGGTAACGCGCTCAAGAACACGATCACCGGCGACAACGGTGCCAACAAGCTGGACGGCGCCGGCGGCGACGACACCCTGTTCGGGAACGATGGCAACGACACGCTGGTCGGTGGCGCTGGCAACGACACGATGAATGGCGGCAACGGCCCGGACACGCTGAACGGCGGCGCCGGCAATGATACCTATTTCATCCTGGACGCGAACGACACCGTGTCGGATGGCGGTGGCGGGATCGACACGATTATTACCGACCAAAACAATCTCAATCTAGCGTTGGCGTCCCTGACCGACATCGAGCACGTCATGCTCCTGGGCTCAGCCGACCTGGATACCTCCGGCAACAATCTTGCCAACAAGCTCACCGGCAATTCCGGCAAGAACGCGCTTGGCGGCGGCGTGGGCAACGACACGCTCGATGGCGGCGGCGGCGACGATACGCTGAAGGGCGGCGCCGGCAACGACACCTATCTCGTCGACAGCGCTGGCGATCAGGCGCTCGAGGATGCCGGCCAGGGCACGGATACCGTCATCGCCACGGTCAACTACACGCTTGGCGCCGGCCAATCCATTGAGCTACTGACTCTGAAAGGCGTGGGGCTTGAGGGCAAGGGCAATGAGCTCGCCAATACCATCATCTCCGACGTGGCCGGTTTTCTCTATGGCTTCGGCGGCAATGACACGTTGAAGGGCGGCGAGCAAACCGACTGGCTCGATGGCGGCACCGGCAACGACGTCCTGATCGGCGCCAAGGGCAACGACAAATATACGGTCGACAATGTCGCCGACAAAATCACCGAGGGGGCAAATCAAGGCAACGATCGCGTGGAATCCACCGCGGCAAGCTATACGCTCTCCGCCAATGTCGAGGACATCGATCTGCTCGTAGGCGCCTTGAATGGCGCCGGCAACGCGCTCGCCAACACCATCAGCGGCAACACTGCCGACAACCTCCTGAACGGCGGAGGCAGCAACGACAAGCTCTGGGGCTATGAAGGCGCCGACACGCTCATCGGCGGCGCTGGCGCCGACGAGCTTGACGGCTGGGTCGGGATCGACGTCATGAAAGGCGGCGCCGGCAACGATAGCTACTATGTGTATGAGTCCGGCGACGTTGTCAGCGAAGTGGGCAGCAGTGGCATCGACAAGGTCTACGCGGCCGCATCCTTCGTGCTTGGCGCGGGCTTGGAGAACCTGGAGCTGATTGAGAGCGCGGACGTCGACGGCACAGGCAATATCCTCGCCAATAACCTGAAGGGCAACGACGGCAAGAACACGCTCATCGGCGACAAGGGCAACGACACGCTCAACGGCGGCGGCGGTGTAGACAGCCTGGTTGGCGGCCTCGGCAACGACACTTACTTCGTCGACAATTTCAGCGACGTGGTGGTGGACAAGGTCGGCCAGGGCAAGGATACCGTCTTCACCTCGGTGAGCTTGGGCCTTGCCGACGACCAGGAGATCGAGACTCTGATCCTGACCTCGAACGCCGCTATAAACGCCACCGGCAACAACCTGGCCAACGTAATCACCCAGACCGGCACCGGTGCGGCCGTCATCAACGGCAACGGCGGCAACGATACGCTGACCGGCAGCAGCGACGGCGATGACCTGGCAGGCGGCACCGGCAACGACATCCTCAACGGTGGCGGCGGGAAGGACACGCTGCTGGGCGATATCGGCAACGACAAGCTAAACGGTGGCGACGGCGACGACTTCCTGGAGGGTGACGCAGGCACTGACGTGATGGTCGGCGGCAAGGGGGACGATACCTATTTCGTCGTCGATACCGGCGACAAGGTGACGGAACTCGCAAATCAGGGCTTTGACCACGTGCAATCGCTGATCAGCTACACGCTAGGCGCCAATGTCGAGACCCTGACGCTGCTCGGCGGCACCAAGGGCACCGGCAACGGCCTGAACAACGAGATTATCGGCAACATCCTGGACAACACGCTTGATGGCGGTGGCGGCAACGATAACCTCGAAGGTGGCGCCGGCAACGACTCGCTGCTCGGAGGCGCCGCTATCGACAATCTGTTTGGCGAGACCGGCAACGACACACTGAAGGGCGGCGCTGGCAACGACTTCCTCGATGGCGGCTTGGGCAACGACGTCCTATTCGGTGATGCGGACGCCGACATGTTCGCGATCGGCACGATCAATCCCGCCGATCTCGCGCAGCTCGGCAACGACATCATCAATGGCTTCCAGAGCGGCGCCGACAGAATCTTCATGAGCGACCTGCTCTCTGGATTCGGAATCGACGAAGCCGTCGCCTTCACGGGCGGCTACATCCTGCTCACCAACAGCGGCGCCGACACGCTGGTTCAGTTCGACAGCAATGGCGGCGGCAATTCGGCGGTGACGCTGGCGACGGTGACCAATGCGACCGTGACGGCGTCCGACATCGAGCTTGGGAGCATCTGAGGCAGCTCGACTAATCCGCCGCCATCGCGCGGCGGCGCAAGCGGCGTTCCTCGCGCGTTACCAGGTGCATGGGGAACTGCAGGTGGATCTCCGAGCCGCGGCCGCTGGTGTTGACCACCGCCAGCTGGCCGCCGATCGAATCCATCAGCGCGCGCACGATCATCAGGCTCATGCCCGCCGCCTCGTCGGCGCGCGAGATCATCAGCGAGCGGTGATCGTGGGTGCGGCGCGCCGGGCTGCCGGTGCCGAGCGTGGGGTTGGGGCCAGTGTCCCGGATCGACAGATCCAGCCGTCCATCCCCGCCGAAGCCGACCGCGAGGATGATGGCGCCGCCGTCGGGCGTGCGCATGGCGGCATCCTTGACCAGCTCGCGCACGATCTGGCGCATCAGCAGCGGCTGCACGCGGATCCCGACGTCGAGCTCCGGCATGCGGATGCCGAAAGTGAGGCGCCGGGCGGCGAAAGTCGCCACCGCCCAGGTGTGCGCCTCGCGCAGCACGGTCGCGACCGAGGTTGCCTGTTCCGCCGGCTTGGCGATCGAGCCTTCGACCCGCGACAGCTCGATGATGTCGGTGATGCGGCCCAGCAGCTGGCGGCCGGCGCCGACGATCTGCTGCGCCGCCTCACGATAGGCCGGGCGGCCGATCGCGCCATACATCTCGCGCTCGATCATCTCGCCGTAGCCGAGTATGGTGGTCAGCGGCGTGCGCAGGTCGTGGCCCGCCTCAGCCAGGAAGCGTGACTTGTCGGCATTGGCCTGGTCGGCATCCATGCGCGCGCGCTCGGCGCGCAACAGCAGGGCCTGCGCCTCCTTGCGCACGGCGTCCTGCGACTGTGCGTGGCGCAGCAGGCGCATCACCGCGATCACCAGGCACACCGACGTCGCCGCCACCAACGCCAGCACGATCCAGTGCAGAATCTTGAGCTCATCGACCGCGTGTGTCGTCGCTTCGGATGTAGCCGAGAGCGCCGCGGCGACTTCGTTCTGCTGGCGCAGCAGGAGCGGCATGCCGATCACCAGCACCGTGCCCAGCACGCCCGCCGCCGCCAGCGCGATCGCCTGAGTCAGCACCAGCGCGCGCGGCCCGGTCGGGCCGGGGTTCGAGGCAGGCGGCGCCTGATCAAGGGGCGGTGGAAGCGGTTCGGGCAACATGGCAACAGGCTATACGGGACCGTGCGGGGTGACAACGAGCGCCTGGCTTCACGGCGCCGCCGGCGGCAGTTCCAAGGTCATGGTGGTGCCACGGCCCGGCTGGGTCACCACGCGGATCTGGCCGTTGTGCAGTTCGACCAGCGCCTTGGTGATGGCAAGGCCTAGCCCGACGCCGTCCTGGCGCTGCGTGGTCTGGGCGGCACGGTGCGCATAGGCCTCGAACAGGTGCGGCAGCACTTCCTCCTCGATGCCCGGGCCGCCGTCCGCCACGCTGATCTTGGCGCCGCCCAGGCTCGACGGCTCGAGGCGGATGTCGACCGTGCCGCCGGGCGGCGAGAACTTGACCGCGTTGGACACCAGGTTGATCACCATCTGCGTGACGGCGCGGCTGTCGCAGTTGGCGCTGAGGTCGGCGCCGTTGGCATGGAACTTCAGGTTGACCGAGCGGCGTTCGGCGATCGGCTGCGCCATGCGGATGCTGCGCTCGATCAGCGGCGAGAGCACCTGCCGCTCCAGCTTCAGCGCCTGGCGGCCGGCCTCGATCTTCGACATGTCGAGGATGTCGTTGATCAGCGACAGCAGGTGCTGGCCGCTGCGCTGGATGTCGTCGACGTAGCCGACGTAGCGGTCATTGCCGAGCGGCCCGAACATCTGATAGCGCAGGATCTCCGCGAAGCCGATGATGGCGTTGAGCGGCGTGCGCAGCTCGTGGCTCATGTTGGCGAGGAAGTTGGACTTGGTGCGGTTGGCGTCGACCAGTGCCGCGTTGCGGTGCTGCAGCTCCTGCTGTGCCTTGGTGAGGTCGCGGTGCGAGCCGGCGATGTAGTCGGCCATCGCGTTGAATGCCTGGCTGACATCGCCGATGTCGTCGGCGCGGTCGACCGTCGCGCGTGCATCCGTCTTGCCGGCGGCGAACGTGCGCACGGCATCGGCCAGGCGGCGGATCGGATTGACGATCTGGCGCTGCACCAGAAGATGCGTGACCGCCACCACCAGCACGATGGCGATGGCGGCGGTCAGGCCGAACAGCAGCAAAGCCTTGGAGGCGCTGCCGGTGATGCTGGCAATCGGCGTCACGACGTAGTATCGCCACCCGGTTTCGGGCAGCGTGCGCATCAGCACCGAGACCGGCCTGCCGTTCAGATCCACCCGCACGGCAGCGCCATCCTCTGCGCGGCCGGCAAACACGGCTTGCAAATGCTGCACCGTCTCATCGAAGCCGCGGCGCGCATCGCCGGTGAGCTTGTTCTCCAGCAGCGCGCTTTGCCACTGGCCGGCGATGATGGGATCGCCGTCGGCGCCGACCAGGAAGTGCTGGGTGTCCGGCAGCTGATCCGCGCCCACCAGGCGCTGCACCAGTTCGTCGAGGAAAAGATCGTGTCCGATGTTGCCGACCCAGGCGCCGTCGAGGTCGAACGGCCGTACCGCGCTCACCAGCCAGGTGCGCAGTACCGGGTCGTAGGCGGCATGGGTCCAGCGCATCCCGCGCTGCGGATTGGTCTTGGGGTCGCCCAGCGTTACCCATTCCGATGCAAGATAGTTGTTGCCGGTGGTAGCTCGATAGACGAACTCGGGGTCGCGCGGCATGTAGATGACCGCGGTCTGCTCACGCGTCAGCAGCCACATCGAATCCAGCGGTGGCACGACGGCGCCGGCATAGAGCGACATCAGGCGCTGGGTCCGGGCGTGCAGCCGATAGACCTCGTCGGTCGTCGGCGCGTTGGGATGGAACACCACGCCCGCCTGCGTCCTGCCGTTGAAGTCCTGGCGGCGCGTGACCAGCATGCCGGCGTCGTTGCGCTCCAGCACCGAGCGAAAGCGCGAGACTTCCTCCTCCGTTCCGGCGAAGGCCAGGCGGTCGTGCAGCATCAGGTCGAACCGGGCGAGGCTCGTTCCGGCGAGGCGGAGCGTGTAGTTGAGGCCGAGCACCCGGCGGTCGGCGGATGTCGCGGCAAACTGCTCGGCTTCTCCGATCGCCGCGTCGCGCGTGAAGACATAGAAGACCAGTGCCGCCGGCGCGGCCACCGCGATCACGCTGGCGGCCAGAATCGCAAGCATGCGCTGGGACAGGGACGGCGACCATGATCTCGCGGGCGGCTGGCGCGTCATGGGGTATTGCTGTGGTTGAGCTAAAATTGCCCTTCCACGCCAGTGTAACCCGGGCTTTCCACCCTACTGCAAGCAATCCTTTCATATGCCTCATAGGACTGCCAAATTTCTGAGCGTTAACGATTTATTGCAGCGCGGTTGAAATATGGGGCGAGTTCAAGCATTCTTCGGCTCAAGGTGGGTAAATTGGAATGGTTCTAAATATGAGCAGTCGCGGACTGGCCGCGGCCCGTGAGCAAGGATTCGCTGATCTGTTGGGACGCGTCGATGTCGGCGTGACCAGCGCAGCGGATGCCTTGGCGCGCCTGCAGCAGCCGGACGGCCATTGGGCGTTCGAGCTGGAAGCCGACGCCACCATTCCAGCGGAATACATCCTGCTGCGCCATTTCCTGGGCGAGCCGGACGATGCGGTGCTCGAGGCCAAGATCGTCCGCTATCTGTGGTCGATCCAGGGCGAGCATGGCGGCTGGCCATTGTTCCACGGCGGCGACTTCAACATGTCGGCCAGCGTGAAGGCTTACTACGCCCTCAAGATCTGCGGCGAGCATGTGAACGCGCCGGTGATGAAGCGGGCGCGCGAGGCGATCCTCTCGCGCGGCGGTGCGAAGGAATCCAACGTCTTCACCCTGGCGCAGCTGGCGCTCTACGGCCAGGTGCCGTGGCGGGCCGTGCCGGTCATGCCGATTGAGATCATGGCGCTGCCGCGCTGGTTCCCGTTCCACCTCGACAAGGTCAGCTACTGGTCGCGCACGGTGATCGTGCCGCTGCTGGTGCTGATGTCGAAACGGCCGCTGGCGCGCAACAAGCGCAAGGTCGACGTGCGCGAGCTGTTCGTGACGCCGCCGGAGCAGGTCAAGGACTGGTACAACTATAACCGCAAGGGCGCCTGGGCTTCGTTCTTCCGCGGCGTCGATCGCGTGTTGCAGCGGACTCAAGGCCTGTTTCCGAAGAAGCTGCGCGAGCGCTGCTATGAAGACGCGGTGAAGTGGGTGACGGAGCGCCTCAATGGCGAAGACGGCCTCGGCGCGATCTATCCCGCGATGGCCAACTCGGTGATGATGTACGACACCCTCGGCTATCCCGAGGATCATCCGGACCGCGCGATCGCGCGCGCCTCGCTCGAGAAGCTGATGGTGCTGAAGGACGGCATGGCCTATTGCCAGCCGTGCCTGTCGCCCGTGTGGGACACCGCGCTTGCCGCGCATGCGATGATGGAAGCCGGTGGCGAAGCCGCGGAGCGCGTGAAGCCCGCGATGGATTGGCTGAAAGACCGGCAGATCCTCGACGTCTACGGCGACTGGGCGGTCAATGCGCCGGGTGTGCGGCCGGGCGGATGGGCCTTCCAGTACAACAACGCGCACTATCCGGACGTCGACGACACCGCCGCGGTCGTGCTGATCATGGATCGCACCGACCGCGAGCGCTATCGCGAGAGCATCGATCGCGCGACCGAGTGGATCTTCGGCCTTCAAAGCAAGAATGGCGGCTGGGGCGCGTTCGACGCCAACAACGAATACTACTACCTGAACCACATCCCGTTCGCGGATCACGGCGCGCTGCTCGACCCGCCGACTGCCGATGTCTCCGCGCGCTGCCTCTGCATGCTGACGCAACTCGGCTACACCCAGGACGATCCGCGGGTGAAGGCTGCCGTCGACTACCTGCTCAGGGAGCAGGAGGCGGACGGCGCCTGGTTCGGCCGCTGGGGCACCAACTATATCTACGGCACCTGGTCGGTGCTGTGCGCGCTCAACGCCGTCGGCGTACCCGCCGATCATCCGGCGATGCGCAAGGCGGTGGTTTGGCTCAAGTCCAAGCAGCGCGAAGATGGCGGCTGGGGCGAAGACGGCGCCTCCTATTGGAACGACAAGCCGCGCGGCGAGGGCAAGGAGTCGACGCCCTCGCAGACCGCCTGGGCTGTGCTCGGCCTGATGGCCGCCGGCGAGGTCGATGGGCCCGAGGTCGAACAGGGCATGCAGTATCTGGCTGCGACCCAGACCGAAGACGGGACGTGGAACGAAGAGCATTTCACCGCCGTCGGTTTCCCGCGCGTGTTCTATCTGCGCTATCATGGCTATCGCGCGTTCTTCCCGCTGTGGGCGATGGCGCGCTATCGCAACCTGAAGCGCGGCAACGCCACCAGCGTCATGCATGGGATGTGACGGCCCGTGCTGGGCGTCGTCACCGGCCTCAAGTCCGAAGCAAAGCTCCTCAAAAGCCTCGGCCTCACCTGCGTCAGCACGGGAGGACAGGCGCGTGAGGCGCGCCGCAAGATCGACCGCCTGATCGCGGAAGGCGCGACCGGCCTCATCAGCTTCGGCATCGCCGGCGCGCTGTCGCCGGACCTCAAGACCGGCGACCTGATCGTGGCCGACGTGGTCGCCAACGACATCGGTGAAGCCTGGCAGACGCATCAGCCGTGGCGGGACGCGCTGCTGCCAGCGATCGAGCCGCCGCGCAATGGCCGCCGAGCCAACGACGTGCCGCACCACGCAGCCGCGCGCCGAGCCGAAGGGCACGCGGCGACGCCGCCGCTCTGGTCGTCCGACGGCGACCTGCCCGAGAATGCGCCGGCATCAGCCCGCGCTGCTTCCGTGACGTCGGCGGTGCGTCCTGGCCCAGCGCAAAACGCCGAGGGCAGCGGCGTCAAGGTCGGCGCGATCTTGGGGCTCGACCGCTTGCTCTCATCGCCGCAGGAAAAAGCCGACGCCTATGCCCGGCGCGGTGCGCTCGCGATCGACATGGAGAGCCACCATGTCGCCCGCGCGGCCGGTGAGCGGAACCTGCCGTTCATCGCGGTCCGCGCCATCTCCGACCAGGCCGACGAAGTTCTACCGGCGATCATGGCGACGTTCGTCGACGCCGAGGGCCAAACGAAAATGAGCGCCGTTTTAGCGGCGCTCATCCTGGGTCGTGTCAGGTTAGGTGCGCTGTTGCACGCAGGCAGCGCCTCGCGGCGCGCCCACCAGGCGCTGCTCCGCTGCCGTGGGATAGAGCAACTCAAATCGTAATCCAGCTACTTGTAGGCGACCGCAGCGCTCGACGGTCCCGTTAGTGGAATGATCTTGAAGTCCCGGAATCCGACCTCTCGACACCAGGCCACGAAGTTGGATCCGGAATAATCGAAGGCGTCGCCAAATTCGATCAGCATGTTGAGAGACATCATCAGGCCGAATGCATTCTCGCGTCTCGCATCATCGATGAGCGCCTCAATCACCACAAACGCACCGCCCGGGGGCAAGGCATCATACGCCTTCCGAATGAGCACGCGCTTCCTTTCAAGATTCCAGTCGTGCAGGATCATCCCCATGGTGATGACGTCCGCCTTGGGCAACGGGTCGGCAAAGAAGTCGCCGCTGACAGCCGTAACCCGGTCGGTCAGGCCGGCCTGCTGAATTTTGCGTGTGGCAATCGGAGTGACTTTGGGAAGATCGAAGTTGGTGCAACGCATGTGCGGATTCGCTGCGGCAACCAGGCAGGAAAGCTGCCCGGTCGCACCACCGACATCGCAAAGGGTCTTGAACTTAGAGAAGTCGAATTTTCCCGCAAACTCCCTGAAGTTTCCGGCCGAGATTCCCGACATGGCGCTCAGGAACTGCTCAAGACGTGCCGGGTCCGCGTAGAGCTTTTCGAACATCGGCTCGCCGGAGTGCTTGATTTCGTTTTGCGGTTTGCCTGTCTTGAGAGCCTCGGTGAGGTCCGCCCAGAATCGGTACAAGCGAGCATTCGCCATTTCGAGGATGCCGCCGATGTAGCCGGGGCTGTTCCGGTCCAGAAAGAAGGCGCTCTCGGACGTATTCGAGTAGCGCGCACCGGGACCGTCACCTTCACGTTCAAGAAACTTGAGAGCCACCAGCGCGTCCGGGAAGTCCGGTACGGCGCGCGGACTGAGGTGCAATGCCGCAGCGACCTCCTTGCCCGTCATTGGCTGCCTGGCGAGCTTGGTGAAGAGTTCCAGTTCGACGGCCGAAAGCAGCGTCTTCGACGCAAAGAACCCCATCCCGACTTGCATGATGTGTGACGGATTCAGTTCCGGCATGATTGTCTCCTGTTACTCTGATCTGGCTCTTGCTCTCAGTCGCGGCCGAAGCGGACAAAGCGCTCGATCTCGCTGCGCTCCAATCCCAGATCTTGCAATCGATCATCATCGAGCGAGCGGAGATGATTGATCGCGCACCGTGCACCGAACTCGGTGACAAACGCTCGGAGAGGCCGCCCGAAATAGGTGCGCAGAACGGCGGACCAGACGCGCGGGCTGCCAAAGAACGACGCCGCGCCATGTGCGAAAAATCTGTTCTGTCCTGAAGTCATGCGTTTCACCTCGCGATCTGACTCTCGGCTACACCCTCCGATAGCCGCGAAGTTAAAAAGGCCACTGGCGACGACCAATCGCGCCAGCGCACCGGCGTTGGCCTGCCCGCAAGGCGAAAGGATACTAGGGCCAAGAGCGTGACTATGACCTCTTTCATAGACAGCACGGCCCGCCGCCTTGTGGCCGAAGGTAAGAGGAGAAGCGGCCCGATACGAGAGCCAATTCCCGTAAAGTCTGGCAGTCCAATTCCTGGCGTCGTAGACTGCCGGAATGGAGCTTCACATCAGCCTCGTCGGCCGCAAGGATCTCGGCAGCGAAATCTACCGGCAGCTGAGGCAAGCGATTCTCGCCGGCCAGCTGCGGCCCGGTGATCCGCTCCCGCCCAGCCGGGAGCTGGCGCGGCGCCTGACGGTCTCTCGCTCGACCGTCACCGGCGCCTATGACCGACTCGCCGGCGAGGGATTCGTGACGGCTCACGTCGGTGCTGGCACGATCGTCAGCGAGCACCTGGTACGGACAAGAGGAAAGCCGAAGCACAAGCGGATCGGCGACACGCTGCGCGGCCGGCGTGTCTGGGATGCCATCCGGCTGCCCCCCGTGCTTGCCGAGCTGCCGCGCTTCGACTTCCGGAGCGGCATTCCCGACGCCACGCTGTTCCCGCACGACCTGTGGCGACGATTGATGGCGCGGCAACTGCGCGCGGAAGCCAAGGACATGATCGCTTACGACGCTCCCGCGGGCAACAGAGGGCTCCGGGAAGCCATCGCGCGTCACATCGGCGTCTCCCGTGGCGTCGAAGCGTCGGTCGACGACGTCATTGTCACGAACGGCACGCAGCAGGCCATGGATGTCGTGGCGCGGGCTCTGCTCTCGCCCGGAGATCACATCGCCGTAGAGGATCCTGGGTATGGCCCCGTGCGATCGGCCTTCACGGCGCTCGGTCTGCGCGTACGCGGAGTGCCGGTGGACGGCGACGGCCTTGACGTCGAGGCCATTCCAAAGCGAGCGCGCGCCATCTACGTGACGCCATCTCACCAGTACCCGCTCGGAGTTTCGATGACGTTGCCGCGGCGGTTAGCCCTGCTGGCCTGGGCTGATCGCCACAATGCCGCCCTCATCGAGGACGACTACGACAGCGAGTTCCGCTTCGGAGGGCGCCCGATCGAGCCGCTCAGGATGCTGGACAAGACCGGACGCGTGATCTACGTCGGATCGTTCTCGAAGACGCTGCTTCCGACGTTGCGCCTGGGCTTCATCGTCGCCCCGCCATCGCTTCGCGACACGCTTCACAAGGCGAAGTTCGTGGCCGACTGGCACACGCCGACCACTGTCCAGGCCGCTGCGGCGAACTTCATCGACAACGGCGGATTCGCCCGTCACATCCGCAAGATGCGCGAAGTTTATCGGACTCGTCATCGGATGATCGTGGACGCATTGCGTCGCGATTTTGCTACCGATCTCAATGTCATTCCCTCGACGGTCGGACTTCACATCGCCGCCATGGCGCGCACCGCATCCACCGACAAGATCGGGGCTATCGTGCGCCGGGCGTCGGACGCCGGGGTCGTCGTTCAGGAGTTGTCGAGGTTTGCGGTCAATGCGCCGGGACTGCCCGGACTGGTGCTGGGATATGGGGCGATTCCCACCGCCCGCATCGAAGCCGGACTGCAGCGGCTCCGGTCCTGCTTCCACCGTTGAACCGCCGGAGGCGCAAACGAAAATGAGCGCCGCGTTGGCGGCGCTCATGCTTCGTCGTGTCGGGCTCGTAAGGGAGGTTGAGAGCGCTACTCCGCCGCCGTGGGGCGCTTGCCGGACTTGGCCAGCTCTTTATCTTCCTTGATCTTGGCCATCGCGTCGTCGACGTGCTTGGCGAACACGTATTCGGCCTTGCGCTGCTTCTCGAGCGAGATTTCCGGCGCCATCTCGCCTTCGACGTTGACGCCGTTCATGGAGACCATCAGCGCCTTCAGCGGGTTCCTCATGGCGTGCTTCACGGCGGTGCCTTCGAAGCCGCTGTGCACCATGCAGTCGGCGCACTTCTCGTAGTTGCCGACGCCGTAGTTGTCCCAGGCGGTGTCGTCCATCAGCTCCTTGAAGGTCTTGGCGTAGCCTTCGCCGAGCAGGTAGCACGGACGCTGCCAGCCGAACACGTTGCGGGTCGGGTTGGCCCACGGCGTGCACTCGTAGGTCTGGTTGCCGGCCAGGAAGTCGAGGAACAGCGAGGACTGGCTGAACTCCCACTTCTTGCCCTTGTTGCCGCGGCGGAAGATGTCGCGGAACAGCTGCTTGGTCCGCTTGCGGTTCAGGAAATGCTGCTGGTCCGGCGCGCGCTCATAGGCGTAGCCGGGGGAGACGGTGATGCCGTCGACGCCCATCGCCATCACGTCGTCGAAGAAATTCGCCGCGCGCTCCGGGTCGGTGCCGTCGAAGAAAGTGCAATTGATGTTGCAGCGGAAGCCAGCGTCCTTCGCCTTCTTGATCGCCTCGACCGCCTTCTCGTAGACGCCCTGCTGGCAGACCGACTTGTCGTGCTCGTCCTTGCTGCCGTCGAGATGGACCGACCAGGTGAAGTACGGCGACGGCTTGTAGTCGCCCATCTTCTTTTCCATCAGCAGCGCATTGGTGCACAGGTACACGAAGCGGCCCTGCTTGATCAGGCCCTCGACGATCTCCGGCAATTCCTTGTGCAGCAGCGGCTCGCCGCCGGCGATGGAGACGACCGGCGCGCCGCACTCCTCGGCCGCCGCCAGGGCGTCAGCCACGGAGATGCGCTGGTTCAGGATCTCGGCCGGATAATCGATCTTGCCGCAGCCGGCGCACGCCAGGTTGCAGCGGAACAACGGCTCCAGCATCAGCACCAGCGGATAGCGTTTCCGGCCCAGCAGATGCTGCTTCGCCACATAGGCGCCGACACCGACCATCTGTCTCAATGGAATGGGCACAATATGCTCCTTCTGTCTTCTTCTTCAGGGGCCGCGCTATTTCGCCGCGACCCGGTCGTTGGCCTCGAGCTGCGGTGGCAGGCGGAACTTCACATTCTCCGCGATGCCTTCCATGACGCTGAGGCTGATTTGCTTTAGATCCCGCAACTTGGCGACCACTTCCTGAACCAGGACATCAGGGGCGGAAGCGCCCGCCGTCACCCCAACCGACTTAACACCGTCGAGCCATCTGGGATCCAACTGGCCGGCATTCTCGATCAGGTGGCTGCGCACGCCGAGCTCTTCGGCGATCTCGCGCAGCCGGTTGGAATTGGATGAGTTGGGCGCGCCGATCACCAGGATCATGTCGACCTGCTCGGAGAGCTGGCGCACCGCGCGCTGGCGGTTCTGGGTGGCGTAGCAGATGTCCTTGGTGTCCGGGCCGACGATCGCGGGGAAGCGCCGCTTCAGCGCCTCGATCACCTCGCGCGTGTCGTCGACCGACAGCGTCGTCTGGGTCACATAGGCCAGCTTGTTCGGATCCTTGACGGTCAGCTTGTCGACCTCGCCGGCGTTGGAGATGAGCTGAACGCCGCCGGGCACCTGGCCCATCGTGCCTTCGACTTCGGGATGACCGGCATGGCCGATCAGGATCACTTCGCGATCTTGCGAGGCATAGCGCCGGCCTTCGACATGGACCTTGGAAACGAGCGGGCAGGTAGCGTCGATCACCTGCAGGTGTCGCGATTCCGCATCCATCTCGACCGTCTTGCTGACGCCGTGCGCGCTGAAGATCGCGATCTTGCCTTCCGGCACTTCGTCGAGCTCCTCGACGAACACAGCACCCTTGGCACGCAGCGAGTCGACGACGTGCCGATTGTGCACGATCTCATGGCGGACATAGACAGGAGGCCCGTAGGTCTCCAGTGCCTTTTCCACAATATCGATTGCCCGTTCCACACCGGCGCAAAAGCCGCGTGGCTGTGCCAGAACTACCTTCATGATCACCATTCAATTGGACCAACACCGAATACCCGACGGGCATCCCCTAGTGTTGGACTCGGCCAATACCGAACCTGAACCGGCAGCGGCGCTGACCGATCGAATTCCCCCTGTAACATAGAATGCCCGCTTTGCCCACCCCGCTTGCGGCACTGCACACACCGGGGCTAAGTATTTGAGACAAAGACCATTAATGTGACTCGGCTATTGTCACATATGGGGTATGCTGGATTTTGCCGGCTGACTTCCCTATAAGCAGCCGATTCGTGGTCTGGAGCATTCCTAGACCGTGGGGGACAGCACGTACACTAAGTGAGAAGCATTATCGTGACAGCTGCCAGCAAGACGCCGCTCCTCGATCGCATCAAGACGCCGGCACACCTGCGTCAACTTGACCCAAGCCAGCTTCGCCAGGTCGCCGACGAATTGCGGCAGGAAACCGTCGACGCGGTTTCGGTGACCGGTGGCCACCTCGGCGCCGGTCTCGGCGTGGTCGAGCTGACGACCGCGATTCATTACGTCTTCGATACGCCGTACGACCGCCTGATCTGGGACGTCGGCCATCAGGCCTATCCGCACAAAATCCTGACCGGCCGGCGCGACCGCATCCGCACCATCCGCCAGGGCGCCGGCTTAAGCGGATTCACCAAGCGATCTGAATCGGAATACGATCCGTTCGGCGCGGCGCACAGCTCCACCTCGATCTCCGCCGGCCTCGGCATGGCGGTGGCGAGCGAGCTGCAGGGCCGCAAGCGCAACGTGATCGCGGTGATCGGCGACGGCGCCATGAGCGCCGGCATGGCCTACGAGGCGATGAACAATGCCGGCTCGCGCGACACGCGCCTCATCGTCATCCTCAACGACAACGACATGTCGATCGCGCCGCCGGTTGGCGCGCTCAGCGCTTATCTGTCGCGCTCGCTGTCGTCCACCTCGTTCCGCTCGCTGCGCCATGTGGCGAAGGACATCTCCAAGATCCTGCCGCGGCCGTTCCAGCGCGCCGCACAGCAGGCCGAGGAATTCGCCCGCGGCATCATCGCCGGCGGCGGCACCTTGTTCGAGGAGCTGGGCTTCTACTATGTCGGCCCGATCGACGGCCACAACCTGGAGCACTTGATCCCGATCCTGCAGAACCTCGCCAACTCGGACGAGCCGGGCCCGGTGCTGGTCCATTGCGTGACGCAGAAGGGCAAGGGCTACGGCCCAGCCGAAGCCTCCGCCGACAAGTACCATGGCGTGGTGAAGTTCGACGTCGCCACCGGCGCGCAGCAGAAGTCGACGCCCAAGGCGCCGAGCTATACCGGCGTGTTCGCCAAGGCGCTGATCGCCGAAGCCAAGGCCGACGACCGCATCATCGCGGTCAATGCGGCGATGCCGTCGGGCACCGGCCTCGATGCCTTCGGCAAGGCGTTCCCGGAGCGCACTTTCGATGTCGGCATCGCCGAGCAGCATGCGGTGACATTTTGCGCCGGCGCGGCGACGGAGGGTATGAAGCCGTTCGCCGTTATCTACTCAACGTTCCTGCAACGGGCCTATGACCAGGTTGTTCATGACGTAGCGATTCAAAGCCTTCCCGTGCGCTTCGCCATGGATCGCGCCGGCTTGGTCGGCGCGGACGGGCAGACGCACGCCGGCAGTTTCGACGTCGCTTATCTCGGCTGCCTGCCGAATTTCGTGATCATGGCGCCGGCGGACGAACTGGAGCTGATGCACATGGTGGCAACCGCCGCCGAAATCGACGATCGTCCCTCTGCCTTCCGCTATCCGCGCGGCGAGGGCATCGGCGTACAGCTGCCGGAGCGCGGCACCGCACTGCCGATCGGCAAGGGCCGCATCATCAAGGAAGGCACCAAGATCGCGATCCTCAACTTCGGCACGCGCCTGGCGGAGTGCTTGAAAGCGGCGGAGGACCTGGGCGCTAAGGGCCTCTCCACCACGGTCGCGGACGCACGCTTCTGCAAGCCGCTGGACGAGGATCTGGTGGCGCGCCTGGCGCGCGAACACGAGGTGTTGATCACCATCGAGGAAGGCTCCATTGGCGGCTTCGGCTCGCACGTCCTACATTACCTGTCTCATGCTGGCTTGCTGGACGGCGGGTTGAAGGTGCGGCCGATGGTGCTGCCCGACATCTTCATCGACCATGACTCGCCGCAGAAGCAATATGACGTAGCCCGCCTGAACGCACCCCACATCGTGGAGCAGGCGCTGCAGGCAATGGGCATTGCGCAGAAGGTCGTTCGACTGTGAGATTCAACCGGCGTGGTTTCATGATTGCCGCAGCGATGCTGGCGATCGGCAGCGGTATTTCCCCGACCTTCGCGGCGGCGCAGGGCACCGGCGATCCGAAAGCGATCGTCCAGAGCTTCTACGATGCGCTGGACGAGACCATGAAGCAGGGCGACGAGCTCGGCTTCGACGGCCGCTACAAGAAGCTGGAGCCTGTGATCCGCGAGACCTTCGACGTGCCGGTGATGGCGAAGATCGCCGTCGGCGCCGAATGGACCAACCTCACGGCCGACGAGAAGGACAAGCTGCTGCAGGCGTTCGACCGCTACATGATCTCGACCTACGCCTCGCGCTTCAAGACCGACAAGGGCCTGAAGTTCGAAGTGGGCGAGGTCAAGACGCCGGCGGACAACCGCACGCTGGTGGAGACCAGGCTGATCCGCCCCAACGGCGATCCGGTTGCGCTCAACTACCTGTTCCGCCCGGATACCAGCGGTAGCTGGAAGATCATCGACGTCTACCTGAGCGGCGCCATCTCGGAGATGGCGCGCATGCGCTCCGATTTCTCCGCCACCGTGACCAAAGGCGGCGCGGAGGCCCTGATCGCGGCGCTCGACAAGAAGATCGTCGACATCAAGAACCAGCCGGACCAATAGGGCCGCGGCAGGTCGCCGCTGACCAACCCGCCGTTATGCGTTACCATCGGCCTCCCACCGGAGCAGCCCTGGAGCGCTCATGCATCGCCCACTCTCGCTGGATCGCAAGCCCGACCTGCTAGCGCGGCTGACGGCCGTGCGCAAGGACCTGCCGCGCGTGCGCTGCGCGATCGTCCATCCATGCGATCCGGGCTCGATCGAGGGCGCGCACCAGGCGGCGCAATCCGGTCTGATCGATCCGGTCCTGGTCGGGCCGAAGGCGAAGATCGAGCTGGCGCTGACCGGCGCCGGCCTCAAGCCCAACGCCATGCCCATCGTCGCGACCGAGCACAGCCACGCCGCAGCCGCCAAGGCGGTCGCGATGGCGCGCGCCGGCGAGGTCGCCGCGCTGATGAAGGGCAGCCTCCACACCGACGAGCTGATGGAAGCGGCGGTCGTGGCCGATGGGCTGCGCAGCAGCCGGCGCATGAGCCACGTCTTCGTGCTCGACGTGCCGGCCTATGACCGGTTGCTGCTGGTGACCGACGCGGCCGTCAACATCGCGCCCGACCTCGATGCCAAGCGCGACATCGTGCAGAACGCCATCGACCTGGCGCACGCCCTCGGCATCGCCGCGCCGCTGGTTGCCATCCTGTCGGCGGCCGAGACGGTGAATTCGCGCATTCCCTCGACGGTCGATGCCGCCGCGTTGTGCAAGATGGCCGATCGCGGCCAGATCACCGGCGGGGTGCTGGATGGTCCGCTCGCCTTCGACAACGCGGTCAGCATCGACGCGGCGCGGCAGAAGGGCATCGTGTCCAACGTCGCCGGCCGCGCCGACATCCTGGTGACGCCCGATCTCGAAGCCGGCAACATCCTCGCCAAGCAGCTCAGCTATTTCGCAGGCGCCGACAGCGCCGGCATCGTGATGGGCGCGCGCTGCCCGATCGCGCTCACCAGCCGCGCCGATCCGGTGGAAAGCCGGCTCGCCTCGGCAGCGTTGCTGGCGCTGGTCTCGGCGCGCCGGCAGGAGGTGGCGGCAGTCCCCGCGTAGCCGGCTTTCGCGCGAGATTGCCGGTGCGACGAACATCAAATGATGGGCCGTAAGCGTCCCGTCAGGAATAACCTGCATTCATGGATGCGCAGCGTGATGCCGCTGTGTCTCTGTTCGCCCCCTTGAACTGTGAGCAGATGCTGCGATGTGCGGCCTTGCCGGAGAGATAGCCTGTAGCGCCCATGGCCGGGCGGATACGGATCGCGCGCTGCCCATGCTGCAGGCCATCCTGCATCGCGGACCGGACGATGTCGGCGCATGGCAGGATTCCCGGGGCGACGCTTGCCTGCTTCATGCCAGGCTGGCGCTGGTCGACCTCGACGGCGGCCGGCAGCCGATGGCGATGCCCGGCGGAGACATCGTCATTGCCTTCAATGGCGAGATTTACGGTTTCGCGCGCTGGCGGCGGGAGCTTGAGGCCCGTGGCGCCGTGTTCCGTACGAGCAGCGACACCGAGGTCCTGCTCCATCTCTATCAGCATTTCGGGCCCGATTTCGTATCACGGCTGGAGGGCGAGTTCGCTTTTGCGCTTGTCGACCGCGGGAAGGGCCGAGCCATGCTGGCGCGCGACCGCTTCGGGGTGAAGCCGCTGTTCACCTCGATGCGCAATGGGCTGTTGCTATTCGGCTCGGAAGCGAAGGCGATCCTTGCCCATCCCTGGACGGAGCGGCGGCTCGATCTCGCCGTCCTCGGCCGCGAGCTGCACGGGACGTATCTGCCGAGGGATTGTCTATTTGCCGGCATTTCGGCGGTGGAGCCGGGCACCTATCTCCTCGTCTCGCGCCAGGGCGTTGCAACGCACCGCTACTTCAGGCTCGAGCCGGAAGCCGCTGGAACCGCACGACTGA
>DATEOK010000125.1:0-9627 GCA_035274225.1 Dongiaceae bacterium
GGCGTGGTCGGCTGCGCCGGCCGCATGGGCCAGATGCTGCTGAAGATGCTGATCAACGCCCCCGGCATCGTGGTGGTGGGCGGGACCGAACGGCGCGGCTCGATCGCCCTCGGGCAGGATATCGGCGCCCTGGCCGGGGCCGACCCGCTCGGCATCTCGGTCGGCGATGACCCGTCCCTGCTGTTCGAGACCTCTGACGTGGTGGTGGATTTCACCAACCCGACCGCGACGGTGAGCCACGCCCAGATGGCGGCGCGCACCGGCTGCGCCCTGGTGATCGGCACCACCGGCTTCGACAGCGACCAGTTGAACAGCCTCTACCGGGCCTCGCAGCGGGCGCCGATTGTGCTCGCGGCCAACATGAGCCTCGGCATCAACCTGCTGCAGCAAGTGGTGGAGGAGGTGGCGCGCATCCTCGACACCGACTGGGACATCGAGATCGTGGAAATGCATCACCGCGCCAAGATCGACGCGCCCTCCGGCACCGCGCTGGCGCTGGGCGAGGCAGCGGCACGCGGGCGCGGACAGAACCTGCGCCGCATCTCGCGCCGCTCGCGCGACGGGCAAGTCGGTCCGCGCGTCAAGGGCGAAATCGGATTCGCGGCGCTGCGCGGCGGCGACGTGGTCGGCGATCATACGGTGATCTTCGCGGCTGATGGCGAGCGGGTGGAGATCACCCACCGCGCCGCCAGCCGCGAGATCTTCGCACGCGGCGCGGTCAAGTCCGTGCTGTGGGCGGCGGGCAAGAAGCCCGGGCTCTATTCGATGCGCGACGTGCTGGGATTCAGCGTCGCGGGACCGCAGGGTTCGGCGACGCCGCCGGCTGCGAGCTAGGCTTCAGCCACCGCGCGAGTGCGAGGCCGGTCAGGATGAGCACCAGGGCGATCAGCGCGTTCCAGCTCGGCGTCTCGCCGGCGAGGAAAAATCCCCAGCCGACGCCCATCAACGGCACCAGGTAGTTGTTGAACGAACCGAAGCCGGCGCCGACGCGGCGTATCAGCAGGAAGAACAGCAGGTTGCCGCCGCCGGTCGACAGCAGGCCGAGCCAGGCGACGGAGAACCACGCCTTGCCATCCGGCGCCAGCTGCCAGGGCTGATCGATCACCAGCCAGATCGGGATCAACGGGATGAGGCCGGCAAGCAGGATGCTGCCGACCAGCATCTCGGAGCCGAGCGGCGGCAGGCGCTTGGCATTGATGCCGTAGAGCGAATAGCTGAAGGCGCCGCAGAGGATTGCGATCTGGCCGATCACCACATCGCCGAGGCCCTTCAGCGCATCGACGCCGATCAGCGCCACCACGCCGGCAAAGCCGCAGAGACAGCCCAGGGCCTTGCCAAGGGTCAGCGGCTCGTCGTGGGTGAAGAAGTGCGCCAGCACGATGACGAAGCTCGGGATCGTCGCCATCAGGATCGCGGCGAGGTTGGAGGGCGTGTATTGCTCGCCCCACGCGATCAGGAAAAATGGCAGCGAATTGCCGATGATGCCGAGGAACACCATGCGGCCCCACAAGCCGAGGTCGCGCGGCATCCGCTGACCCTTGATGCGCGCGATTGTCAGGAGCATTGCCGCGCCGATCGCTATGCGGCCGACCGCGAGCGACAGCGGCGGCAGGGTGTCGACGGCCTGCTTGATGAACAGGAAGGACGAACCCCAGGTCAGCGCCAGGATGAGCAGCAGCGAAAAGTCAGCCGCGCCCGGCGGCCGCAGGGTCTGTTGTGTCATGACAATCTAGATTGCGTGCCAGCGTGACAGGACGGTTTGAAGTTGTTCCGCGAATTGGCGGCGCTCGCCGGCGCCGAGGAAGGTGCCGATCTCCACCACCCGCCCATGCGAGCGCAGCAGCAAGGCCGGATTCTCGAAGCCGCGCTCCTTCAGCACGACCTGGAGCCAATAGGGTTCGAACGTGCTCTCGGCGACGAGGCCTTTGCCATCGATCTGTTGCAGCACCAGGCGGTCGGCATAGAGGCGGATACGCTCGGCCCGGCGGTCGCCGCGCAAGTGGGTGCGCAGCAGCCACCAGAACAATAGCCACTCCGCCCCCAGGAAACCGAAGATCGGCCAGGCGCCGAGCAGCAGGAACAGCCCGCCATAGGCCGCGACAATGGTGAAGGTGCCGATGGTGAGGATGAGAAAGCCGCGCTGGCTGAGCGAGCGGTGCGGGTAGAGCAGCGCTTCGAACTGCGGCCGCTCGACCGGCTGCTCCGGATTTGCGGGCGACTTGTCCATTTCGTGTTCCATCGCCCGCAGTATAGAGTCTTGCTCCGCTGCATCAACGTTTCTGGGGTGGGGGCATTGGCGAAGCTGAAACCGGAGGAGGTCGAGAAATTCTACGCCGCGTTGGCGAAGGCCAATCCCGATCCGCGCGGGGAGCTCGACTATATCAATCCCTACACCTTGCTGGTCGCGGTGGTCCTCAGCGCGCAGGCGACCGACGCCTCGGTCAACAAGGCGACCGAGCCGTTGTTCAAGGTCGCCGACACGCCGGACAAGATGCTGAAGCTCGGCGAGGCCAGGCTCAAGGACTACATCAAGACCATCGGCCTCTATAACATGAAGGCCAAGAACGTGATCGCGCTGTCGCGGATTCTGATCGAGCAGTTCGGCGGCAGGATACCGGAGGATCGCGAGACGCTGCAGACGCTGCCCGGAGTCGGGCGCAAGACCGCGAACGTGGTGCTCAACATCGCCTTCGGCCAATCCACCATCGCGGTCGACACCCATATCTTCCGGGTCGGCAACCGCACCGGCCTCGCGCCCGGCAAAGACGTGGTGGCGGTGGAAGAGCAGCTCGAGAAACGCACGCCGGCGAAATACAGGCGCAATGCCCATCACTGGCTGATCCTGCACGGCCGCTACGTGTGCAAGGCACGCAAGCCGGAATGCCCGCGCTGCGTGGTGAGCGAGATCTGCGCCTTTCCGGCGAAGACGGTGCTGGGCGGCGTGCCGCCGGCGAAGAAACCGGGCCGGACCGCCAAGAGCCGGAAGGCGGCGCGGGCGGCGCGCTGACTTCCAGTCTCCGCGGTCACGTTGCTCAGTTGGCCGAGCTGCCGCCGGCGCTCTCGTTGCCGTGGGCTGCGCTGCCGCCGCCGCCGTGGGAACCGCCGCCATTGCCACCGCCGCCGGGCGCATCGTGACTCTTGTCGCCTTTCACGCCTTCGCCCTTGCCGCTTTCGCCGTGCTTCATCCGCGCCGGCTCCGGCGGTGGCGGCGGTGGGGACGGCGGCTCAACCGGCATCTTGTAGACCAGGACGATCTCTTCGCCCGGTTCCGGCTCGCAGTCGCGCAGCAGGCGCTGCTCGCTGGGCGAGATCCCACTAATACAGGACAGGTTCTTGGCCTCGGCCTGCGCCATGCCCAGGTTCGAGAGTCCAAGGCCGGCCAGCACGGCCAGCATCACAAGGTTCGTACGCATGTTTCTTACCTCCAACAGTCGATTGATCGGTGTCTTCAGACTGTTGGTGTCCGGCCGAGGGATGGAGGTTCGTGACGCGGGTCACAACCAAGGGCCAGGATATTAACCCCACGGCCTCATGAGGCCGCTTCGCGACAGGCCATGTGCGCGCGCACATCGATGCGCCATGCGCTTGCGAAGGAGATCGCGGCGAATTTCACCCACCTTGCCGCATCGAGCAAGGTTTCGGGCAGCGCATCCGTCGCAATCGGCCGATACGGCAGTGCGATCAGCTCGTATTCGTCGATATACTGCTCGGTGCGATGGGCATCGCTCCAGTCGTACACGGAAAACCCCCGCTCGGCCAACGCGACGAGCCGGTCGGAGCGCGGCATCCGCACCCGGAGGTCGATGTCGGACGCCCTTGGCAGTGCGAGGAGCTGCTCTTCGATGCTGTCGAGCGGATAGGTCTCCAGCAGCGCTTGCACTGGAATCGGACCGCGGCCCCTGGTCACGAAGACGCCGAGGTGGCCGTCCCGGTCGGACGCCAGCCAGGAGCAGTCTATGCCCTCAGGATACGGCCGTTCATCCATGCGAGTCAGATGCCGTCCGATTGCGGTCACCGGGCACGCAGATCACGCGGCCCGGCGACAATACAAGAGGCTACGCCGCCTTCATCAGGTTGCGCAGCACGAACGGCAGGATGCCGCCGTTCTTGAAATACTCGATCTCGTCCAGCGTATCGATGCGGCACACCAGCGATGCCTCCTGTGTGCCGCCGGCGCGGATGATGCGCAGCGTCACGTCCATGCGCGGCTTCAGGCCGGCGGCCATGCCGGTGATGTCAAACACCTCGCTGCCGTCGAGGCTCAGGGTCTTGCGCGTCATGTCGCCCTTGAACTGCAGCGGCAACACACCCATGCCGACCAGGTTGGAGCGGTGGATGCGCTCGAAGCTTTCGGCGATGACGGCCTTGATGCCGAGCAGGACCGTGCCCTTGGCCGCCCAGTCGCGCGACGAGCCGGTGCCGTATTCCTTGCCGGCGAATACCACCAGCGGCACGCCCGCCTTCTGGTATTTCATCGAGGCGTCGTAGATCGACATCGGCGTGCCGTCCGGCATGTAGCGCGTCACGCCACCCTCGGTGCCCGGCGCCATCTCGTTCTTGAGACGAATGTTGGCGAAGGTGCCGCGCATCATCACCTCGTGATTGCCGCGGCGCGCGCCGTAGGAGTTGAAGTCGACGGGCCCGACGCCCTTGCCGATCAGGAACTGGCCGGCGGGGCCGTCCTTCTTGATCGAGCCGGCTGGCGAGATGTGGTCGGTGGTGATGCTATCGCCGAGGATTGCGAGCGGCCGCGCCTTCACGATGTCGCTGACGCGGTTGCCGGCTTCCTTGCTCATGCCGACGAAATAGGGCGGGTTTTGCACATAGGTCGAAGCCTTGTCCCACATGTAGGTCTGGCCCTTGGCGATCTTGACCTTCTTCCACAGCTGGTCGCCAGTGAAGACGTCCTTGTAGCGCTTCTTGAAGGCGGCCGCCGTCACGCTCTTGCGCACGGCGTCCGCGATCTCCTTGTTGGCCGGCCACAGGTCCTTGAGATAGACCGGCTTGTCGTTCTTGCCGTAGCCGATCGGATCCTTGGCGATGTCGATCTTCATCGAGCCGGCAAGCGCGTAGACGACGACCAGCATCGGCGAGGCGAGATAGTTCGCCTTCACGTGCGGATTGACGCGGCCTTCGAAATTGCGGTTGCCACTGAGCACCGCGGCGGCGACGAGGTCGCCGAGCGTGACCGCATCGGCGATCGGATCGGGCAGCGGGCCGGAATTGCCGATGCAGGTGGTGCAGCCATAGCCGACCAGGTTGAACCCGATCTTGTCGAGATAGGTCTGCAGGCCGGAGGTCTTGAGGTAGTCGGTCACCACCTGCGAGCCGGGCGCGAGCGAGGTCTTCACCCACGGCTTGACCTTGAGGCCGAGCTTCACCGCGTTGCGCGCGATCAGGCCGGCGCCCAGCATGACGCTGGGGTTGGAGGTGTTGGTGCAGGAGGTGATGGCGGCGATCACCACGTCGCCGTCGCCGAGGTCGTAATTGGTGCCTTTGACCGAGATGCGCGATTCGTGATCCGAGTGGCGGCCGAAGGTCTCGGTCAGCGCCTTCTTGAAGCTCGTCGCGGCGTCGCTCAGCGGCACGCGATCCTGCGGGCGCTTGGGTCCGGCGAGCGAGGATTCGACCGTGGAGATGTCGAGTTCCAGGGTGTCGGTAAACACCGGGTCCGGTGTCTTGGCGTCGCGCCACATGCCCTGCGCCTTGGCGTATTTCTCAGTGAGGGCGATCCGCGCCGGCGCGCGGCCGGTCGCCTTCATGTAGCGCAGGGTCTCGGCATCGACCGGGAAGAAGCCGCAGGTCGCGCCATATTCCGGCGCCATGTTGGCGATGGTGGCGCGGTCGGCGAGCGCGAGGTCCTCGAGGCCGGGGCCGTAGAACTCCACGAACTTGTTGACCACGCCCTTCTTGCGCAGCATCTGCGTCACGGTGAGCACGAGGTCGGTGGCGGTGGTGCCTTCCTTGAGCCTGCCGCTCAGCTTGAAGCCGACCACCTCGGGGATGAGCATGGAGATCGGCTGGCCCAGCATGGCCGCTTCCGCCTCGATGCCGCCGACGCCCCAGCCGAGCACGGCGAGGCCGTTGACCATCGTCGTGTGGCTGTCGGTGCCGACCAGGGTGTCGGGATAGGCGATGGTCTTGCCGATCTTCTTCTTGCCCTTGACGATCTGGGTCGGCTCTTTCGCCGTCCAAACGACCTGGGCGAGGTTCTCCAGATTGACTTGGTGGCAGATGCCGGTGCCGGGCGGCACCACGCGGAAATTCGCGAACGCGGTCTGGCCCCAGCGCAGGAACGCATAGCGCTCGCCGTTGCGCTGGTATTCCAATTCGACGTTCTTCTTGAAGGCGCCGGGTCCGGCGAAATAGTCCACCATCACCGAGTGGTCGATGACGAGATCGACCGGCGAGAGCGGGTTGATCTTCTCCGGGTCGCCGCCCAGCTTGATCATCGCTTCACGCATGGCGGCGAGGTCGACCACCGCCGGCACGCCGGTGAAGTCCTGCATCAGCACGCGGGCCGGGCGATAGGCGATCTCGCGGTCGGAGCTCTTTTTCTTGAGCCAGGCGCCGACCGCCTGGACGTCCTGCTTGGTGACCGAGCGGCCGTCCTCGTAGCGCAGCAGGTTCTCCAGCAGCACCTTGAGCGAGTTCGGCAGGCGGGTGAGGTCGCCGAGCCCGGCCTTCTCCGCCGCCTTCAGGCTGTAATAATCGTAGGCCTTCCCGCCCACGATGAGGGTTTTGCGGGATTTGAAACTATCAAGCGATGTCACGACGGATTCTCCCAGGGACTCAGATAGACCAGCCCAGATCGGGCAAAGAAAAACTGGCGGGGCAAACTCAAGGCCGACCATAGCATGTTCGCGCGGCTCGTTCGAGCCGCCGCAAAGCTCGGGCCAGCCCAAGATTTTGAGGGAGCGCAAAGATGCCAGATGCTTGGCGCGTGCTGTTGAGACGGTGCGTCCACTCGGCGCAGGGTATTCAACACAATTTCGCCACGTTCTGTCCTTAATGACGCCATTGGGCATCGAAAGACTCTGAGGCAACAGAGATCATCCCCTCTGTTTGTCGCAGGGGCGTTCGACCCGCTCCTGTCAGGTGCCCCACACACAGCATCCGTCCCCCGCGGATGCGAGGTCGAAGATAGAAGGCGTCGCGCTACCCCCGATCGACGTCTTCGCAAAACGGGCAGAGCGCCGCGGGCCCACTCCATCCCCAGGACCCGCGGCGCCGCCCAATTTTTTTGTCCGCCATCGACTGACCACGCTCTCCCCGTCATGGCCTTGGGATGACGGAGTGGGGCGGGCCGATACGAGCGTTGCTGCCGGCCAGTGGACGCCGACGCGGCGGGCACCTTATCTTCAGCCGCCTCATGACCGGACTTTCCCTCGACAACATTGCGCTGGAGCGTGGCGAGCGGCGGATTGCCAGCGGGATCAGTGCGCGTGTGGCGGGCGGCGAGGCGCTGCTGCTGCAAGGGCCGAACGGCAGCGGCAAGTCGACCCTGCTCAGGGTGCTGGCGGGGCTGATGCCGGCGGCGGAGGGTACGGTCGCGTGGGACGGCGCCGATGTGGCGCGCGACCGCGAGGCGCACCGGGCGCGGCTCACCTATCTCGGGCACCAGGACGCGCTGAAGGCTGGGCTGACTGCCCTGGAGAACCTGCAGTTCTGGGCCAGCTTCAGCGGCGGCAGCGCTACGGCGGCGCTCAAGGCATTTGGGCTCGAGAAGCTCGCAGACCGGCCGGCGCGGACCTTGTCGGCGGGGCAGAAGCGCCGCCTCGCCTTGAGCCGCCTGGCGCTGAGCGAGGCGCCGCTGTGGCTGCTGGACGAGCCGGTGACGGCGCTCGATACCGAAGCGCGCGCCGCGTTCGTCGCGCTGCTGAAGCGGCATCTCGGCGCCGGCCGGCTGGCGATCATCGCGACCCATGAGCCGCTCGCGGTCGAGGCGCGCGTGCTGCAGCTGGGCGAGCTGCGGAAAGCTGGTGGGGCATGAGCGCGTTCCTCGCCCTGCTGAAGCGCGACTTGGTGCTCTCGTACCGCCAGGGCATCGACGCCTGGGTGGTGGTGCTGTTCTTCCTGGCGGCCGGGATCCTGTTCCCGTTCGCGATCGGGCCGGAGCCCAATGCGCTGATGCGGGTCTCGACCGGCGTCGTGCTCAGCATGGCGGCGCTGGCGGCATTGCTGTCGCTCGACCGGCTGTATCAGGGCGACTTCGAGGACGGCAGTTTGGATTTGATGGCGCTGGGGCCGCTGCCGCTGGAGCTGGCGGCATTGGCCAAGGCGCTGGCGCACTGGCTGTCGACCGGATTGCCGCTGCTGGTCGCGGCGCCGCTGCTGGCGCTGATGCTGAATGCGCCGACCGGCAGCTATGGCCCGATGCTGCTGGCGCTGGCGCTGGCGACGCCGGCGCTGAGCCTGCTCGGCGGGTTGGGCGCAGCGCTGACCCTGGGCAGCAGGCGCGGCGGCATCCTGCTCACCCTGCTGATCCTTCCGCTCTACGTGCCGGTGCTGATCTTCGCTGCCGGCACCATCAGCCGCTCGCTGCTGGCGGAGGGGAACCCGACCGGCGCTTTGCTGCTGCTCGGCGGAGTCGATTTCGGGCTGCTCGCGATCACACCCTGGGCGACGGCCGCGGCGCTACGCCAGGCCTTGCGATAGGACCGTTAGTCCAATCGATATAATGCGCCGCCATAATCTGTGGCGATGCGGCAACAAGTATGGATTGTTCGACACAGCAGGTCGAAAAATCCAATGATTTCCTATGGATTCCGCCCGCGACTTCAACTTATGTTATGGCCGCTCTGCACCAGCCGCGCTGGATGAGCGTTCAAACATGTGAGTAGGGGGTAGAGTTCGGCATGACTCGCGGCGTGAAGCAGGCTTTGCTCGGCGCGTCATTGCTCGCGCTCGGTGCCTGCGCCGCCTCCGACCGCCAAGCCGATCTCGATAACATCGCCGCCAATGTCGAACAGACCCAGGAAGGCGATTTCGGCGAGTTCCTCACCAATCTCAACGAAGCCGGCGACAAGGCGCGCAGGGCCCAGGAGATCCACGACGAGCTCGCGGAAGTCCCGGCTTATATGCATGTCAGCCAGACCCTGCTCGATGAGGGAACCCGGAACGCAGAAGAGGCAGCCGAGCATCGCCGCCGCGCGGAAGACGCGCTCAACCGCATCCTCGATCCGCTGCGCGCCCGCATCGCCTATCTCGAATCCCTGCATGTGCCCCAGAACACCGGGGCGCTCATCAAGTCCGTCTATTTCGACACCGGCTCCGCGGCCCTTGGCGACGATGACCGGGCAACGCTGGACGAGGTGTCGGCTTTTCTTTCGCAGTATCCGATCGCGACGGTGGTCATCACCGGCTTTGCGGATACCCAAGGTTCGCTTGAGGCCAATCGCGCGCTGGCACAACGCCGGGCGCATGCGGTGGCCCAGGCCCTGCGCGGTCTGGGGGGACCGTTAGCGGGCTCTGTTGCAGTCGTGGCGGTTGGCGAGCCTGAAGGGGCCGCCGATTCCGAGGCGAACTCGGAAAACCGCCGCGTCGAGGTCTTGGTCGCGCCGCACGGAACCTACAACAAGGGACCTTAACGGCGCGCCCCGGGCCGGTTCCGGGGGGACCGGCCCG
>DATEOK010000126.1:0-7365 GCA_035274225.1 Dongiaceae bacterium
CAATCCTCGATGCGCCGCGGCACGGCTGTCTCAACATCCACGCTTCCCTGCTGCCGCGCTGGCGCGGCGCTGCCCCGATCCAGCGCGCCATCATGGCGGGCGATGCCGAGACCGGCGTCACCATCATGCAGATGGCGGAGGGACTGGATACCGGCCCGGTGCTCATGAAAGGGACGGTCGCCATCGACGCGGACATGAATGCCGGGGCGCTGCACGATCTCCTCGCGCAGGTCGGTGCGGCCTTGATTGCTCAAGTCCTGGACGATCTGGCGGACCTGGAACCCGTGCCGCAACCGGCGGAGGGCGTCACCTATGCCGCCAAGATCACCAAGGAAGAGGCGCGCATCGACTGGCGCCGCGGCGCGGCCGAACTTGACCGTCACATCCGCGGCTTGTCGCCGGCGCCGGGCGCCTTCACCGAGCTCAGCGGCGAGCGGCTGACCATCCTGGCCGCGGACATGGCGTCGGGCTCAGGTGCGCCAGGAACGACGGTCGATGACCAACTCACCATCGCCTGCGGCGACGGTGCACTGCGGCCAACCCTGGTGAAGCGCGCCGGCAAGCGAACCATGAGCGCCGAGGAGATGCTGCGCGGCTTCGCGGTGCCGAAAGGCGCGCAACTCACGTGACCCGATTCAAGCTCACGCTGGAATATGACGGAGCGCCTTTCGTCGGCTGGCAGCGCCAGGAGAACGGCATGTCGGTGCAGCAGGCTCTGGAAGAGGCGGTGTTCAAGACCTGCGCCGAGACGGTGACCGCCCACGCGGCCGGCCGCACCGATGCCGGTGTGCACGCGACCGGGCAGGTCGCCCATGTCGATGTCGAGAAGGAGTTCACGCCCGACAAGCTGCAGGCCGCGCTGAATTTCCACCTGAAGCCCTGGCCGGTCTCGATCATCCAATCGGAAATCGCGCCGCCGGACTTCCACGCGCGCTTCAGCGCCACCGGCCGCGCCTACCTTTACCGCATCGTCAACCGCCGCCCGCCGCTGGCGCTGGAGGAGGGGCGCGCCTGGCTGGTCAATGCGTCGCTGGATGCCGCCGCGATGCACGACGCGGCGCAGGTGCTGCTCGGCAAGCATGACTTCTCCACCTTCCGCGCCAGCCTGTGCCAGGCACAATCGCCGGTGAAGACCCTGACCCGGCTCAGCGTCGCGCGTGCCGGTGAGGAGATCGACATCATCGCGGAAGCCCGCTCCTTCCTGCATCACCAGGTGCGCAATATCGTCGGCACGCTGCGGCTGGTCGGCGAAGGCAAGTGGAGCAAGGCCGATCTGCGTGCCGCGCTTGAGGCGCGCGACCGCACCAAGGGCGGCCCGACCGCGCCGCCGCAGGGTCTCTATCTTACCGGCGTGAAATACGGCGCAGAATCCTAGCGGACGCCGCCCAGCGCGAGGAAGATGCTGAGCAGGACCCAGTTCGTGATGAAATGGTCGGCGACGGCGGCCAAGGCGGCCTGCCAAAGGCGAATGCGCAGCGTGTGCGTCAGCACGTAGGTCTCCCAGGCCAGGGTGACCAGCACCAGGACGTTGTAGAGGATTGCCGTCACGTCTGCCGACACGCCCCCCAAGTCGAGCAGGATCAACGGCAGGGCAACGCAGATATTCAAGACACTTTGCCAGTTATAGACCGTGATGCAGCCCGGCATCTCCGCGTCGCGGCCCACCATCGGGGCGATCGTGGCGATCAACATCGGCGGCACCAGCCACAGGTTGAGGTAGCCGACCGACATCGCGAAAAGGAACTGCGTCGTATCCTGGGGCAGCGCCGCCGCTCCGACGGCCCACAGTTGGAGCAGATAGAACGGATAGAGCGGCACCATAAGCCAGAAGCTGCGCAGGGCGCCGGATGCCGATCGATCGAAGAATCGGGGAAAATCCGAATTGAAGCGGGCCAGCCGGAGCAGGCCTTGAACGGCGAGGCGGAACTCAATCCAGTTTGGCATGAAAATAGGAATCGAGAATTCGTTCGTAGATGTCTGAAAGCTGGAGAATATCCGCGATTGCGACGTTCTCGTCCACCTTGTGCATGGTGGCGCCCGCCAGCCCGAATTCGATGACCGGGCAATAGTCCTTGATGAAGCGCGCGTCCGAGGTGCCGCCGGTGGTGGAAAGCGCGGGCGTCAGACCGGTCACGGCCTGCACCGCCCCAGTGACCAGGTTGCTGAGCCCGCCCGGCGGCGTCACGAACGACACGCCCGAGCATTCGGTGCGCAGCTCATAGCTGCCGCCGACCTGATCGAGGCGCCGGCGCACCTCCGTTTCCAGGGTCCCGGGATTGAAGCCGTCATTGAACCGGCTGTTGAAGCTTGCTCTTGCCTCGGCCGGGATGACGTTGGTGGCGGGATTGCCGACGTCGATGGTGGAGACCTGCAGGGTGCTCGGCTCGAAATGCGCGGTGCCGGCATCGAGCGGCGTTTCCGTCAATGCCACGATCATGCGCGCCAGGCGATGGGTCGGGTTGTCGGCAAGGTGCGGATAGGCGATGTGGCCCTGCACGCCCTTGACCGTGAGATGCCCGGTCCAGCTGCCGCGCCGGCCGATCTTGGCCATCTCGCCCACGCGCTTCGGGTTCGTCGGCTCGCCCACCAGGCAGGCGTCGAACGTCTCACCCTCGGCCGCCAGCGCCTGCAGCATCGGCTTGGTGCCGTTGACCGAAGGCCCTTCCTCGTCGCCGGTGATGAGCAGCGAGATCGCGCCGGGGAAATTGCCGCTGGTCTTCGCGGCGAAGCGTGCCGACGCCGCGGCGAAGGCGGCGATCGCGCCCTTCATGTCGGCGGCACCGCGGCCGTAGAGCCGGCCGTCGATGACGTGCGCTGCGAACGGATCGACGCTCCAGCTGTCGCGCTTGCCGACCGGCACCACGTCGCTGTGGCCGGCAAAGCTGAAATGCTTGCCCGGCCGCTTGCCGCTGAGCTTGGCGTAGAGATTGTCGATGCGTGCAGTGCCCGGCGCCGCGAACGGCAGACGCCGGCAGGCGAAGCCGACCGGCTGCAGTGCGTTCGCCAGCGTGTCGAGTGCACCGGCATCGGCCGGCGTGACGCTCGGGCAGCGGATCAAGGCTTGCGCGAGGGCGATGGGATCGATCATGGCCGGTGCCATACGACCGAAGCCCATAGATAAACTCCCCTTCTCCCCTTGCGGGAGAAGGATACGAAGCCTTGGCGAGCATCAGCGAGCCTAGGCGAAGTTGGATGAGAGGTGCGCGCGCTCGCGAGAGCGCAAAGGAGCGATGAACAGCGCTTGCGCGCTTCGCGCCTGCGGCGCGGTCCCCTCACCCAGCTTTGCCTAAGCTCGCTCCGCTCGCTAAGGCTACGCAACCCTCTCCCGCGAGGGGAGAGGGGAATTCCCTTAGGTGAAGGAGATGGAGACGGCAACTGCACGGGCAGCAAGCTCGCTCTAGTCCCGCAGCAGATCGTTGATCGACGTCTTCGATCGCGTCTTCTCGTCGACTCGCTTCACGATCACCGCGCAGTAGAGGCTGGGACCGGGCTCGTTGTTGGGGAACGGCTTGCCTGGCAGTGCTCCCGACACCACCACGGAGTAAGGCGGTACCTTGCCGTAATGCACCTCGCCGGTGGCGCGGTCGATGATCTTGGTCGAGGCGCCGATGAAGACGCCCATGGAGATCACCGAGCCTTCACCCACCACCACGCCCTCGACCACTTCGGAGCGCGCGCCGATGAAGCAATTATCCTCGATGATGACGGGCCCGGCCTGGATCGGCTCCAGCACGCCGCCGATCCCGACGCCGCCGGAGATGTGGCAGTTCTTGCCGATCTGCGCGCACGAACCGATCGTGACCCAGGTGTCGACCATGGTGCCGCTGTCCACCCGCGCGCCGACATTGAGGAAGCTCGGCATCAGGATGGCGCCGGGCGCGACATAGGCGCTGCGCCGCACCACGCAGTTCGGCACCGCGCGGAACCCGGCGGCGCGGAACTTCTCCGCGTCCCAGCCGGCGAACTTCGACGGCACCTTGTCGTACCAGGCAGCCTCGCCGAAATGCGGATAGGTACCGCCGCCGCCGATCAGCTCCGAATCCATGAGGCGGAACGACAGCAGCACGGCCTTCTTCAGCCATTGGTTGGTTTCCCACTTGCCGTCACGCTTCTCGGCGACGCGGAACTCGCCGCGGTCGAGGCCGTCGAGCGCGGCATGCACCGCGTCCAGCACATGGCCCTCGGTCCCAGGGTTGATGTCGCTGCGCCGCTCCCAGGCGTCGTCGATGACGTGCTGAAGCTCGGTCTTGTTCATGTCGCGTCCTTGCTCACTGCGTGAAGCCAATCGGCCAGATTCTCGGTGGTGTGATGGATATAATCGGTTGGCTCCGCCGGCTGGGCCCAGCTGACGTCGGTCTTCACCCACACCGTCGTCATGCCGAGCTCGGCCGCCGGCGCCAGGTTGCGCGGCATGTCGTCCAGCATGATCGCGCGGCTGGGGTCGAAGCCGTGCCGCGCCACCAGGGCGCGATAGGCGGTGATATCCGGCTTCGGCACATAGGCCGCCTCGGCAATGTCGAACACGCCTTCGAAATGGCGCGCGACGCCGAGGCGCCCCATGACGTTCTCCGCGTGCCGGACCGAGCCGTTGGTGTAGATCAGCTTTCGCCCCGGCAGGCGCTCCAGCGCCCGGTCCAGATGCGCGTCCGCCAGCACGCCCGACGCGTCGATCCGGTGCACGAACTCCAGGAACTCCGCCGGGTCGATCTTGTGGTGGATCATGAGGCCGTTGAGGGTGGTCTGGTGTTCCCGGAAATACTGCTTCTGGAGCGCCCGGGCGGCCTCCGGCTCAAGGCTCAGCAGCTGCTGGACATACTCCCCGATGCGCCGCTCGACCTGGTCGAACAGGCGGCAGGACGCCGGGTAAAGCGTGTTATCCAGGTCGAAAATCCAGCACTGGGCGTCGGCGGGCCGCATAAGACAATAGTCACTTCGGGGTGGCTGAGACGGCGGGCACGTTACGGACGCGACATCTTGAGCGCAAGGGCGGGAGCGACGCTTAACCGCGTATTAAGACCGGGGGTTTCAGGGTGCCAGGATGGTCCGTCCCATCTCCAGCCCACCCCTCGACCCGAAAGCCGCCAATCCGGCGAGCGACCCGGCCGACCTCGACGGCACGCTGCGGGCGGCGCTGATCGAATCCCGGCAGCGGATGAAGGAGCTGCTGGAGCTGTCCTGCGACTTCGGCTGGGAGACCGACGCCAACGGCCTGTTCAGCTTCGTGACGGCCGGCGGGGCTCTCGGCCACGAGACCCTGGACCTTTTGGGCAGCGACCCCGCCGAGCTGGTGCTGTCGCCGGAGGACGGCCGGCATTTCCAGGCCGATTCGCCGCCCGAGGGCCTGCTGGTCTGGGCCAGCACCAAGGCCGGCGCCCCCTGCTGCCTGCATCTCAGGGCCCGCGCGATCTTCGACGAGAGGGGCGCGTTCCACTGCGTGCGCGGCGCCTGCCGCGACGTGACGGCGGAGCAGGACCGCGACGTCGCCCTGGCGGAGGCCCGCCACCGCGAGCGCTCCCTGATCCAGCTGTTCCGCGCCCTGCGCCAGGCCGGCGATCCGAAAGCTGCCATGGAAATGGGTGTTGCGACCGCGGCCCAGGCAACCGGCGCCGCCGGCGCCATGCTGTGCTGTGTCAAGGATGGCGAAGCCGGCGAGGCGATCGCCCAGTTCGGCTCGCCGATCGCCGCGCCCGGGCTGGCGCACCAGGCGATCGAGATCCGGCAGCCGTTCCGCTCGCTGTCTGCGGGCCGGCGCCTCCTGGCGCTGCCGGGGGAACTCGGTGGCCGGGTGACTGGCGTCCTGATGCTGTGGCGGCCCGAAGACCAGCCCGACTGGCCGGACGATGACCTGTTCCTGCTGCGCGAGCTGACCGACCAGCTCGCGGTCGCGATCGCCCAGGCGGAGGAGCAGGCGGCGCTGTCGCGCCTCAGTCAGACCGACGCGCTCACCGGGCTGCTCAACCGGCGCGGCTTCGAGGCGCGGCTGAAGGACGTGGTGGCGCATGCCAAGCTGACCGGCACCGGCGGCGCGCTGGTCTACATCGACTTCGACAATTTCAAGCAGATCAACGACCGCCACGGCCACGCCCAGGGCGATGCCGCCTTGCGCGCCGGTGCAGAGCTGCTGCGGCGCGCGTTCCGCGCTGGCGACCTGGTGGCGCGGATGGGCGGCGATGAATTCGCGGCGTGGATGGACTCAAGCGATCCCGCCGAGGTCCTGCGGCGCGGGCAGGAACTGGCGAGCGCTGCCACTCAGTTGCAGCGCTTCGCACCGGACTCTGACAAGAAAGTCGGATTCTCGGTCGGCATCGCATTGCTGCGGCCGGGGCGGGAGACGAATGACGCCGATCTGATCACGCGCGCCGACCGTGCGATGTACCAGGTGAAGCATGGCGCCAAGGGTGGCGTCGCTGTGTTGGAAGACTAGAAACGTGGATTACGAGCAGGCCAAGCTACTCTCTACCGATCCCGATGCCCGGCAGCGCCGCAAGGTGGCGCAGCACGCCGACGTGCGTCCCGAGATCCTGTTCTATCTGGCCGACGATGCGGATGCCGGCGTGCGCAACGCAGTGGCGGAGAACCGCGCAACCCCGCGCCAGGCCGACTTCATCCTGACGCGCGACGCGGATGACTCGGTGCGCAGCCGCCTGGCCGCCAAGATCACGGCGCTGGTGCCGGAATTCGCCGGCGAGGAGAGCGAGAAGATCCGCGCGCTGAGTCACCAAGTGCTGGAGACGCTGGCGCGCGATCACGCGGTGAAGGTGCGCCAGATCGTGGCAGAGGCGCTGAAGGACTCGGTCGATGCGCCGGTCGCGGTGATCCAGAAGCTGGCGCGCGATATCGAGATCCAGGTGGCGGGTCCCATCCTCGAGCATTCGCCGCTGCTGACCGACGAGGACCTGCTGGAGATCATCGCCGACGGGCCGATCCGCGGCGCGCTGATGGCCATCGCCAAGCGCCGCCAATTGAGCGACAAGCTGAGCGACGGGGTCGCGGTCGCGGCCCTCGCCGATCCCGGCACCGAATCCAACAGCGTGCGCAAGCTGCTGCAGAACAAGAGCGCGCAGATCCGCGAAGACACCCTCGACCGCATCCTCGACCAGGCCGGCAAGGTTCCGGCCTGGCACGAGCCGCTGGTCGAACGCCCGACCCTGCCGATGAAGGCGATCAAGCGCCTGGCCGCGTTCGTCAGCAACACCTTGTTGGAAGCCTTGCAGCAGCGCCCCGACCTCGACGCCGCCACCGCTAAGGACGTCGCCAAGGCGGTGCAGCGCCGCCTGGAAGCAGAGGGCGCGGCCTCGGCTGCGCCGCCGGTCGGCGAGGACGCGATCGCCGCCGCAATCGGCGCCGGCAAGCGCGACGCGGTCG
>DATEOK010000127.1:0-8232 GCA_035274225.1 Dongiaceae bacterium
GCGGCATGGGCTCGGCCGTGGGCCAGGTGCCCGAGTACGTTGAGATGGTCGCGCGCTGGTGCAAGGCGAACACCCGCATGCCGGTGATCGTGAAGCTGACGCCGAACGTCACCGACGTGCGCAAGCCGGCCCGCGCCGCCAAGGAAGGCGGCGCCGATGCGGTGTCGCTCATCAACACCATCAACTCCATCACCAACATCGATCTCGACATCATGGCGCCGATGCCGACCGTCGACGGCAAGGGCACGCACGGCGGCTATTGCGGCCCCGCGGTGAAGCCGATTGCCATGCACATGGTCGCCGACATTGCGCGCGATAAGGACACCTTCGGCCTGCCGATCTCGGCCATCGGCGGCATCTCCAACTGGCGCGATGCCGCGGAGTTCATCAGCCTGTCGGCCGGCACGGTGCAGGTCTGCACCGCGGCGATGCACTACGGCTTCAAGATCGTCGACGACATGGTATCGGGCCTCAGCAACTGGATGGACAGCAAGGGCTACCGCACCATCGAGGATTTCCGCGGCAAGGCGGTGCCGAACGTCACCGACTGGCAGTTCCTCAACATCAACTACAAGAGCATCGCGCAGATCGACCAGGACAAGTGCATCAAGTGCGGCCTGTGCCACATCGCGTGCGAGGACACCTCCCACCAGTCGATCGCCAAGATCAAGGACAACGGCAGCCGGCGCTACCAGGTGATCGAGGAGGAGTGCGTGGGCTGCAACCTGTGCGCCCATGTCTGCCCGGTGCCGGAGTGCATCACCATGGTTTCGGTTGAGACCGGCAAGCCCTATCTCAATTGGACCCAGGATCCGCGCAATCCGATGCGCAAGGCGGCGGAATAGTCTAGAATCACGACACGATCAGGGAAGGCGCCCGGGAATCCGGGTTCAAGAAACACAGAAACAAGGGGGCAGAAAATGTTGTTTTCACGTCGTAATCTCCTGCTCGCGACGGGCGGGGCAGCAGCGCTTTCGGCGATCGGCGCGACGCCGCGCCGAGTCCTCGCAGCGGGCAAGATCAAGACCGCCGCAATCTACACCGTGCCGGTGGAACAACAGTGGGTCAGCCGCATCCACAAGGCCGCCAGCGCGGCCCAGGAGCGCGGCGACATCGAATACACCTTCTCCGAAAAGGTCGCGAACACCGACTATGAGCGCGTGATGCGCGAGTATTGCGAGGCCGGCCACCAGCTGATCGTCGGCGAGGCCTTCGCGGTCGAGGACGCCGCGCGAGCCGTGGCCAAGGACTATCCGGACCGTGCCTTCCTCATCGGCTCCAGCTTCAAGCCGGACGCGGCGGTGCCGAACTTTGCGGTGTTCGATAACTACATCCAGGACGCATCGTACCTGACCGGCATCGTCGCCGGCGCCATGACCAAGAAGAAAAGCATCGGCATGGTCGGCGGCTACCCGATCCCGGAAGTGAACCGGCTGATGAACGCCTTCATGGCGGGTGTCAAGGAAACCGCGCCCGATACCAAGTTCCAGGTCGCCTTCATCGGCTCCTGGTTCGACCCGCCGAAGGCCAAGGAGACGGCCTTTGCCCAGATCGATGCCGGTGCCGACCTGATGTATGCCGAGCGCTTCGGCGTCTCAGACGCGGCCAAGGAGCGCGGGGCGCTGGCGATCGGCAACGTGATCGACACCCAGGCGGACTACCCGGAGACGGTGGTCGCTTCCGCGCTGTGGCACTTCGAGCCGACGCTCGATGCCGCCATCAAGGCGGTGCAGGGCGGCAGCTTCAAGGCCGATGACTACGGTACCTATTCCTTCATGAAGGCCGGTGGCTGCAGCCTGTCGCCGCTCGGCACCTTCGAGGGTAAGGTGCCAGCCGACGTGGTCGCCAAGGTCGCCGAGAAGGAAAAGGCGATCAAGGACGGCAGCTTCACCGTCGAGATCAACGACGGCGAGCCTAAATCGAGCTGATCGCTTATGCCCAACGACAACCTACTTCTCCCTCCCTCAAGCTGGGGGAGGGCTGGGGTGGGGGTTGTTCTCTCCGCCGCACACCGCGTCGAGCTGAGCTGCCGTCGCCCCCACCCTAACCCTCCCCCGCCTCGGGGGAGGGAACTATGGCGGACGCTTCATGGCAACTGAATCGTCGACGAGCAACCGCGAAGACGTCGTCCTCCGGCTCGCCGGCATCACCAAGCGCTTCGGACCATTGCTGGCGAACGATGCGATCAGCCTCGATCTGCATCGCGGCGAGGTGCTCGCGCTGTTGGGCGAGAACGGCGCCGGCAAGACCACGCTCATGAACATCCTGTTCGGCCATTACGTGGCCGACGAGGGCAGCATCGAAGCCTTCGGCGAGGCGCTGCCGGCGGGGAAGCCCAAGGCCGCCCTGGCGCGCGGCATCGGCATGGTGCATCAGCATTTCACCCTGGCCGACAACTTGACCGTCTTGGACAACGTCATCCTCGGCACAGAGCCGTTGTGGCGCGCCCGTTCGCGCCATGCCGAAGCGCGCGCCAAGCTGGCCGAGCTGTCGAACACGTTCGGCCTGGTGGTGAAGCCGGACGCGCGGATCGCCGACTTGTCGGTCGGCGAGCGCCAGCGGGTCGAGATCTTGAAGGCGCTGTATCGCGACGCCCGCATCCTGATTCTGGATGAGCCGACCGCGGTGCTGACGCCGCAGGAAACGGAAGCGCTGTTCGCCACGCTGCAGAAGCTGGTGGAGCGCGGCCTAGCCATCATCTTCATCTCTCACAAGCTGCACGAGGTGATGGCAGTCAGCCGGCGCGTGGTCGTGCTGCGCTCGGGCAAGCTGGTGGCGGAGCGTCGCACCGCCGAGACGGATCGTCACGAACTCGCCGAGCTGATGGTCGGCCGCCCGATCCCCGAGCCCAAGGTCGAGCCGATCCCGCTCGGTCCAGTCGCGTTGTCGCTGAGGGCCGTGACGCTGGCAGGCGAGGGACATCCGCGCCTGCAGGACGTGTCCCTGGATCTGCACGGCAACGAAATCGTCGGCATCGCCGGCGTTTCCGGCAACGGGCAGGGCGCGCTTGCTGACCTCGTCAGCGGCATCGCGCAGCCGAGCACCGGCGCGCTGTCGTTGTTCGGCCAGGAGATCCACTATTTCGATCCAGCCAAGATGGTGGGCTACGGTGTCGCCCGCATCCCGGAGGACCGCCACGCTGTCGGCGTCGTCGGCGACCTGTCGCTCGAGGAGAACCTGATCTCGGCCCGCTATCGCGAGCAGCCGTTCTCGCAGCGCGGCCTGATCGATTGGCGCAAGGTGCGCGAGTTCGCGACCCGCATCATCGCCGACTACGACGTGCGCTGTCCGGGCCCACAGGCCGCGACACGCCTGTTGTCCGGCGGCAACATGCAGAAGCTGATCCTTGGCCGCGAGATGGCCGAGAACCCGCGCATCATCCTCGCCAATCAGCCGACCCGCGGCCTGGACATCGGCGCCGTCGGCTACGTACATCAGCAGCTGTTGAAAGCACGGACGGACGGCGCCGGGATATTGCTGATCTCCGAAGACCTCGATGAATTGCTCGCGCTGTCGGATCGCGTGGTAGTGATGTATCGCGGCCGCATGTCGGCGCCGATGGCGCGCCGCGACGTGACCATCCGTCACCTCGGCCTGATGATGGCCGGCCATGGCTTCGCAGGTGAGGCCGATGCGGCTTGAACCGCGCGCCGAAGCAGCGAAGAGCATCTGGGCGATCGCGCCGCTGGTCGCGGTGGTCGCCAGCTTTGTGGTGGCCGCGTTGCTGGCGCTGCTCGGCGGCGCATCCCCCTTCGCCGTCTTCGCCGCCGTGGTCAAGGGCGCGGCGGGAACGCAATTTGCGTTCCTGGAGACGCTGACCCGCGCGACGCCGCTGATCTTCACCGGCCTTGCCGCGGCGGTCGCATTCCGCGCCAAGCTGTGGAACATCGGCGGCGAGGCACAGCTCTATGCCGGCGCCATCATGACGATCGTGCTCGGCACCGGTGCGCTGCCGCTGCCAGCACCGATCCTGATCCCGATGATCATGGCCGCCGCCATGCTCGCCGGCGCGCTGCTGCTACTTGGGCCGACGTTCCTCAAGACCCGGTTCGGGGTCGACGAGGTCGTCACGACGCTGCTGCTGAACTTCGTAATGGTGCTCGTTGTCAGCATGCTGCTGGACGGCGCGCTCAAGGACCCGATGGGCCTCGGCTGGCCGCAATCCAGGAAGGTGATCGCCGAGGCGCAGCTGCCCAAGCTGATCCAGGGCAAGCGCCTGCATCTTGGTTTCTTGATCGCGATCGGCGCGGCGTTGCTGGTGTGGTTCGTCAACGCCCGCACCACCTTCGGCTACGAGATGCGCGCGGTCGGCTTCAACCCGCGCGCGGCGCGCTTCGCCGGCATCCCGGTCAACTGGGTGATGGCCAAGACCGCGCTGCTGTCCGGCGGCCTCGCGGCGCTGGCGGGTGTCAGCGAAGTGGCGGGGCTCAAGGGCAACCTCACCCTCGATCTGTCGCCGGGCTTTGGCTACACAGGCATCGTGGTCGCCATGCTGGCGATGCTGCATCCGATGGGCGTGATCGCCGCCGCGATCTTCGTCGCCGCCATGTTCGTCGGGGCCGACGCCATGAGCCGCACCGTCGGCGTGCCGAACTACATCGCCAACGTGATGGTCGCGACTGCCTTGCTCACCATGGTGACGGCGATGCTGTTCACCCGCTTCCGCCTGAAGTGGAGATAGGCGGATGGACGCGATCGGCATCGTCTTCGAGGCGAGCCTGTGGGCGGCGGCGATCCGCATTGCCTCGCCGCTGATCTTCGCGACCCTGGGCGAGCTGATCTGCGAGCGCGCCGGTGTGCTCAATCTCGGCATCGAAGGCATCATGACGGTTGGTGCCTTCGCCGGCTGGGTCTCGGTCTATAACGGCGCGGATTTGTGGACCGGCGTGGCTATAGCGGCGCTGGCCGGCGCGGCGTTCGGAGTGCTGCACGGGTTACTGACGGTGCCGCTCGGCCTGTCGCAACATGTCACGGGCATCGGCATTACGCTTCTTGCCACGTCGCTCACCTACTATGCGTATCGCATCGCGTTCCCGAGCGTCACGTCACCGCCCAAGATCGAGACCTTCGCGCCGCTCGCGATCCCCGGCCTGTCGCAGATCCCGATATTGGGCGACGCTTTGTTCAACCAAACGCCGCTCACCTATCTCGCTTTCATCTCGGTGATCGTCGTCGCCTACGTGCTCTACCGCACGCCGATTGGCCTGGCGGTGCGGACGGTCGGCGAGAACCCGGCAGCCGTCGAGGCGCAGGGGATCGACGTCACGCTCCTGCGCATCGGCGCGGTGGCGGTGGGCAGCGCCTTCATGGCGCTAGGCGGCGCGTTCCTCACCATGTCGGCCTTCAACTCGTTCTATTTCGACATGGTGAACGGGCGCGGCTGGATCTGCATCGCGCTGGTGGTGTTCGGCTCCTGGCGGCCGGGCAAGGCGCTGCTGGGCGCGATCCTGTTCGCGGCGTTCGATGCCTACCAGCTGCGCCTGCAGCAGCTCGCGGGCGCCTATCTGCCCTATCAGGTGTTCCTGATGCTGCCCTATATTCTGTCGATCCTGGCGCTGATCGCGATGTCGCGGCGCGCCGGCTACCCACGGGCGCTGATGATTCCCTATCGCAAGGGCGAACGCTGAACGGAGACCACGATGCTCGACCTCATCATTCGCGGCGCCAACCTGCCGGACGGGCGGCAGGGCATGGACATCGGAATCCAGGGCGGCAAGATCGCCAGCGTCGAGCCTGCGCTGAAGGCGAGCGCCGGCCAGGAGATCGACGCCAAGGGTCGGCTTGTCACGCCGCCTTTCGTCGACGCGCATTTCCACATGGATGCGACGTTGTCGCTCGGCCTGCCGCGCCTCAACCAGTCGGGCACGCTGCTGGAAGGCATCGCGCTGTGGGGCGAGCTGAAGCCCCTGCTCACGCAAGAGGCGATCGCGGAGCGCGCGCTGGCTTATTGCGACTGGGCAGTGGCCAAGGGGCTGCTCGCCATCCGCTCCCATGTCGACATCTGCGATCCCCGCCTGCTGGCGGTCGATGCGCTGCTCGAGGTGAAGAAAAAGGTCAAACCGTATCTCGATCTCCAGCTGGTCGCGTTCCCGCAGGATGGCGTGCTCCGTTCGCCGGGCGCGATGGAGCTGCTTAAGGAATCATTGAAGCGCGGCGTCGACGTGGTCGGCGGCATCCCGCATTTCGAGCGCACCATGGCGGACGGCGCCGCGTCGGTGCGCACCTTGTGCGAGATCGCGGCGGAGCGCGGCCTGCTGGTCGACATGCACTGCGATGAGACCGACGACCCGATGTCGCGCCACGTCGAGACGCTGGCCTACGAGACGCAGCGGCTCGGGATGCAGGGCAGGGTGACGGGCTCGCACCTCACTTCCATGCATTCGATGGACAACTACTATGTCAGCAAGCTGATCCCGCTGATGGCGGAGGCGAAGCTGAACGCCATCGCCAATCCGCTGATCAACATCACCATCCAGGGCCGGCACGACACCTATCCCAAGCGGCGCGGCATGACGCGGGTGCCGGAGCTGGTGGCGGCCGGCCTCACCGTCGCGTTCGGCCACGACTGCGTGATGGACCCGTGGTACGGCATGGGCTCCGGCGACATGCTGGAGGTCGCGCACATGGGCCTGCACGTCGCGCAGATGACCGGGCAGGACGCGATGCGCAACTGCTTCGCCGCCGTCACGGTCAATCCCGCGCGCATCCTGCAGCTCGACGGCTACGGCATCGCCCCCGGCAGGAACGCCGACCTGGTCATCCTGCAGGCCGCCGATCCTGTCGAAGCGATCCGCGTCCGTGCGACGCGCCTCGCGGTCCTGCGCCGCGGCAAGGTGATCGCGGAGACGCCGGCTCAGACCGCTCAGCTCAACCTGCCGGGACGCCCGAAAACCGCGGATTTCCTCAAGAATGCGAGCTGACCGATGCTTGACCGTTTGGTCAGAACCGGCCAAACTTGATGACAACAATATGAGCGGCGACTCCGATAAAAAGCCGCTAAGTGTCTGATCTTGGGGCTGGCGAAAACTGGGAGATTTGCCTTGGGCACCAATCTGCGCATCAACGCCGACCGTCTGTGGGACAGCCTCATGGAGATGGCCAAGATCGGCGCCACCGAGAAGGGCGGCGTCTGCCGTCTTGCCCTGACCGATCTCGACAAAGAGGCGCGCGACCTGTTCTGCGCCTGGGCGAAAGAGGCGGGTTGCACCATCAGGATCGACAAGATGGGCAACATCTTCGCGCGCCGTCCGGGCAAGGACAATTCGCTGTCGCCGGTGATGACCGGCAGCCACATCGATAGCCAGCCGACCGGCGGCAAGTTCGACGGCATCTACGGCATCATGGCCGGGCTCGAGGTCGTGCGCACCCTGAACGACTTCAACTACGAGACCCAGCGGCCGGTCGAGGTCGCGGTATGGACCAACGAGGAAGGCTCGCGCTTCGCGCCCGCCATGGTCGCCTCGGGCGTGTTCGCCGGCGTGTTCCCGCTCGAATACGGCCTGTCGCGCGCCGACCTCAACGGCAAGACCATGGGCGAGGAGCTGAAGCGCATTGGCTACGACGGACCGGAGCAGGTCGGCGGCCGCGACGTGTTCGCGTTCTTCGAGACCCACATCGAGCAGGGCCCGATCCTGGAAGCCGAGAAAAAGACCATCGGCGTGGTGCAGGGTGCGCAGGGTCAGCGCTGGTTCGAAGTCACCATGGTGGGGCAGGAGGCGCATGCCGGCCCGACCCCGATGAAGGTGCGCAAGGACGCCCTGGTCGGCGCCGCGCATGTCGTCACCGCGATCAATCGCATCGGGCACGAGAACCAGCCGTTCGCCTGCGCGACCGTCGGCCTCATCAATTCCAGCCCCAACTCGCGCAACACGATTCCGGGCAAGGTGTTCTTCACCATCGACCTGCGCCATCCGGAGGATGCCGTGCTGTCCAAGATGGCGGCGAGCGCCAAGGCGGCGGCTGAGGAAGCGGCCAAGAAGAACGGCCTGGAGCTGGACTTCAAGGAGATCTGGTATTCGCCGCCGGTGAAGTTCGACACCAGCTGCGTCGCCGCGGTGAAGGCGGGCGCGGAGGAGCTGGGCATGCCGGCCATGCCGATCATCAGCGGAGCCGGCCACGACGCCTGCTACATGAGCCGGGTCGCGCCGACGGGCATGATCTTCATCCCGTGCGAGGACGGCATCAGCCACAACGAGATCGAGAACGCGACCCGCGAGGATTGCGGGTCGGGCG
>DATEOK010000128.1:0-8253 GCA_035274225.1 Dongiaceae bacterium
AGATGCGGCCGCTGGTCTTCGTAAGGTCGAAGTGGTCCGGGGTCAGCAGGGATGCCGCACCGGGGTAGAAGATGTGGGTGCGCCGGCCGGTCTTGAATGAGCCGAAGCAGTCGGTGAACTGCGTCGGCAGCTCCTTGGTCACCGCCATCTGGCGGCGGACGATGCCGAAGCTGTCGGCGTGGCTGAGCAGGAAGCGGCCGTTCTCGTCATCGCCCACGATGCCGATGGTCTCCACCGGCATCGCGGGATCGAGCTTCTTCATGTCGATGGCGAGGTTGGAGCCGGAACCGCCGCCGCGCATATCGATCTGGTGGATCTCGGCGATCGAATCCTCCGGCGGCCAGAAGTCGATCATCTTGTTGAGATCGACGCACCAGGTGCCGCCGGTGATGAAGCCGCGCCGCGTGCCAGCCATCGAGGTGCCTCAGCCGGCCTTGAGCGGCGCTTCCGTGATGGCGAGATCCTCGTCGAGCGATCGCGCCGGCTTGATCTTCTGCTTCTGCAATTCGCCGTGATAGGCCTTCACCGCCTCGGCCGGCGCGATGCTGCCGTCCGCTACCTGCCGCATGAACGAAACCATGGTCAGCGGGTTTTCCGCGAGGTTGATCTTGCGCCCGAACAATGCGACCCGCGCGCCGTAGCGCTCCGCCTGGTAGATCAGCTCGAAGCAGTCGCGCGTCGTGCCGGCGCCGCCGCCGAGCACGCCGACCACCAGGCTGGTATCGAACGAGGCGAGTTCCTCCAGCGCTTTCGGGCCGTTGTAGGCGATCTTCAGGAACTGCGGCCGTTCCGCCTTGGTGACGCCGGCGAGGCAGCGCAGGATCACGTCGTTGACGTAATGCGGCACCACCTTCGGATCGATGCCAGTGTCGACGTTCGGGTTGAACACCTCGAGGAAATACTTGAAGCCGTGCGCGACCGCATCGGCGCGAAACGCGCTGAAATGCTCGAGCGAGCGCACGTCGGCTTCGATGTCGTTGTTGAAGGTGATCGAGTAGAGCCCGAGGTCGGTGCCGACGATGCCCTTGTCCGGCGTCGGCTCGGCCGCGCCGTACATCACATGCGACAGGTTGGCGGAACGGAAGGGGCGGGACGGGCTGTTGTGATAACCTGCGCCGCGGCAGCGCCAGATGTCGGTGGTGTCGTTGGCGCGGATGGCCGGCTTCACCGCGCTGTTGTGGAACACTTCGCGCTCGTTCAGCAGCTCCAGGTTGGAGGCCGACACCAGCATGATGTCGACGATGTCCTGCTGCACGATGGCGGCAATCTGGTCGAGGAACTCAGGCCGCGTGCGATAGCGCGTCCAGGTGCCGTCGGGCTGGCGGTGCGGCCCGCTGGAGGTGAGGCTCGGCCCCATGTCGCCATCCTTGGCATCGGCGATGATAAAGTCGGTCCGCTTGTACTGGCCGGACCGGATGCGGGCGAGCTTGCTATCGAGACGCTTCATGCCAACTGGCTCCTTGTGAAAGAAAGAGGCGAGCAGCCATTGGCCGCTCGCCGTATCATGGTCAGCCCCAGCACTTCTTCAGGGCCTGTTCCGATGTGATGGATTCGATGCCCTCGACCGGCTTGTCGGTGACCAGGGCGACGCCGGTGTTGAAGAAGTCGAGACCGGGAGTCGGCTTCGGCTTCTCGCCGGACTTGGCGAACTTCGCCACCGCCTCGACACCCATCGATGCCATCAGCAGCGGATACTGCTGCGCGGTCGCGCCGATCACGCCGGCCTTGACGTTCTGCACGCCCGGGCAGCCGCCGTCGACCGAGGTCATCAGCACGTCCTTGTCGCGGCCGATCGCCTTCAGCGCTTCGTGCGCGCCGGCGGCCGTCGGCTCGTTGATCGTGTAGACGACGCTGACGGTCGGATCCTTCTGCAACAGGTTCTCCATGCCGGTCCGGCCGCCTTCCTCGGCGCCGGCGCCCCACTGGTGGCCGACGATCCGCGGATCGTCTTCGTCGCCGTATTTGGTCGCGTCCTTGATATCGATGCCGAAGCCTTTCATGAAGCCCTGATCGCGCAGCATGTCGACCGTCGGCTGGGATTCGATCGCGTCAACGAACGCGATGCGCGCGTCCTTTGCCTTGTCCCCGAGGGTCTTGGCGGCCCAGGCGCCGATCAGCTCGCCGGCCTTGAAGTTGTCGGTGGCGAAGGTGGCGTCGGCGGCGCCGATCGGCTCCAGCGGCGTATCGAGCGCGATCACCAGGATGCCGGCCTGCCGCGCCTTCTCGATCGTGGGCACGATCGCCTTGGTGTCGCTGGCGGTGATGAGGATGCCCTTGGCGCCGGCGGCGATCAGGTTCTCGATCGCCGACACCTGAGTCTCGTTGTCGCCGTCATATTTGCCGGCAAAGCTCTGCAGCTCGACGCCGAGCTTCTTGGCCTCGGCTTCGGCGCCTTCCTTCATCTTGGCAAAGAACGGGTTGGTGTTGGTCTTGGTGATGAGGCCCACGATGACCTTGTCCTCGGCGCCGGCGGGGGCGGCCAACAGGATTGCCGACACTGCCGTGACCGCCGCGCATGCCATCAAGCTCTTCCAGGGTGACGCGGACGAGTGCCCGCGCGCAACCGCACGTTCCACCATCATGTCTTCCTCCCAATTTGGTCCTCGCCTTGCAGCGGGCCGGTTTTCGGCGATATGGCCGTGCTGGATTCAAATTCCCCATTTTGCCTGTTGTCAAGCAGATCATCCAGGATATATGCATATAATTATGCAGAAGATGGTTTCGCCAAGTTCAGCCGGAGTGGGGCAGGTTCTGGCTCTCATCCTGTCGCGCCGGGCAACGACCCGGCCGGACATCGAGCGCGTGTCGGGCCTGTCGCGCGCCACCGTGGCGCATCGCCTGGGCGAGTTGCTGGAGGTCGGCCTGCTCGACGAGACCGCCGAGCGCCAGTCGAGCGGCGGGCGGCCGGCGCGCATCCTGAAGCTCAACGAGTCCTTCGCCGTGACCTTGGCCGCCGACATAGGCGAGAGCGTGACGCGCGTCGCGGTCACCGATCTTGGCCCGCGCATTCTCGCGGAACAGACCATCGCCATCGACGTCGCGAGCGGCCCGCTGCCGATCCTCGGAGAGATCGCGCGCTGTGGCCGCGCGCTGCTGAAGCGCGTCGGGCGCAAGCAAGTGTTCGGCGTCGGCCTCAGCCTGCCGGCGCCGGTCGACCACGAGAACGGCCGCGTGGTCGGCCCCTCGGTCATGCGCCAGTGGGACAACTTCGACATCCGCGGCTGGCTCGAAAAATCCCTCGGCATCGATGCGCTGATCGACAACGACGTGAACCTGATGGCGCTGTCGGAGCATCGGCGCTTCTGGCCGAGCGCCGACCACTTCTTCTTCGTGAAGGCCGGCACCGGCATCGGCAGCGGCATCGTCACCCGCGGCCAGGTCTATCGCGGCGGGCGCGGGGCCTCGGGCGACATCGGCCATATCCAGTTCGACGCGCCCAAGGCTCCGCTCTGCCGCTGCGGCAAGCTCGGCTGCGTCGAGGCGCGCGCCGCAGGCTGGGCGATCGCCCGCGATCTGCGCGCCGTCGGCTTCGAGGGCCAGACCGCGCGCGACGTGATGGCGCTGCTCGACAAGGGCGCGCCGGAATGCATCCGGCGCATCCGCGAAGCGGGGCGGGTGCTGGGCGAAGTGCTGGCGGATGTCGTGAGCATCCTCAATCCCACGACCATCGTGGTCGGCGGCACGCTATCACAGGCGGGCGAGCACCTGATCGCCGGCATCCGCGAGATGATCTATCAGCGCTGTTTGCCGCTGGCGATCGAGGGCCTCGCCATCCACACCGCCCGCAGCGACGACCGCGCCGGAATCCTCGGCGCCGCGCAACTCGTCATCGACGCCAAGCTGCAGCCGAGCGCGATCGGGGCGACGGTGGCGAAGGTAGTTGGATAGAGAGACCGGCTCTTATTACCGTCATGGCAAGGCTTGGCCTTGCCATCCACGAGTTTCAGTGAGCGAGGCTGTGCGTTCGCGTGCAAACTCGTGGATCCCAAGGCCAAGCCTTGGGATGACGGAAAGCGGGGGCGTCCCGCTTTCCTACTTCCAAACCTCGCTGGCGACGCGCATGAAGTTGCCGCCGAGCACGCCGAGGATCTCGCGGTCGCGGAAGCCGCGCTGTACCATGGTCTCCGTGATCTCCATCAGCTGCTTGGGCGGCACGTAGGAGGTGGGCCAGCGGCCGTAATCCTCGCTCTCCGGCCAATAGGCCTTGTGCGCGTCGAGCAGGCCGTCGAGGTTCTCCGCATCGAACGCGTAATCGAGCGAGATGCCGACATGCTCCGGCCCGACCAGGTCGACGGCATGGGCGATGTGGTTGACGAAGGTCTCGCTGCTGGTGTCGTTCTCGCCCAGGAACAGGTTGACGCCGGTGATGCCGATCACGCCGCCGGTCTTGGCGCAGGCCTTGATCTGTTCGTCGACGATGTTGCGGCCGTGGTTGTGCAGCGCCTTGGCGCAGGAGTGGGAGAAGATGACCGGCGCGACCGAGACCTCCATCGCCTCCATGGTGGTGCGATAGGCGGTGTGCGAGCAATCCACCACCATGCCGACGCGGTTCATCTCCTTGATCACCGCGCGCCCGAAGGAGGTGAGGCCGGCATTGCCGTCGTGGCAGCCGCCGCCGGCGAGGTTGTTGAGGTTGTAGGCGAACAGCATCTGCCGCACGCCGAGGTCGTAGTAGAGGCTCACCATGTTGACGTCGCCGTTGAGCGCGTTCATGCCCTCGAGGTCGAAAGCGATGGCGAGCTTGCCGTCCTTGCGCGCGCGCTTGATATCGGCGGTGTTCTTCACCAGCGCGTATTTCTTCGGATGGATCTGCAGCCAGGCGCGGAAACGCGCCAGCGTTTTCACCGTTGCCTGCCAGTCGATGACGTCATAGCCGACATTGACCGAAAGGTAATGGACGCCGGCCTTGCGCCAGATCTCGAGGTTGCTGAGATCGTGCCCGCCGTGCGGATCGAAGCCCGAGTGATCGTCCCAGACCAGCGCTTTTTTGTAGAGTTGCGCCGCCCGCTTTTTCGCTTCCGCCTTGTTCATGCTTCCCTGATGCCGCCAGTAGAGTTGGGTTTGAGTGCCTATTTAAAGGGGCAGGCGGCAGTGCTGCAACCCCCATTACCGTTCGGTCAGGTGTCCAGCAATATCAGCTGGCTAATTGATGTTCGATGAATGCATGTACATTAATTGTTGACGGCATCGAGGGCGTTGGGCAGGATGCGCCGGCTTCCGCGGGGACGCGGCGGCAGCGATTCTTTTGACCCTTTTGCGCGCAGGCCCGGCGAATGCAGCAGCAGACCTATGACGCGATCATCATCGGCGGCGGCCACAACGGCCTCACTTGTGCCGCCTACCTCGCCAAGGGCGGCGAGAAGGACGGCAAGAACAAGCTGAAGGTGCTGGTGCTGGAGCGGCGCGAGAAGGTCGGCGGCGCCGCCATGTCGGAAGAGAAGTATCCCGGCTTCACCTATTCCACCTGCTCCTACGTCTGCTCGCTGCTGCGGCCGGAGATCTTCCGTTTCCTGGATCTGCCGAAGCACGGGCTGCAGGTCATCCCGTACGACATCAACTCCGCGCCCAATCCGGAGGGCGAGGGGATCATCTATTACAGCGACCACGACCGCACGCGCGAATCGCTGCGGCGCCATTCGATCCGCGATGCCGAGGCGTACGACGAATACGCGATGGAGATCAGCCGCTATTGCCGCTTCATCAAGCGCACGCTGCTGATGACGCCGCCGGACCCGACCCAGATCAATCCGTTCGTGCAGAACCGCATCAATCCCTGGGGCCATCGCGAGGACCTGGAGGGCCTGCTGAAGATCGGCCGCGAGTTCGGCCGGCTCGGCGAGCGCAACATGTACGACATGATCCGCTTCTGGTCGATGTCGGTCGCTGACTTCCTCGACCAGTATTTCGAGACCCCGCGCTGGAAAGGCCTCGCCGCCGCATCCTCGATCATCGGCACCGCGCTCGGGCCCTATTCGCCGGGCACGGCCTACGTGCTGCTGCACCACTATATGGGCGAGGTCGACGGCCAGATCGGGGCCTGGGGCTTCGCGCGCGGCGGCATGGGCTCGGTCAGCAAGGCGATCGCGTCTGCCGCCGAGGAGGCCGGTGTCGAGATCCGCGTCAATGCCGAGGTCGAGAAGGTCATCGTCAAGGACGGCAAGGCAGTGGGCGTCGCGCTGAAGTCCGGCGAGGAGATCTACGCCAAGTCGATCGTCAGCAACGCCGATCCCAAGCGCACGTACCTCAAGCTGGTGGATAAGGGCGATCTCGACGCAATCGACCCCGACATCCACCGCTATGCGAAGAACTACAAGATCCGCGGCTCATCCGGGAAGCTGAACATCGCGCTGGACGGGTTGCCCGACTTCGCCGGGCTGCCCAAGGAGGCCTGCTACGGCACCATCGATATCGGCGGCGACTTCGACTACATCGAGCGCGCGTTCGACGATTTCAAATACGGCTCCTGGTCCAAGCGGCCGTTCCTCGATTGCGTGATCCCGACCACCGTCGATCCGACCATGAGCCCGCCCGGCAAGCACTTCATGTCGGTGTTCGTGCAGTATGTGCCGTACCAGCTGGCGGAAGGTCCGTGGACGCCGGAGATGAAGGCGCAGTACGAGAAGGACGTCCTCGACACCATCGAGCTGCACGCGCCCGGCTTCAAGAAGCTGGTGTTGCATGTGCAGTGCCGCACGCCCTGGGACATCGAGAACGAAGTCGGCATGACCGAGGGCAACATCTTCCACGGCGAGCTGACCCTCGACCAGCTGTTGTTCAACCGGCCGTTCCCCGGCATGGGCCAGTATCGCGGCCCGTTCGATAACTTCTACATGTGCGGCTCCGGAACGCATCCCGGCGGCGGCGTGATGGGCGCGCCCGGCGCCAACGCCTCGCACGAGATCCTGAAGGACTTCAAGCGCGGGGTGGTGCAATGAGTGACGTAATCGTCATCGGCGCCGGCCACAACGGGCTCGTCACCGCCACCTATCTCGCGAAAGCCGGCCTCAAGGTCACGGTGGTGGAAGCCGCGCCGCAGGTTGGCGGCGCTGCCGTCACGCGCGAATTCGTGCCGGGCTACAAGGCCTCCGGCGTCGCACATCTGCTGCATGGTCTGCACCCGGCGATCGCGCGCGATCTCGACTTGGCGCGGCATGGCCTCGACCTGAAGGCGCAACGCGTCGAGACGCGCGCGCTGCTGCCCGGCGGCCGCACCTTCGACACCCAGTCCATCGCCTCCGTCAGCCGCGCGGATGCGGATGCCTATCCGGCGGTGATGGCGCGGCTGACGCGCATGGCCGATGCGCTTGCGGCCTACGCGCTGCACACGCCGCCGCGGCCGGATGCCATGACAATGGATTGGCAGGCCAAGCTCAACCTCGGCAAGTTCGCCTGGGGCCTGCGCCGGCTCGGCAAGAAAGACATGCTGGAGCTGACGCGCATCCTCACCATGAACGTCAACGACCTCGCCAACGATTACTTCGAGAGCGAAGCGGTGAAGGGCCTGCTGTGCTTCGACGGCGTGCTTGGCCTCGCGCTCGGCCCGCGCTCGCCCAGCACCGTGTTCAACCTGCTCTATCGCCTGTCCAGCCTCGGCGCCAACGGCCAGGGCGGCTTCCTGCTGCCCAAGGGCGGTATGGGCAGCGTCGCGCAGGCGCTCGGGACGGCGGCGCAAGCGGCCGGCGTGATGATCCGCACTGGCGCCGCGGTCGACCACATCCTGATCGAGAACGACGCCGCTGCCGGCGTGGTGCTGTCGACCGGCGAGGAGATTCGGGCGCCGCGCGTCGCCTCCAACGCCGATCCGCAGCGCACCGCGCTGCAACTGATCGGCCCGCGCAACCTCGACACCATGTTCGTGACGCGCATCCGCCACATGCGCATGAACGGCTGCGCGGCCAAGATCCATCTTGCGCTCGACGGCTTGCCCGAGGCGCTGGCCAACGCACGGGGCCGCATCGTGGTGGCGCCCAAGCCCGACGACATCGAACGCGCCTACGATTGTGCCAAGTATGGCCGCGTGTCGGACCGTCCTGCATTGGAGATCACCATTCCGACCCTGAGCGACCCGTCGCTGGCGCCGGCGGGCAAGCACGTCGCCTCGATCGTCGCGCAATACTGCCCGTACAAGCTGCGCGATACCTCGGCGAATGACGCGCGCCACCAGATCGGCGAGCGCAGCCTTGCCGTGCTGGAGGAGATGGCGCCCGGCCTGAAGCAGCGCGTCACCGCGATGGAAGTGCTGACGCCGCACGA
>DATEOK010000129.1:0-2163 GCA_035274225.1 Dongiaceae bacterium
GGTCGAGAGCATCGGCGGCTGGAGCTTCGATCAGGTGCTGGTGCTGATCGGCATCGTGACCACGATCGACTACGTGGTGGAAGTCTGGCTCTATCCCAGCCTCAGCAAGATCACGACCTACGTGCAGCGCGGCGAGTTCGACGTGCTGCTGGTTAAGCCGGTGCCCTCGCAGTTCCTGGTCACCTTCCGCTACCTGCAGGTGCTCGACATATTCGGGCTTGCCGCGGGGCTTGCCATCATCGGCACCGGCATGTACCGCACCGGCTCGATCGAGCTCCTCAATCTGCTGCTGCTCGCGCTGTTCCTGATCGCGGCACTGGCGATCATCTACAGCCTCTATCTCGCGCTCTCGACCCTGGCCTTCTGGTTCACCCGGATCGAAGAGGTGGCGAGCATGATCTGGCTGCATTCGACCGCGGGCAGCTTCCCGGTCACGGCCTATCCGCCATGGGCGCGGCTGCTGTTCACCTTTGTGCTGCCGGTTGCGTTCGTGACCAACGTGCCGGCCGAGGCTGCGACAGGGCGGCTCAGCCTGGAATGGGGGCTGGGTGCGCTGGCCTTCTCGGCCTTCGCGCTGTGCGGCGCCACCTTGCTGTGGAACTTGGCGATCCGGAACTACAGCAGCGCCAGCTCGTAGCTGACGCTTCGCTTACAAACCTGGGCCGCACCGATTCTTTTCAAACGGACTGGCCACTGCGTGCGGTGCACTTGCGGTCTGAATGTCCAATGTGGAGCAGCCCGCGACGCACAAGACGAGGGCCAAGAGCATGAGCGCTTTCATGATGCGTCCCCTCTTACAGGAGCCTAGGAACCGGTGAAATATACGGGCATTCGCCTTGTCGGCCCAGTGTCTTTCCCTGCGGCGGCCGGCGCATGGGCCACAGCTGGCACGGCCCTTGCGATATCCGCTTCAGGATTAACGCAGAAAGGCGCAAGGATGGCCGATTTCCCAGCCATCGGGCCCAGAAAGGGCCATTTCGACCGGCAATATTTGCCGGGCCGTCGCGCTTGGCTGCCGCTCATGGGAGGCCGATATGGCCGCTAGTTCGATCGGGCTGGGCGCCCAGGCGGGCGGATATGAGATCCGCGCCGACGTGCTCAACGGCATCCAGCAGGCGAGCGCCAACACCGGCGTCGATTTCTCCTACCTGATGGCCCAGGCCGCCAAGGAAAGCGGCTTCAACCCCGATGCCAAGGCCAAGGCTTCCAGCGCCGCCGGCCTCTATCAGTTCGTCGAGCAGACCTGGCTGTCGGTGGTGCGCAAGCACGGCGCGGAGCACGGCATCGGCGACATGGCCGCAAAGATCAAGCTGGGTGATGACGGCAAGCTGCGCGTCGCCGACCCGGCGCTGCGCAAGCAGATTCTCGACCTGCGCCGCGATCCGGCGATCGCCGCGGCGATGGCGGCGGAGCATGCCGCCGACAATCAGGCGCGGCTGGATGCGAAGCTCGATCGTCCGGTCACGCCAACCGATCTCTACCTCGCGCATTTCCTCGGCCTCAAGGGCGCGACCAGCTTCCTGGGCGCGATGGAGAAGGACGCGAAGCAGGGCGCGGCCGATTTGTTCCCCAAGGCTGCTGCCGCCAACAAGTCGATCTTCTATAGGGCCGACGGATCGCAGCGCACCCTGCAGGAGATCTACGACCGCTTCGAGAGCCGCATGGTCAGCGAGATGGCGGCCTATGACGATCTCGAAGGCGCGTCGTTCGCCGGCGAGACCATGTTGGCCGACGTGCGCTCCTCGCGCGGCAACGCCGGCGGCGTCAGCGGCGACGGCGCGATCTTCGGCCAGACCAGTCCCGGCGGTGTCCTCTCGCCGCTGATGATGGTGACGCTTGCCTCGTTGCCCACAGGCCGCGACCGCGACGACACCGTTGCCGACCGCAACAGCCTGTTCAACCGCGCCACCATCGGCAATCCGGTCGCGTAGCCCGCTCTTTCTTTTTCACGTCATTACCGGGCAGCGCGAAGCGACGACCCGGTAACCCAAGTGCGATCGACGACTGATGGAAATTTGGGTCACCGGGTCTCGACACTTCGTGTCGGCCCGGTGATGACGGAGAAGGGTTGCCAGCTCAATTCCGGTCGACGAGATGCCGGCCTTCGTCGGTCAGCTTGCAGACCAGCCAGTCCGGCTTCAGCGGGTTGGTGAACCAGGGCTC
>DATEOK010000130.1:0-3994 GCA_035274225.1 Dongiaceae bacterium
CGCCTCGAGGCGGAGACGGCGATTGCCCGGCAGGCATTCCCGGTAGAGCTCGGCGCAGACGCCGCTGTAGTAGACCGTCCAGAGGCGGCACAGGCCGAACGCGACGATGAAGATGACCGGCACCTCCACCCACAACGACACGGGCGGGATCCAGCCCATATCGCAGGCGAACAGGAAAACGGCTGACAAGCCAAGCAGAGCCGCGAGCCAGGCGATGCGGGCAAGGCGAAAGTGGCGGACCGCGCCGAGCCGGCGCCGAAAGACGGCGCCCTGGGACCGCATGATCGTCAGGGCTTCCGACGCGGTGGCGTTGCGCGACTGGGTCAGCTCGGTCATGCCGATGCTCCGCTCAGAGCGCGCAGCGCCTGCCAGCGGCGTATCAACTCGGCGGCAAAGCTCTCGACATCCCGGCTCTCGAACGCCGACTTGACCACGAACACGCCGCCGCCGTGCGGCAACAAGGCGACCAGGCGCCGGTCGTCGTTGATGACGGTGTCCATCTTGTCCAGGCGCCAGGAGTGCACGCCGCGCGCCGTGCTCCAGTGCAAGCTGTCCGCTACCAGCGCATAGCGGTCGCCGACCTGGAGCGCGGTCCAGTACCGGCTCCAAGCCTCGCGCCTGCCGACCCAGTGCGCCCCGACGAGGGAGATGGCGAAGCCGAGCGCAGCGACGACCAGCTGCAAGGCGAGATCCGGATCGACCGTGTTCAGCCTGCGCGCCGCCATCCAGATCGATACGGTCAGGAACGCGGCGAAGGCGTACCAGAGATAGAAGAATGCGGTGTAGAGCCGGCTGAAGCTTTTGCGCCTGGCCAGCTTTTCCCACAGGCGAGTCAAATCGCGCCGGTCGCCGACCGCGATGTCGCGCATCTGGATAATTTCAAGCGCCGGCCCTTGGCGCTCCCCGCTCGTCATCGTCGTTCCTCACGGCGCTCCTGCCAGCGCCGCCGCAGCTCCCGGCAGAAGTGCTCCACATTCTGGTTCTCGCACGCCGCTTTCGGCAGCGAGACGGTTTCGGCCACCGAAAGACAGATGGTGATGGCGTGCTGGTCGTCGACAATGTCCTCGATCGCCGACCAGGGGATCGACGTCGATACGCCGGCGCCGTTGACCGCGACCAGGGCGTCCTGATCCATCACTAGGCGCCGGTTTGCCTTGAAGCTTTCGCGATAAACTTCGGCGCAGCGCTTGTAGTAGGCGTGCAGCCAGATCCGCATGCCCACGGCGGCAACGGACACGATCGCGGACAAGGTGTAGATCATCGGAAGACTCCGCACCCAGCGCGACTCGGCGGTCATCATGACAATGGCCCCGACGACACCTGCGGCAAGCAGCAGCGCGGCGCGATTGAAACGACCGCCGCCAACAGCCGCGATGCGGGATTTGAACGCCTTCGCACGAGCGTGGAAGATCGCCAGCGCTTCCGAAGCGTCGGCGTTCCGCGATTGAATCAGCTCGGCAGCATAGGCGCCAGGCGCACTCGTCATCGTCGTTCCCCAAGATACTCTGACTATGACTATCGGCCGAGCCTAGTCGCCGATGGTTAAGCAAAGGTTGGGAAAGCAGACCTGCAGACGGTGGACGAAGCGGTCTACCTGATCGCAGACAGTTCGACGAAAATTTTTCCGATCACGCGGTGATGGTGAACTCCGCCGGAAACTCCATGCCTTCGATCGCCACCACGCGCGCCGGGGCGCCGTCGAGGCCGGCGAGCTTCAGCGGCAAGGCGAGGATGGCGCAGCGCGGCGCGCGGATCTTCGCGAGCTGGTGGACATATTCGATGTTGTAGATGTCGGCGCCGAGGATGCGGTGGTGGACCGGGCAATCCTCGCCGCGGAAGCCGGGCGTGCGCACCGCGAACTCTTCGGAGAAATCGTAGACCACCGCCTTTACGCCGCGCTCGACCAGCCAGTCGGCGCCGCTGGTGTCGAGATAGGGGCCATCTTTCCAGAATGTCTCCTGCCCCCAGTGACGGTCGCTCCAGCCGGTGCGCAGGATGGCGATGTCGCCGCGCCGCAGGTGGCGGCCGCGGTCCTCCAGCGTATCGGCGGTGATGCCGCGCGTGGCGCCGTGATCGTCGAGCGGGATCAGGGCGGCGGCGCCCATGAGCCGGCCGATCGGGACCTGGTCGATGCCGTGCGCGCCTTCGATGAAGTGGTTGGGCGCGTCGACGTGGGTGGCGTAGTGGGCGAACATGGAGAAGGACGAGCCCTGCCAGCCGCAGGTCTCGAAGCTGTAGGGGGTGGAGAAGGCAACCTCCAGCCCCAGCCGCCCGTCGCCATGCCGCACCGGGATGGACAGATCGATCAAGGTGGGCATCGCGTGTCTCCCCGCTGGTGGCCTCGTCACGGCCAAAGGACTATAAGGAGAGGACCGTGCCGCTGTCCAAGCGGGTGCGGCCGCCATCCGATAAGAATCCCGACAACCATCCCCACTAACAACCCCTGGGAGGGAACAATGGCCGAGAGCGTCTACAAGGTCCTGGAGCTGATCGGAACCAGCAGCAAGTCTTGGGAAGATGCGGCGCTGACCGCGGTCCGCCGTGCTTCGCGTACCCTGCGCGACCTGCGCGTGGCGGAAGTCGTGGAGCAGGACTTGGTGATCGAAGGCGGCAAGGTCGAAGCCTTCCGCACCAAGCTCAAGGTCTCGTTCAAATTCGAGGACGAAAGCGGGCGCAAGAAGACGCGCTAGGGAGATTGTCGCATTTTCTGCGCCGAACCGGTTTCCACTTCGGCGGAAAATGCTCCGACGCTCCTTACTCGCGGTGGAGCTTGAGGTCGAGCGCCTGCAGCCATTGGCGGAAGTCGGCCTCGCTCACCGCGGCATCGGGTGCGAGGTCCCGGCAATAGGCGCCGACCAGCGTCGCGTCAGGGCCCGGCGGATGGGCGGTGAAGACGGCGCAATTGCGCCTCGCCTCGCCGCGGTGCAGCTTGTTGCCTTTCACGGTCTCGGGCTTCGTAGCGTCCGGCTCCATCACCGCGCGTTCGCTGACGGCCAGCCAATACACCTCCAGGCCCCAGAGCGGTTCGGCGCGGCCGTTGACCAGCGGGCGCACGTCGGCCTCGTCGTCCGACGATGCGTCATGGGCGAACATCAGCAGCTGCGTCTGCTGCTCGCGATAGGGCAGCTTCAGACCTTCGATGAAGCCGACCAGCAGCTCGCGGCCCTGGGCATCGCGATACCAGCTCATCGACCAAGCGGTGTGGCCCTTGAAGTCGCGGGTGCTGACCTTCGGTTCGCCGCTCACGTTTCCGGGGGCGACGGTGACGGGCGGTTGATCCTGGGGCGCCTTGTCCTGGGCCACCGCCGGTGCGACCAGGGCGAACAGGGCAAGGACGGTCGGTCCAACGAGGCGCTGCATGCGATCTCCGCTCAGCCGGCGTTTGCGGCATGGTATTTCAGCGACCGCCCCTTGTGCTAGACCGGCTGCGAATATCGATGAGGATGAGGCGATGACGGGCTATCTCGAGCCGACGCAGGAGGCGGGCCGCGCGTTGTTCCAGCGCGGCATCGCGGGGCCTGTCGTGATGCTCAACCTGCTGCGGTTCCGCGCGGTCGCCGACTATGCCGCCAATCCGGAACTGGCGCCGCCGGCGCCGATCAGCGGGGCGGCGGCGTTCGAGCGCTATGTCGCCCACACCCTTCCCTATCTCGCGCGCAGCGGCGGGTCGCTGATGTTCCTGGCGGAGGGCGGTCACAACCTTATCGGCCCTGCCGACGAACGCTGGGACCGCGTCATGCTGGTGCGGCAGAGCAGCCTGCAATCCTTCCTGGCGTTCGCTGAGGACGCCGCCTACCTGGCCGGGCTTGGGCATCGCACCGCCGCGCTCGCGGATTCGCGCCTGCTGCCGCTAGTCGAGCAGCCGCTCCCGGCGCTAGGATAGGGCCAGGGTAAATGCGGGGGTTGTCATGAAACCGCTGGAGACGGTGGCCGTCATCGGCAACGGCATCATCGGGCACGGCATCGCGCAGGTGTTCGCGATGGCGGGCAAGCG
>DATEOK010000131.1:0-13319 GCA_035274225.1 Dongiaceae bacterium
ATCCGGAGCCGCAGGTGCGGCCGATGCCGAAGGCGCGCATCGGATTGCAGAAAGGCGATCTCTGCCTGCTGCCTTCAGCGCGGCTGGTCGACCACTTCATCCGCGCGATTCCCAAGGGCAAGGCAATCAGCCTCGTCGACATGCGCGCCACGCTCGCGCGCCGGCACAAGGCGGCCGGCACCTGTCCGGTCCATCTCGGCTATCACTTGCGCACAGTCGCCGAGGCTGCTTGCGAGGCGCACGACCGCGGCGTGCCGCTGCGCAGCATCACACCAGTCTGGCGTGTGCTCGCGCCGGACGCGCTGACCTTGAAGAAGCTATCGTCCAGAAATGCCGCCTGGATCAATGAGCGGCGCGCGAAGGAAGGCCTCTAGGCTTTCCTCGGATGGATCCGATCGAGCGAGTCGACGATCTGCTTCGCCTCGGTGAGGCCGAGGCCGGTCGCCTCGCGCAGGTGCTTGATGGCTTCGATCTTCTGTCCGCTGTCTGCGAGACGGCGCACCTCGTCGAGGACGGCAGGGTCGATCTCAAGTTCCTGCCCATCGATCTCGGCGGTGACGGTGCCGGCATCTTTCGCGGTCAGCTTTGGCGGCTGGCGGCTGAAGGGCTCGATCGGCCGGTGGCCGAACAGCCGGCGCAGCACGAGGATGGCGACGACGATGAGAGCGGCGATGACGATGAGCCTCAGCATGCGGGCATGGTGAGTGGCCGCGGCGCCGAACACAAGGGGTAACTAGCGGCGATCCTCGCGCACCATGGCGCCGCCTTTCTCGGCGATCATCAGGGTGGGCGCGTTGGTGTTGCCGGAGGTGATGGTCGGCATGATCGAGGCGTCGATCACGCGCAGGCCTTCGATGCCGTGCACGCGCAGCCGGTCGTCGACCACCGCGCGGTCGTCACCGCCCATCTTGGCCGTGCCGACCGGGTGGAAGATGGTGGTGCCGATCTGGCCGGCCGCGATCGCCAGCTCTTCGTCGCTCTGGAACGATGCGCCGGGCAAGAACTCCTCGGGCGCGTGTGGCTGCATCGGCGCGGTCTGCATGATGCGGCGGGTCAGGCGGATCGCCGACGCGGCCACCAGCTTGTCGCGCGCGGTGCTGAGGTAGTTGGGGCGGATCGCCGGCGACCGGCCGAAATGCCCGCTCGTGGCATGCACGCTGCCGCGGCTCTCGGGCCGCAGGTTGCACACGCTCATGGTGACGGCGGGGAAGGGATGCAGCGGCTCGCCGAAGCGGTCGAGCGACAAGGGCTGGATGTGATATTCGAGGTCGGGCGTCTCCAGGCTGGGGTCGGACTTGGCGAAGGCGCCTAGCTGGCTCGGCGCCATCGACATCGGCCCGCTCTGCCGCAGCAGGTATTCGAGGCCGATGCGCGCCTTGCCCCACAGGTTGGCGGCGAGCGTGTTGAGCGTGAGGGCGTCGCGGATCTTATAGATGAGGCGCAGCTGCAAATGGTCCTGCAGGTTCTCGCCGACCCCGCTTAGCGCATGCACGATATCGATACCGAGATCGCGCAGCCGCTCTGGCTGGCCGATGCCGGATAGTTCGAGCAGGTGCGGCGAGCCGATGGCGCCGGCGCTGAGGATCACCTCACCGCGGGCATGCGCGATCTGGTCGGCGCCGTTGACCTGCACTTCCACGGCAACGGCGCGGCGATTCTCGATCAGCACGCGCTTGGCCTGCGCGCCGGACACGATCCGCAGGTTGCGTCGACCGCGGACAGGCTTCAGGAACGCCTTGGCGGTGTTGACGCGGATGCCGCCGCGCTGCGTGACGTGGAAATAGGCGACGCCGTGATTGTCGCCGCGGTTGAAGTCGGTGACGCGCGGCAGGCCGGCTTCGACCGCTGCGTCGCGGATGGTGTCGAGGATTGGCCAATGCAGGCGCTGGCGGTCGATGCGCCATTCGCCGCCGGCGCCGTGCAAGTCGTCGGCACCGTGCACATAGTCCTCGTGCTGGCGGAAGAACGGCAGCACGTCGTCCCAGGCCCAGCCTTGGTTGCCGAGTTGTCGCCATTGGTCGTAGTCGCGCGCCTGCCCGCGCATGTAGATCATGCCGTTGATCGAGGAGCAGCCGCCCAGCACCTTGCCGCGCGGATAGTTGATCGCCCGCCCGCCGAGCCCCGCCTCCGCCTCGGTCTTGAAGCACCAGTCGGTGCGCGGATTGCCCATGCAATAGAGATAGCCGACCGGGATGTGGATCCACAGATAGTCGTCCTTGCCGCCGGCTTCGAGCAGCAGCACGGAGACTTGCGGGTCGGCCGAGAGGCGGTTGGCCAACAGGCACCCGGCGGTGCCGCCGCCGACGATGACGTAATCGTAGGTGCCGAGCGCGTTCGTCATGCCGGGCCTGTGCGCGAGTGGGACAGCACGTAAACGCGCAAGGCGCTGGAAAGGTTCGGCGCGGGCTCCATGTCGCCGCGCCGGCGGTCCACTTCGGCGATCAGCTCGGATAGGGAGCGGCCGCGCTCTTTGGCAATGGACTTGAGCGCGCGCCAGAAGGCGGCCTCGAGCGTGACGCTGGTGCGGTGACCGGCGATGGCGACGGAGTGCTTTTCGAGGCGGTGGTCGGCGGCGGTCATGCCACCCACTCCCCCGCACTGTCATCCCGGCCGAGCGCAGCGAGAGCCGGGATCCATGCGTTCTTTCCGTGCTGCTGAACCGCCGCATGGGTCCCGGGTCGCGCCGCTTTGCGGCTTGCCCGGGATGACAGTGAGAGCATGTGTTATTTCGGCCCCAGCATGTCCGCCGGCTTCACCCACTGGTCGAACTGCTCAGCTGTCAGCAGGTCGAGCTCCAGCGCCGCCTGCTTCAGGCTCTTGCCTTCCTTGTGCGCCTTCTTGGCGACCTTGGCGGCGTTGTCGTAGCCGATGTGGGTGTTGAGCGCGGTCACCAGCATCAGCGACTGTTCGAGCAGCTGCTTGATGCGCGGCAGGTTGACGGTGATGCCGGCGACGCAGTTGTCGGTGAAGCTGCGGCAGGCATCGGCGATCAGACGGCCGGACTGCAGCACGTTGTAGATGATGACCGGCTTGAACACGTTGAGCTCGAGATGGCCGTTGGAGCCGGCGATCGTAACGGTCACGTTGTTGCCCATCACCTGCGCGCACACCATGGTCATCGCCTCGGCCTGGGTCGGGTTGACCTTGCCGGGCATGATCGAGGAGCCGGGCTCGTTCTCCGGCAGGTTGATCTCCCCGAAGCCGGACCGCGGGCCGGAGCCGAGCAGGCGCAGGTCGTTGGCGATCTTCATCAGCGAGGCTGCCAGCACGTTGTAGGCGCCGGACACCTCGACCATCGCATCGTGCGCCGCCAGCGCTTCGAACTTGTTCCTGGCCGGCGCGAACGGCAGGCCGGTCAGTTTCTTCAATTCGTCGGCGAACGCCTTGTCGAAACCCTTGGCGCTGTTGAGGCCGGTACCGACGGCGGTGCCGCCCTGCGCCAGCGCGTAGAGCCGCGGCAGGCATGCCTTTACGCGCTCGATACCGAGGCGGATCTGCGTCGCATAGCCGGAGAATTCCTGGCCCAGCGTGACCGGCGTTGCATCCTGCAGGTGCGTGCGGCCGATCTTGATGACCTTGGTGAATTCCTTGCTCTTCTTCTCGAGCGCCTTGGCGAGGTGGTCGAGCGCCGGCAGCACGTCGTCGGTGACCTGCCGCACCGCCGCGATGTGCATCGCGGTCGGGAAGCTGTCGTTGGAGGACTGGCCGTAGTTCACCTGGTCGTTCGGATGGACCGGCTTCTTGTCGCCGCGCTTCCCGCCCAGCATCTCGTTGGCGCGGTTGGCGATCACCTCGTTGAGGTTCATGTTGGTCTGCGTGCCGGACCCGGTCTGCCACACCACCAGCGGGAAGTGATCGTCGAGCTGGCCCGAGGCCACCTCGGCCGACGCCGCGGCGATCGCCTTGCCGACCTTCTTGTCGAGCTTCCCAGCGGCCATGTTGGCTTCCGCCGCCGCCTGCTTCAGCAGGCCGAAGGCGCGGATCAGCGGCGTCGGCATGCGCTCGCCGCCGATCTTGAAGTTCTGGAACGAGCGCTGGGTCTGCGCGCCCCACAGCTTGTCGGCCGGCACGTCGATCGGGCCGAAGGAATCGCTCTCGCTGCGCGTGGTCTTCTGCTTGGCCATGGAGGGTCCCCGTTGGCGGATGGAATGGCGAGGTTCTAGCCGGAAATCGGCCGGTTTTGAAGCGGCGGATTGACCCGATGGAAGCCAAGGACTTAGGGTGCGCCGCTTTTCGAGAGGGGAGCCATGGACAGCCGCATCGCCGCCAATCGCCGCCTGTGGAACGAATGGGCGCGCATCAACCAGGAATCCGACTTCTACGACATGGCCGGCTTCCGCGCCGGCCAGACCTCGCTCAAACCGATCGAGTTGGCGGAGGTGGGCGACGTCGCGGGCAAGAGCCTGCTCCACCTGCAGTGCCATTTCGGGCAGGACACGCTGTCCTGGGCGCGGCTGGGTGCCAAGGTGACGGGCGTCGACCTGTCGCCGGAGGCAATCGCGCGGGCCGAGGTGCTGGCGCAGGAGCTCGGCATCGACGCGCGCTTCCTGTGCGCTAACGTGCTCGATCCCAGGGAGCTAGGGGATGCGCAATTCGACATCGTGTTCACGTCCTATGGCGCGCTCAACTGGCTGCCCGATCTCGCCGCCTGGGCGCGGGTGATCGCGCGCCACCTGAAGCCCGGCGGGCGCTTTCACATCGTCGAGTTCCACCCGATGATCTCCATGCTGGACGAGGACGCGAAGGAGATTACGTCCGGCTACTTCAACAGCGGCGAGGCGCTGCGCTTCGAATCGACCGCGAGCTATGCCGGCGGCGAACAACATGCGCCGATCGAATCCTACGAATGGCCGCACAGCCTGGCGGAGATCGTGCAATCGCTGCTCGATGCCGGGCTCACGCTGATGAGCCTGCGCGAGTTCCCATACTGCGTGCACAATTGCTGGAAGTTCCTGGAAGAGAGCGAGCCCGGCCGCTTCGTGGTGAAGCACCATCCCGGCAAGCTGCCGCTGCTGTTCTCGCTCAGCGCGCGGAAATAGCTAGAACGGAAAATCCTTGGGCTTGCGCGGAGCGCGCTTGGGCTTCGCCGTCTTCTTGCGGCGCGCGGCGTCGAGCGCCTTGCCGATCCATTGCCGCAGCTTGCGCGCGTCTTTCATGACGGCATCGGGGCACTGCCAATAGGATGTCGTGACGAGGCCCTTGCGCGCGCTCTCGAACGAGAACGGCTTGGCCTTGGCCTTGACGAAGTCGCCGCGATTCTGCTCGTCCGTCTTGAGATAGAACTTGTCGTAGGCGATGAGGCCGAAGAACAAGTCGTCTAGATAGAGTCCGTGCCCACCGAACATCGGGCGCGAGCGGAAAACGCCGAGCGGCGTCAGGCTGGCTTCAAGCTTTGCGATGATTGCCTTGGCCGTCATGGTCCCTCAGCATGCCTCGCAGGATCAGTGGCCCGCACGCCACGCCGGCGGCGAGTATAGCAAAGCCAGCGAACCAGGCTCCGGCAGCATGGTCGCCGCCGGCATCGAGCACCAGGCCGAACGCGAGGGGGCCGAGGCTCGCCGCCGCGAAGCCGAGCAGGGAATGCAGCGCCATGGTGGCGCCGCTCTGGCCGGCCCGCGCCGCCGCGACAGCGCCAGCGGTGAGCGAGGCGGAATCGGCGGTCACCAGCATCGAATAGACCGCGCCGAGGACAAGCAGGATCGGGAAGGGCAGGAACGAGCCGGCGCCAAAGGCGAGCGCGAGGGCCGCGGAGATGCACATCACCAGGATGATGAGACGCTGGCGCCCGATCTTCAGCGCGACCTCGTTGCCGACGATGCTGGACGGCATGCCGAGCAGCAGCAGGATGGCGCCCCAATACGCGTAGGCGGTGTCACCGGTCGGTGCGAGGCTGCCGGTGGCGGCGAACAGCAAGTAGGCGACCAGCCAGGCGCGGAAGCCGTAGAGCTCCCACATATGCGCGGCGTATGCGAGGGAGTAGGCGAGCGCCTGCCGGTTCTGCGCCGCCTGCCAGAGCGTACCCCACGCCGCGGCTTGCGGCCGGGGCGCCTGCGGCCGCGGCCGAATCGCGAGCACGACCAGAAGCAAGGCAACGATCCCGCCGGCCGCGGCGAAGATGAAAGCGGCGCTTGCATCCATGGCATGGCCGATGGCGCCAGTCGCCGCGGTGGATGCGCTTGCGCCGAGGCTGAAGCTTGCGGTGTAGAAGGCGAGCCAGCGGCTCTGCTTCGGGCCGCTGACAGCGTCGGTGAGGATCTTGAGGCCGGGCATATAGGTGCCGGCGAGCGCGACACCGGCCAGGCTGCGGAAGAGCGCCGCCGACCACAGGTCGTAGGCGAGGAAGGCGAGTCCGAGGCAGGCCGCAATGCCGAGCGCGGTCGCGGCAAGATAGATCGTGCGCGGATCGCGCCGGTCGGTCCAGGTGACCAGGATCGGGACGGCAACGACATAGCCGACGTTGAACGCGCCTTCGACGATGCCGATCTCGGCATTGCCCAACGACCAGGCGAGCTTCAGCTCGGGAAGCAAGGCGGCGACGGCGCTGTAGCTCGCCATGTTCAGCGCTTCCGCAAGACACAGGATCAGGGTGAGACGCCAGGCGGGCATTGTTCACGTGAGGATAGGAAGAAGGGTGCGTACCTTAACATGGCGAAACGCCTTCCTTGTGCAGGTCGATCGCATGGGAAGAGTGCGCAATGAAATCCCCTCCCCCAAACTGGGGGAGGTCAGGGAGGGGGAAGCCGCGCTTCGGTGAGCGACAATCATCGCTCGCTTCCCCCACCTCGATCCTCCCCCATGCTGGGGGAGGAGGAAGAATGCGGGCACACACAGAAACTGCATGGCCCGAAGCCACACAGTTTCCATGCATTCCGATGAGGTGAGGAACGGGCGCGAACGCCCGCCCCTCGAGCCGGCACTAGGTCCGGCTGCGGTCCAGACCGATATCCTGCAACAGCTTGCGGCTCACGCCGTCCGGCAGGTTCGGTGGCGACTGTCCATTCAGCCACCGCAACGACTTGTAGTCCGGGTCGCGCCCGAACCGTCTGTCGGCGGTGGTCAAACGGATGTCGTGGTCGGCAACCTGCGGGTGACCGAACAGCCAGGACAGGAGAGTCGAATGGATCGTCATGATAAGCTCCATCTGCTTTGGGGTTGCGTTGACGTGCGCGATGCACGAACCGCGCTGCCCGCGACGACGGCGATGAACGGAGCCACACCCTGAAGAGAACCGACGGCCGCGGCTGTCCGGAAAAACGGAGAGCCGAGGAGTCACTTGAGGCCGCGGAATGCGGTGACTCGATGTTGCGACGCCGCTTGCGCGATCGTCAGTTCAATTCAGCTGGTTCTGGAAACAGAAGGTGCGGAGCCGGGATCGACCAACGTCGACGGCAGCTCTCAGGCGTCAAGCCTTACAATGGTTCGAGACATCATTCGCACCCTCCTCACTTGAGAAGAGCGTGTTTTCTATCCGATTGAGTCGCGGTGGGTCAATTCAGAAGAGCGCATGGCACAACGATTACGCGCGCCTGTTGCGATGCTGCACCAGTCAACCGTCTGATCGCCGGAGTTGCACGACAATCGCCGGTGACTTGTCTCGCTACGATCGTTGTTCGGTCGCGATGGTGTAGCGATCGATCGCCCACAGCCAGGTACCGTCGCTCTGCCGCCGCGCGACTTCCGCGGTCACGCTGCCGTCGGGCAGGCGAGTCGAGGTAAGTGCGAGGTCGCCGCAGATCAACGCCGGCTGCTGTTGACCGCGCGCGAACTTGCGTCCGCTCGCGACCACCTCGGTGAAGTAGCGGCGGATCTCGGGATGACCGTGCAGGAACTTGCCCTCGCCGCAATCGACTATCGCCGCCCGCTCGAACAGGACGACCATGCCCTCGACGTCGCCAACGTGCTGACGATCGATCAGGAGCCGCTCCAGATCCTGCGGGTCGCGCGCTGGAGAACGGTTCGTCTGCTCGGTCACGGAAAGCTCCTCATGCCTCATCGTGCCCGCACGAGCACGACGATGATGCGGTCAGGCGGGATTGCTACTTCTTGCGGAAGGCGTCGAGGGCGACGACCTGGGCGGTCGATTTCACGCCGGCTGCTTTGTCCTCAATCAGGCGCGGCAGGTCGTTGAGGTCCTTCGGCGTCATGGTGCGGCCGGTGGCGCTGTCCTCGAGCGGCTCTCCTTCGCCGTGGGCGGAGGATTCGAACTGCAGGCCGAATTTCACCGACGGGTCAGCGAAGCTGACGATGGATCGATACGGAACAACCAGCCGCTCGTGCTTGCCGCCGAAGCTGAGCGTGACGGCAAACTGGTCATCACCCACCTCCAGGCCCCAGAACTGATGCTGGAGCACGATGGTCATTTCCTTGGGATACTGGGACTTGAGGGCAGGCGCGATCTGCACGCCTGGCTCGCCGGTGCGGAAGGTCAGGTAGAAATGATGGTCGCCCGGCAGCCCGCTCGATGACACGTCGGTCAACGCGCGGCGCACGACGCCGCGCAGGGCGTCCTCGACCATCCGGTCATAGCGTAGCCAGTCCTTGCTCATCCGCCCGGCATTCTCCCCAACCCGTCCTCCGCGACGGGCACGCCAGCAAACTCTACTCCCAATACGCAATTCAGTGGGGGGCTTTCTGTTGCCCGGCGCCCCCCGGACCGCGCTTACCTATTAGGCAGCGAGAGCCAAACGGCTATTGTCGTTGGCACTTCTAGGTTGGCCCGATAACGGTGGATACCATGCCGGGCGAAAACCTTACCTTTACCACGCGCGTCGATCCTATTTCGCCCCCATGAACCGGCCAGCCAAAGCTGGGCGGGAATGGTGGAGGCGCCGGGTACCGCCCCCGGGTCCGCAACGCTTATTCCATAAGGCGTTTATCGCCATAGTCGGTTGCCCGACAGTTTCAAATATAGGGACTCTTGTGACGAATCAAAAGAGTTAACAGCGGCCCATATGCACCCGCCGAATGTGCGGTCCCACATGTTGTGGCAATGCGTTGTGTGACGGCGGGAAAGGGGGCATAAGGCGGACCTGTCTCAACCCAGACTGAGTGCCCGAGTCCCATGCCCCTGACCAAAGACCAGCAAGCCGAAATCGACCGCCAGCGCGGCGAATCCGCCGCCACCCGCCGCGCCGTTTCGCCGGGATTGGAAGAGGTGCTCTACCAGGCCTTCCCGCTGCTGGATCACGGCTTTGTCCGGGTCATCGACTATATGGGCGACGATGCGGCGGTGGTGCAGGCGGCGCGCGTCTCATATGGGCGCGGCACCAAGAAGGTGAGTGAGGACAAGGGCCTCATCCATTACCTGATCCGCCACCGGCACTCGACCCCGTTCGAGATGTGCGAGATCAAGTTCCACGTGAAGCTGCCGATCTTCGTCGCGCGCCAGTGGATCCGCCATCGCACCGCCAACGTGAACGAGTATTCCGCGCGCTATTCGATCCTCGACCGCGAGTTCTACGTCCCTGCCGAGGAGAACCTGGCGGCGCAGTCGGTCAGCAACCGGCAGGGCCGCGGCGAAGTGCTGGAAGGCAAGGAGGCGGCGCAGGTGCTGGACCTGCTGCGCACCGATGCGACCCACGCCTACGACCACTATCTCACCATGCTCAACGAGAGCGAGGACGGGCAGAAGATCGACGACTCCCGGCAGGGGCTGGCGCGCGAGCTGGCGCGCATGAATCTCGGGCTCAACTTCTATACCCAATGGTACTGGAAGGTTGACCTGCACAACCTGATGCACTTCCTGTCGCTGCGCGCCGATGCGCACGCCCAGTACGAGATCCGGGTCTATGCCGACGTGATGGTCGACCTCTTGAAGCGTTGGGTGCCACTGACGGCAGAGGCGTTCGTCGAGCACCGGCTGCACGGCGTCACTTTGTCCAAGTCCGCCTGGGGCACGATCAAGCGTATGCTGGCCGGTGAAACCGTCACCCAGGAAGCGAGCGGCCTCGGCAAGCGCGAATGGACTGAGCTGCAGGCCCTCCTCAAGGAGTAGGTTTGAAGGAGTCGGCCAAGCCGAAGCTCTACTACAACTCCGCCTGCCCGGTCTGCCGCACCGGGATCGAGCAGCAGCGCGCCAAGATGGACAACCTGCTGCCGGAAGGCAGCGACACCATCGCCTGGTGCGACATCGCCGCCACGCCGGAAGCCGCCGCCGAGATCGACAAGAGCGTCGATCAGATCCGTCACAGCCTGCACATGGTCGACGAGCAGGGCCGCCTCCTGGTCGGCGCCGATGTCGCGATTGCCGTCTGGGCGATGACGCCAGGGCGGCGCTGGCTCGGCTGGCTGATGGGGTTGCCTGGCCTTCGGCAATTCGCGCGCTGGGGCTACAACCGCTTCGCCGACCGGCTGTTCGCCTGGAACAAACGGCACGGGCGCTGGTAGGGCATTGCCCGCACGTTGCCGATAATATAATAACACATATGCTTCTTTATTTCGAGAGCATTCAATGTCCATTCTCGCGAAGCTGCTGACCGAGTCCGAGGCCTACGATCCGGAGTATGGCGGCGGACTGTGCAATCATCTGCCGATGGCGCTTATCGCGCTGGAGCAGATGGGCGCGACGCCTGGGCAGCTCAACGAGTATCGGCGCACACATGCCTCGTGGCTGGAGGCGCTGCCGCTGCGCGAGGCCGCACCAACCGGTGCATGGCCGTTCCGCAAGGCGGATCATGCGGGCTTCGTCGATCTGCAGGCCGATTTTCGCCAGCGTGTTGCGCGCGGAGGCTGGGAGCCGGTGTTGCGTGCAATGCTGCCGGAGCTGGCGCCGGGCATTTCGGCAGCGGCATTCCACGGCTTGATTCGCACGGCGATGGGCGTGACCAGCCGGCACGATGGCGAGATTGCCGCAGGCCTTGCCTACTGGGCGGCGCATTGGCAGCGGCTCGGTGTCGCGCTCGGCATGCCGGCGGACGGCGAGACGTCGGCCGATCCATTGCTGCTGCTGGAGAGGGTGCGCAATGATCCACGCTTCGCATTCGATCCGAAGAAAGCACCGGGTCTGATCGACGATGCCTTGCTCGCGGTCGGAGCCTTGAGCGGATTCGGCGAGGTGATCGATTGGCTGGATATCGAGCGATGCAGCGTTCTCGACATCGCGCGCGCCGGCGCGATGCTCTATGGCGCGACCGGCGATTTCACGGCGCTTCACACCGTCACCGCGGCGCAGGCTGTCGCCGTGCTGCTGCCGTACGTGGAGACGCCGAATCTTCTGCTGCCATGGCTATGGCAGGGCCTCGCTGCGGCCTACATCGGGATCGGTCGGCCAGCTCTGCCCGAATCAGACACCGTCGCAACGTGGCGCGCTGCTGAAACGCCGGCCTGGCCGGAGCTGCTGCGCAGTGCGCTGGCAGAGGACGACGAGCACACCGTGAAGCTGTGCTATGCGGCCCTCTCGCTCGGGCGCGTGACCGGCGATCGCCTGTTCCGTTGGCTCGCCGCGCGCGAGGTCGGCGCACTGAAGGAACTCGGGCTGCCGGCGTGGCGACGCTGACCTGAACCGTCTCGACAATCGGCGAGAGCGCTGCCTCCCATCGGCACTGGCGAACCGTGGCGATTGAAGCCTGTGCAATTCCATGCTGTAGTCGCCGCAATTCTTTCCATCGGGGGTGGGCGATGCACAAGTGGCTTATGCGAAATCTTACGCGGCTGGCGTTTCTGCTGATATTGGGAGTTCTAGTAGTCGTGGCACTCGTGCTGGTGCCGGTGGTCGGTGGCATCTACCAGGCGGTCGCCGGCGGCGCAAGTTTGTGGCAGCTGCTTCTGGGAGGTGGCGCGGGACTGCTGATGGCGGTGATGTATTTTCTCGGCATCGTAATATCGTACGGCCTTCTCCTGCGCTTCGTCGCGCTGGGCGACGATATCGCCGCCATCCGCCGACAGCAGACCGGCACGCCGTCGAGTCTCGACTAGCGACTCCTACTGGATGACGATGCGCGGTCCCTGGCGCTGGCCAGCGCCGGCGAGCTTGGTCCAGATGCGTTGCGCGATGTCGCGATAGGCGGCGGCGTGCGGCGACGTCGGGTCGCTGACCACGATCGGGTTGCCGCTGTCGGAGGTTTCGCGGATCGCGATGTCGAGCGGGATTTCCCCCAAGAAATCGACGCCGAAGCGCTCGGCCTCGCGCCGGGCGCCGCCGTGGGCGAAGATGTCGCTGCGGTGGCCGCAGTTCGGGCAGGAGAAGTAGCTCATGTTCTCGATGATGCCGAGGACAGGCACATCGACCTTGCGGAACATGTTGAGGCCCTTCTTGGCGTCGAGCAGCGCGATGTCCTGCGGGGTCGAGACGATGACCGCGCCGGCCAACGGCACGTTCTGCGACATCGTGAGCTGGGTGTCGCCGGTGCCGGGCGGCAGGTCGCACACCAGCACGTCGAGCTCGCCCCAGTTGACGTCGCGCAGCAGCTGGGTAATGGCGCTCATCACCATCGGGCCGCGCCAGATCATCGGCGTCTCTTCGTCGATCAGGAAGCCCATCGACATCACCTTGATGCCGTGATTGGCCATCGGCTCCATGACCTTGCCGTCCTTGCTGGTCGGCTTGCCCTTGATGCCCATCATGCGCGGCTGCGAGGGGCCGTAGACGTCGGCGTCGAGCAGCCCGATCTTGAGGCCGTTGGCATGCAGCGCGAGCGCGAGGTTGACGGCGGTGGTCGACTTGCCGACGCCGCCCTTGCCGCTGGCCACCGCGATGATGTGCTTGATGCCGGGGAGCGAGAGACGGCCGCCGCCGGGCTGGCCCCCGGGCTGCCCATGCGCATGGCCGTGGGCGTGGCTGTGCGCCTGAGGACGGGCCGGACCGGTCGGCCGCTGCGCCGTCTGCGGCGCGGCGCGATGGGCGGTCAGCACCACGGTCGCGGTCAGCACACCTGGCAAATCCATGATGGCTTTTTCTGCGGACTTGCGCACCGGCTCCATCACCGTCGCCTGGGTCGGATCGACCTCGATGGCGAAGCCGACATGGCCCTCGCGCAGGGTGAGGCCGCTCACCATGCCGGCGCCCACGAGGTCGCCACCCTGCGGCAGCCGGACGCTGCGGAGGGCATCGAGGATCTGGGTTTCGCTGATGGCCATGCTTGAAACACCTTTGGCGGCGGACGATATGCGATAGACGGTTCGGTGCGGACCCGCCGACGGGGGCATCCAATGGAAGGGTCCAGGAGGGTTTACCCACGTTGCGCGAGCGGCGCGCCCCTGTCATATAAGGCCGCGGGTCGGCGATGCAATTCATAGATTGCCGTTGGCCGGGAGGCTTTTGGCGGGAGTTCGGCGAGCCGCCGCAAGAAACACAAATTTTCCAGGGATTAGCTGGAGTTATC
>DATEOK010000132.1:0-18339 GCA_035274225.1 Dongiaceae bacterium
ACCTGTCATCCCAGAACTTGGACCGTGGCTCGCGCCAACTTCAAAAACGCTACCAGTCTATGACCGGTAGGCGCAGGAAAGTAGCTTAGGTCTACCCTGGAGTCACGCGTAAACTTCATGCCTGCGTTGCAGCGAGGGCATGTAGCCATGCGGCAGCCTAGTTGCTGGTAACGGGCGCTTTTTTAGTCTTGCCGGCCAACGCCTTGGTCATGTTGCGAACCGTCTGCTGCTGCGTATTGCGAGCGACCTCTTCGTAGACGCAGTTGTCCGTACCGGCGACGCAAACCACACAGTACTTTTCGCCAAAATCGATGTGGCCGTTGTCGAACTCCGTCACTTCCTGGGCGCAGCAGACTTCCATGCCGTTCGATACGGTCGTGACGCCGTCATCGACCGCCTGGCAGATATCCATCGCGCCATGCATGACGGGCTCGGCCTTCGCGCCGGCGCCGGTCAAAGTCAGGCCAAATAGAACAGCAAACGCCAATGATGTGCGGTTCATGCGCTCTCTCCCATCTGGGCCGGGCTCGCGTTGTTGTGGCCGCAGGAGGCGGTCGGCGCGACCGGCTTCGAGCTATGTGTGTGGAGGTCCTCGCAAATGGAGCGACCGGCATCACACATTGGATTTCAGAAGGGAGCCAGGCCGGAGAACTTCCCGGCGTTAACACGTCATCCAGGCGACTGGAGAACGAGGTGGGGCGAGTAACCGGACTTGAACCGGCAACCCCTAGATCCACAATCTAGTGCTCTAACCAATTGAGCTATACCCGCCACCGCGCCGGCGGGTCTAAACCAGGGCGCCCGCCGGGTCAAGCGCTGGACTATAGTTAAGCCCTGGCAAATCCCCTTTCAACGACATGGCCGCTGTCGCCAATCCGCAAATTCCTGTCGGCGGGCAAAGCACAGCCTCGCCCCTCGAATCCTTAAAATCCGCGCCGGAAAACGGCGGGGCGACAGGCCGCGCCTGGCTGCAAAGAGGAACGACACAGATGCTTCAGTTGGCGAGCGGCATGGGCCGCCTTGGCACCGAGTCCGCGTTCGAGGTCCTGGCCCGCGCTAAGGCGCTGGAGGCCCAGGGCAAGTCCATCGTGGCGCTGTCGATCGGCCAGCCCGACTTCCAGACCCCCGGCCATATCGTCGAGGCCGCGGTCAAGGCGCTGAAGGACGGCCACCACGGCTACACCCCGGCCAACGGCCTGCCGCAGGTGCGCGAGGCGGTCGCAGCCGACCTCAACCGCCGCCACGGCGTCAACGTCGATCCGGGCAACGTGCTGATCGTGCCGGGCGGCAAGGTCACCATGTATTTCGCGATCTCGATGTTTGGCGAGCCGGGCGCGGAGATCATCTATCCGAACCCCGGTTTCCCGATCTACGAATCTGTCATCAAGTTCGTCGGCGCGACCCCGGTGCCGCTGCCGTTGCTCGAGGAGAACGGCTTCGGCTTCAAGGCGGAGGACGTGCTCTCGCGCATCACGCCGAAGACCCGCCTCATCATCATCAACTCGCCCGCCAACCCGACCGGCGGCATCTGCGTGAAGGCGGAGATCGACAAGCTGGTCGCCGGCCTCGTCAAGCATCCGAACGTCGCCATCATGTCGGACGAGATCTATTCCGAGATGCTCTATGACGGCAACGTCCACACCAGCCTGCTCAAGTACCCGGAGATCGCCGACCGGCTGATCGTGCTCGACGGCTGGTCCAAGACCTACGCGATGACCGGCTGGCGCATGGGCTACTCGGTCTGGCCGAAGGCGCTGATCGACCACGCGACGCGGCTCTGCATCAACGTGCATTCCTGCGTCAACGCGGCGGCGCAGTGGGCCGGCATCGCGGCCTTGAAAGGCCCGCGCGGCGAGATCGACAAGATGATGGTGGCGTTCGACGAGCGCCGCAAGTTCGTGGTCAGCGAGCTGAACAAGCTGCCCGGCGTTTCCTGCATCACGCCGCTCGGCGCGTTCTATGCGTTCCCGAACATCAAGGGCACCGGCCTCAAGTCGAAGCAGATGGAGCTCGGCCTGCTGGACGAGGCGGGCGTCGCCTCGATCGCCGGCACCAGCTTCGGCGCCTACGGCGAGGGCTACCTGCGCATCTCCTACGCGAACAGCAAGGAGAACATCGCCGAAGCGATCCGGCGCATGCGCGGTTTCCTGGAGCAGCGCAAGAAGGCGGCGGAGTAAGCGCAGCCCGATATGATTGCAGCGGGCCGGATCATCTCCGGCCCGTTTTGCTTTATCACGCCGTCGGCAGCGGCAGCGTTGGGACCGCATAGCTGCTGTCGGTCGCATAGCGTGCCACGCCGTTGGTCAGCCTGACCGCCACGGCCGAACCGCCGAACAGATTGGCGAACCCGTCGCCATGCCGGCCGGCGCCGAGCACCAGGCCATCGCTCGAATTGAACAGCGAGCCGTTCTTGGTGCCGCTGGCCACCTTCGCACCGTCCACGTAGATGCGGATCGTCGCGCCAGAACGGTCGACCGCGAGATCGTACGGCTGGTTCGCGGTCGGCGACCACGCATAGGCGATGATCGTGAGGCCGCTGCCGTCGGTCGAGCAGGCGAACTGCAGTTGCGTGCTGGCATACTGCAGCAGCCAGCTGCGCTGGTTGGATAGCGGGCTGAAGGCGTTGTAGTGGTTGATCAGGACCGCGTTGGCCAGGGTCGGGAACCGGACGCCGAACAGCTCGATGGTGAAGTCGCCCGCCGGCGTGAAATCCGCGCTGTCGGGGAAAAAGATGTGGCGCGCGAGCTTGGCGCCGGAGCTCTTGTCGATGGGCAACATGTCAGGTCTCCGTGGTATCGATCAGCAGCTTGACGGCGGCGAAATGCGGATCGGTGCCGACGCTGCTGCCGGGCGTGGTATCGATCAGCAGCGCGACATGCGGCGGCTCGTCGGGGCGGCCGATCAATCCGCCATCGCCGTGCAGATACATCCGCAATCCGCCGGCGGCGCTGTCGGCTGCGCTCTGGGCGACCTCGGCGAAGACTACGCGCGCTGACGGGTGAGCATGGCGGATCGCGCTCGGCCGCGCCAAGGCCCTGCTCACCGATGCCCTGACAGTCTCCTGGCTGCTCCACGCGCCGCTGAATATCCGGCGCGCCATGTCGCCGCCAAAGGTCCAGGTCGGCGTCGGATCGTATGGATACCACAGCGCGACGGTGCCATCCGGCAGCGGCGCCAGCGTGATGGAGTCAGTGAAGGTTCCATGATCGGTTCCGGGGATTGCGCCGATCAAGGCAGGCAATGACCATGCGCCGCCGGCAAACATGCTGTGATAGAGGCTGAAGGCCGTACCGCTACCGCGCGCATAGGCCAGATGCAGGGCGCCGTCGGACCCGACGCAGAAGCCGACGATGTCGCCCCGGTCGGTGCCGAAATCGACGACCCGGAACGATGCATTGGCTTGCGACAGGGTTATCGGCAGCGAGGACGCGGCCACCGCTACGGAACCATCGGCATTCCGGACCGATCCGTCGGTCGTGTCATAGATGAAGTGGTAGACGTGCCGGCGCACGGAATCGGCATAGTCGGACCAAGTCGCGCTGATGTGGACGTCGGTTCCGACCTCCACATGAACGCCGGCATAGACCCTGCTGTCGTTGCCGAAGTCGATGATGGTCTGATCGCCGCCGAACATCGGAATGCCCCCGGCCAAGCTCGTGGTCTTGCGGAGAACCAGGACACGCCGGGTCTGCGCGGCGATCCGCCTGCGCATGAAAAGATAGATCGTCCCGTCGATCAGCGTCGGATGCGGATAGGTATAGTCGCCGGACAGCGACCCGCGTGCGGTCCATGTCGCGGGGTCGTTCGCCGCTGCGGTACTGTGGACCAGCATGTCGTCGTCGTGCGGACCGTGGAAGCAATGCACGTAGCCTTCATGATCCATCACGATCGCCGGCACGCCGTGGTCGTCGTCCTGCAACGGTTGTGCGGCGACCTCATGGATCGGACCGAACGCCCCGGCCGTCACATCGAGGACGGCGCAGTGTACGCGACGGGCGCCATCCACAAACGCTTCCCAGGCAACCCACGTCCGCTCACTCACCGAATCGTGGAACGCCGCCGGATAGGTGGCGTTGCCGTGCCAGGGCGTCGTGGCGCCGTCGAATGCGAAATGATCCATGTCAGCCTACCGCTGCGTGGAACAGACGTGTCTGTATCTCATTGCCTGCCTGTTATGACTTGCCGCGTCGAATCGATTGATGAAATCAGCCGCTTTCGGATCACCATGCATGGGATGCTGACGATGTCGAGGGCCGTCAGTTCGCCAATGGTATCGCACTCGCCGCCGCCAAGATCATGTCGGCGAGCCTGGCGTGGCCAGCGGCCTTCGAGTGTTGCACCTGGTCCTGATCGGATGTCGCGGGGTTGATCGAGATCTCGCCCTGATAGAACGCATTGCGGCCGTAGGAGCCGTCCTCATGGTACCCGGAGTTCGAGATGGAGTGCGTGCCGCAGCCGCCGAGCACCACCGGCCTTCAGTACCGCCCGGTTGCGGCCAGATTGCGGCGGGACTGGGGAAAGACTGAGAAACTATCTGGCGAACAGGCTGCGGTCCCAGTGGCGCAGCAGGAACAGCGCCAGGAGGCCGCCGAGCACCGGCACGGCTGCCGTGAACAGGTGGTTGATCGGATCGCCCCAGGGGTCGATCAGCTGGCGCCAGGTCACCAGCACCGTCACCGCATGCAGGATGAGGGCCGCACCATAGACGATGGAACGGAACAGGCCGAGGATCATGCACAGCGCGATGGCGATCTCGGCGACACCGAAGGCGTAGCCGAGCGCCACCGACACATCGAGGCCGTAGAAGTAGTTCCAGATGCCGACGTTCGATTGCGGCACGACGAACTTCTCGATGCCCCATTGCAGCAGGAACAGGCCGAGGGTGATACGCAAGGCCAGCAAGGCGCGGAACAATGCCTTGGAAAGAGCCTCATCTGCCATGGGATCCTCCTAGTGACCGGATGCAGCGCTGGGCCGGACGGCGCGCAGCCAGATCAGCGCCATCGCCGCGACCGCGAGCATCGCCAATGCCGCCATGCCAGCCGAAACGATCATTCCCTGCGTGAAAGCAACACGTCCGGCATCCAGCATTGCTCCACCGAGGTCGGCCGGAAGTTGATCCACCGCCGCCAAGGCGCCGCCGAGCGTGCTGTGCGCGGCCGCTGCGGCGTCCGGCGGCAGCTCGGTGGGCACGCGGTTCGCCATCGTGCTGCGATAGATCGCGGCGCCGATGCTGCCGATGATCGCAATGCCCAGCGCGCCACCCAGTTCCGTGCCGGTCTCCGAAATGGCCGAGGCCGCCCCTGCCCGCTCCGGCGGCGCGGCGGCGACGATCATGTCGGTCGCCAGGATGTAGGTCGGCGCCAGACCGATCGAGAAGACGACTGACGCAACCACCAGCAACGCGAGGCCGCCGGGGGCTTCGATCAGCATGAGCAGAACGAATCCGGATGCGGCCAGCACGCTGCCGGCCGTGATCGCGTAGGCCGGGCGCACGTGCCTGGCAACCACCGAGGTCAACATGGAGCCGGCGATGAAGCCGAGCGACGACGGAACGGTCCACAGGCCGGCGACCAACGGCGACAGGCCCAGCACCAGTTGCAGATATTGCGACGTCATGAGGAACGTGCCGAACATAACGAAGAAGCCGAACACGTTGGTCGCCAGCGAAGCCGCAAAGGTCGATGACCGGAACAGGCGCAGGTCGATCAGCGGAACATCGAGCACGCCCTGCCGCCGGACGAACGCGACGCCGAGCACGACGCCCGCGACGATAGAGACCGCCGCCAGCCAGTCGAGGCCCTGCTCGGCGATGTGCTTGACGCCGTAGATCACCCCGAGGACGGTCAGCAGCGACATGACGGCGCTGGTGAGATCGTAGCGTCCGGTCTCGCCGCTGCGGAACTCCGGCAGCAGCAGCGGCCCCAGGATCAGCAGCAGCGCCATCGCCGGAACGCCGATCAAGAACACCGAGCCCCACCAGAAGTGCTCCAGCAGCGCGCCCCCAATCAGTGGGCCGATGATGGCGCCGATCGAAAAGCTGATGGTCCAGATGCCGATCGCGAAGGTGCGCTGCCCCGCATCGTGGAACATGGTGCGGATCAAGGACAGGGTCGATGGCATCAAGGTGGCGCCGGAAACGCCGAGAATGGCCCGGGTGGCGATCAGCATCTCCGGGCTGGTCGAGAAGGCTGCCAGCACCGACGCCACGCCGAAAGCCGCGGCCCCAATCAGCAGCAGCCGGCGCCGGCCGATCCGGTCGCCCAGGGTGCCCATGGTAATCAGCGAGCCGGCGATCAGGAAGCCGTAGATATCCACGATCCACAGCAGCTGAGCGGCGCTGGGATTCAAATCGGCGGTCAGATGCGGGACGGCGAGATAGAGGACCGTCAGGTCCATCGACACCAGCAGGCAAGGCAATGTGAGCACTGCCAGCCCGATCCATTCCTTGCCACCCGCCCGAACGGTGGCAGCTTCCACACTCATTGCCAGCTCCAAAGGCGTTCCGCCGCCAACGCAGTGGAGGTCCTATCATAGTCGGCGGGATACAGGATATGCTCTCAGACGAACCAGTTAGGCCGGCGCGCTGTCAAAGGCTGGCAGTAGCACGGCCTCGGACAGAGCGGGTAAGCGGCGCGGAGTGGGCGCATGGAGCGCAGACTTGCCGCTGTGATGATTGCCGACGTCGCTGGCTATAGCCATCTCAGCCAGACGGACGAAGAAGGGACTCGCGCTCACTTCCAGGCCGAGCTTCACGAGGTGTTCGAGCCGAACATCGAGGAACACCACGGCCGGCTGGTCAAGACCATGGGCGACGCGCTCCTGGTAGAGTTCCACAGCGTCGTCGACGCCTTGCGCTGTGCGGTCGACGTGCAGCGCGCCGAGGCCGGGCGCAATGCCGCCTTGCCGTCCGATCGTCGGATGGTATTTCGCATCGGCATCAACCTCGGCGACGTCATCATCGAGGATAACGATATCCACGGCGACGGTGTCAACATAGCGCACCGCCTGCAGCAGCTCGCCGAGCTGGGAGGCGTCGTGATCTCCGGCACGGCATATGACCAGGTCGAGAAGAAGCTTGACGTGGGATATGAGTCCCTGGGCGAACGGCGGGTCAAGAACATCGACAAGCCGGTGCGCGCGTACCGCGTGCGGATGGACGCGGAAGCGGCCGGCAAGATCTTTGGCAGGCGGCAGTCGCTCGCCCGGCTTTGGCGCCGGCCGGTCGCCATTGTCGGGGCAATTGCTGTCCTTGTCGCGGTCGGGGCGGTAGCGTCGTGGCGGCCGTGGGAGCCGCAGGGCCCGTCTTCGGCAGTCGAACGCGCCGCGCTGCCGCTGCCGGACAAGCCGTCGATCGCGGTTCTGCCGTTCGGCAACCTCGGCCCCGAGTCCGAGCAGGCGTACTTCGCGCAAGGTCTTACCGACGACCTCATCACCGATCTGTCTAAAATCTCCGGGCTGCTCGTCATCGCCCGCAACTCCACGTCCGGTTACCAGGGCTCATCCACGGATGTGCGGGACGTGGCCGCGCAGTTGGGCGTTCGATACGTGTTGGAGGGAAGCGTGCGTCGTTCGGGCGATTCCGTTCGCATCAATGTGCAGCTGATCGACGGTGCGACCGGCGCGAATGTCTGGGCGGAGCGCTATGATCGCGCGTACGCAGAGATCTTCGTGCTTCAGGACGAAGTGATCAGACGGATCGTCGAGGCCTTATCCGTGCGCTTGACGGAGAGCGAAAAGACGCAGATCACCCGGCTGCCAACGCGCAATCTCGAAGCCTATGACAACTACACGCGCGCGGAGCAGAAGGTCTACGATCTCTCTGCTCGGACCCTGGGCGAAGCGTTGTCCCTGTATCAGATGGCCATCTCGCTCGATCCGCAGTTCGCCGACGCCTACGCCGGTTATGCGCGCGCGCTCGTCGATGTCGTCAGCTTCGACTATCAGCCGGTAATGGTCAGCGCCGTAGCCCGCCAGCAGGCCTACGAGGCGGCGGGACGGGCGTTGGAATTGAACCCGCAAACAGCTCGGGCTTACGCGGTGCTCGGTATTCTGCAGTCGGTCGATGGCGAGCACGACGCAGCGATTGCCTCAGTGCAGAAGGCGGTGACCCTCGCTCCAAACAGCGCCGATGCCATGCTCAACATGGCAATCGTTCTCATCTATGCGGGGCAGCAGCCGGAGGCGTTGGCGGCCATGGAGCGAGTGCTTCACCTCAATCCGAAGCCGCAAGCGCAGGTCTACGACTACTACGCTTTAGCTCTGTTTATGAACAAGCGATACGAGGAGGCCGTTCAGGCAGTTCGGCTGGCTGGAGCCATCATGAAAAGCGACCTCGCCCTCGAGGTGCTTATCATGGCGTACACGCGGCTGGGTCAGACTGCAAACGCTCGTGAAGCGCTCGAAACCCTCATGACGAGATCGCCCGACATGAACCTGACTGCCGCCCGCATCGTCTACGGCCATCATCGCCGTCAAGAGGACCTCGACAACCGCATCAATGCGCTTCGCGATGCCGGTGTGCCTGAGTGGCCCTACGGATTTCACGGAAGTTCGGCGGATCAGCTTGATGGTGCTGCGATCCAAGCCTTGGCTATCAACAAGACTTGGGTCGGTCATGAGTATCGCGGCGCGCCGTTCGTGATGCAGATGACGGCAAAGGGCGAATATGCGCAGCGTGGGCCACAGGGATTGACAGCAGGAAAGCTCACCTTTGAAGGCGATCTTATGTGCATGCAATCAGGCGCCGTCGCCGTGGGGCGAAAGTTCTGCAGCCCGGTCTATCGCAATCCGCAAGGCAGTAGGGAACGGCAGGACGAGTATGTCTTTCCCGACGTGGCGACCATCTGGCATTTCTCGGTCGCCCAGTGATGCCAGATATGATCGCCTAAGCTAGCTGTCAGCTCTCTTAGTTCCCTTGAATCTGCTTTTTCACCTCAGGCCAGCGGGTTTCGGCACCTGCAAGGATCTGGGAGGCCGTGGGGTCGAAGTCCTGCTCGAGGCCCCCGCTTCCGCCGAAGAGATAGAGCTTGCCATCGATGATGCGCCACGAGTTGGGATCGATGTTGTCGGTAACCAGCCCAAGCGATACGGAGCCAGCGCAAAAGCCGCCATACTGCGGGGCGTAGCTCATCGGCTCGGCTGCGAAGGCATCGCGATGTTTCGTGCTGGCAAAGTACCAAGTGGCACCGAGCCACGATTGAGTGATATCAGGCGATCCCTGGACCGCGCGGCTCTCAGTAAAATAGGCGACGGGATCATAGCCCTGGATCGCGACATTGCCAAAATAGCCGGTGTTGACCGCCGTGCGTTCCTCGGCATCAGCCGAGTTAAGCGAGAGGAGCGCGATTGTGATCACCGCCGCAAACAGACGGCCGGTAGTTGCGGACCGATTTCTCATCGTACGTCTCCTATCCTGCAACAGTTTCAGTTTCCCGCGGCGGCGCATTCGCCGTACGCGCCCTGCCCCATGAAATCGGCCGGTTGACACTTGGCGCCGTGACGCTTGAGCAGCGCCATCACATCCGTGCTCTGCATGAAGGTTGCCGCCGTCAGCGGCGTGTATCCGTTGCCCTGCACTGCTTCGAGCTCGGCACCGCGCTCAAGCAGCAATTCGACTACATCCGCGTGATTCTCCTCTGCCGCCACATGCAGTGGTGTGATGTTGCGTTCGGCATGGTCATCCACCGGCATGCCGCGATCCAGCAGCATGGTGGCGATCTCGACACTGCCCGAGTACGCAGCTGCATGAAGTGCCGTGAAGCCGCGATCGTTCCGCGCCTTGATGTCGGCGCCCGCCTCGATCAGCGCGGCAGCGGCTGCCGCCTGGCGCGCGAGTGCCGCCTTGATCAGCGGCGTCTCGTCGCTTTGATCCCGCTCGTTGACATCGGAGCCAGCGGCGATGAGTTCTTGCACCTTGGCTGCGTCTCCGGCCTGCGCGGCGTCCACCAACGGGTCAGCGATCGCTCGTCCGTGAACGACGGCGATGCCAAACATCAATAGCGAGGCTATGACCCATATTGCCCGCATCGCGCCATCCTTGGCCGGTAAATGCGAACAAACTGCGCTTGCTGAGCACCGCTCGGCAGAAGTACTTAATAGTGCTCCACGAACCTGAAGCAATCAAGCGTTGAGAACGGCATGCCTTGTGATGCACTACAGGACAGCTTTCCCGTCAATTTCAGACTCCAGCGTAGCCAGGACGCGTGCGCGAACGCGGCTAAGGTCCGTCCTTGTTTGGATCCCGCATGGAGCGGCACTATCGTGTGTATAAATTCTGTCGCACTGTCGAAATTGCATCCGCCCAAACGTCATGGAGCCGGCGGTGCATGTCGCGCCGCGCCAACGGAGGGAGACGGTCATGAAATACATGCTGCTGATCTACGGTGACGAAGCGAAGATGCGCGCGATCCCGAAGGAGGATGCGAGCAAGATGATGCCGGCCTATTTCGCCTACACCGAAGCATTGAAGAAGGCCGGTATCCTGCTTGGCGGGGATCGCCTGCAGTTCACCGACATGGCAACCACGGTGCGCATCCGCGAGGGCAAGACGAACGTCGTCAACGGGCCCTATGCGGAGGCTAAGGAGCAACTCGCCGGCTACTACCTGATCGACGTGCCGGACATGGACAGCGCCTTGTCCTGGGCCTCGCGCTGCCCCGGCGCCAGCGCCGGGACAGTCGAGGTGCGGCCGCTCTGGATCATGCAGTAGGTCCGTGACGGCGCGCGACGACGGGGGCAGCCATGCGACCGCAGAAGCGGTCGCGCGCCGCAGCTACGGCAAGCTCGTTGCCTATCTCGCCCAGCGCACGCGCGACGTGGCGGCGGCGGAGGACGCATTGTCCGACGCCTTCGCCGCCGCGCTCGCGGACTGGGCGGCGAGCGGCATCCCACGGCAACCCGAAGCCTGGTTGCTCGCGGTGGCGCGCCGCAAGGCGACGGACGTCGCGCGCCGGCGCCACACCAGCGATGCGGCGGCGGCAGAGATTCGCCTGATGGCCGAAGAGATCGAAAGCAATCGCGCGAGCGCACCGGAGATCCCCGACGAGCGCCTGGCGCTGATGTTCGCCTGCGCGCATCCGGCAATCGAGGCCGGCATCCGCGCGCCGTTGATCCTGCAGACCATCCTCGGCTTCGACGCCGCCACCATCGCCTCGGCGTTCCTGGTCGCGCCGGCGACCATGGGCCAGCGCCTGGTGCGCGCCAAGCAGAAGATCGCGCTGGCCGGCATCCCGTTCCGGCTGCCGGAGCGGATCGACTTGCCGGAACGTTTGGGCGCAGTGCTGGAGGCGATCTACGCCGCCTTCACCGAAGGCTGGTCCGACCCGGCGGGTACGGAAGCGCGGCGGCGCAACCTGGCGGAGGAAGGGATTTGGCTCGGGCGGCTGGCGGCATCGCTGCTGCCGGAGGAGCCGGAGGCCCTGGGGCTGCTGGCGTTGATGCTCTACGCCGACGCCCGGCGGCCGGCACGACGCGATGCGCAGGGCGACTACGTCCCCCTCGCCGAGCAGGATACGGCGCAGTGGGATGCCGACCTGATCGCCGAGGCCGAGACGTTGCTGCGCGCCGCCGGCGCCAAGAGCACTCTGGGCCGCTATCAGTTGGAGGCGGCGATTCAGTCCGCCCATGTCGTGCGGCGGCTGACCGGGCGGGCCGATTGGGATGCCATCGAGATGCTGTACGGCGCGCTGGCGGCGGTGACCGGGTCGCCGGTGGTGGCGATCAACCGAGCAGTCGCAATCGCGGAGACGCGGGGGCCGGCCGCGGGCCTCGCCGCACTCGATCTCCTCAAGGACGATCCGCAACTCACCGCCTACCAACCCTATTGGGCGGCCCGGGCAGGATTGCTGGCCCGAACCGGCGCCCGCGCGGAAGCGGACCGGGCCTATGAACTGGCGATCGGACTGGAATCCGATCCTGCGGTCCGGCGCTATCTCCAGCGCCAGCGCGAGCGGCCGGAAGGCTATCGATCGGAGTAGAACTCCAGGTAGACCCGACGCGCGGGAGATGAATCCGGATCGTGGCAGGCGCGCGACTTGAGGCGGAGCTCTTCATAGCGATGCGCCGCCGCAATCGCCTGGCTGAACTCGAAAGAGACGGCACGAATGACGGTGAGCGTCCGGTCCGACGCGGTCGGATACTGCCGGGGCCAGATGGAAGTAGGTAAGTGTGCAGTACGTTTCATGACACGGCGATCCCTATGACGCAGCTGATATGAATTCGGTGGCAGACACCCTGAATTCGCGTGCAGGAACTATCCTCCCTGGCTGCCTATGGATCGCTTATGCCATCACGCGCCGTCTGCGGCGTTCGTTAACGATCGGAATGCTGGCGGGGATTCGCGCGCCCGAGACGGCGCTTTTTGAGAGTGCGGGAGCGCCTTGGCGCCTGAAATCATGCCTGCTCAAATTACAGGCAATCTCGCCCAATTGTTGGGCAAACAGGGCGTTGGACAAGGCCCAAAAATGGCGCAAAGCTGGGCGTTCGACGAAACGTATGGCTTGGCACGACCCTTGCTGATACGCGTCTGGTCGCAGGCCATTCAGGTGTTCAAATGAAGAAAATCGAAGCCATCATCAAGCCGTTCAAGCTGGACGAAGTGAAGGACGCGCTGCACGAGGTCGGCATTCAGGGGTTGACCGTGACCGAAGCCAAGGGTTTCGGCCGGCAGAAGGGTCATACCGAGCTCTATCGCGGCGCCGAGTATGTCGTCGATTTCCTGCCCAAGATGAAGCTGGAAGTCGTCGTAGAAGACCACATGGTCGAGCGCGCCATCGAGGCGATCCGCCAGGCGGCGGCCACCGGGCGCATCGGCGATGGCAAGATCTTCGTGCTGAACGTCGAGGAAGCGATCCGCATCCGCACCGGCGAGCGCGGTCCGGAAGCGATCTAAAAAGAAGTGATCGTGGGAGCACCGGCGGCTTGACCGCCGGACCAGTCAACCAACACCAGAGATCAGGAAGGTACCATGTCGAGCGTCAGAAAAGTGTTGGATCTCATCAAGAAGGAAGAGATCCAGTATGTCGATTTCCGTTTCACCGATCCACAGGGCCAGTGGCAGCATCTGGCGCATCATGTGTCGACCATCACCGAGGAATTCCTGACGGAAGGCGTGATGTTCGACGGTTCGTCGATCGCCGGCTGGAAGGCGATCAACGAGTCCGACATGACCCTGCTGCCGGACTGCGACAGCGCGGTCCTGGACCCCTTCTCCGCCCAGAAGCTGCTGGTCATCTTCTGCGACGTCGCCGAGCCGCTGACCGGCCAGAACTACGGCCGTGACCCGCGCTCGATCGCCAAGAAGGCCGAAGCCTACGTGAAGAGCTCCGGCATCGGCGACATCGCCTATTTCGGCCCGGAGGCCGAGTTCTTCGTGTTCGACGACGTCCGCTACGACGTCAGGATGAACCAGACCTTCGTCTACATCGATAGCGAGGAAGGTCCGTACGTCTCGGGCAAGAAGTTCGACGAGGGCAATCACGGCCACCGCATGAAGGTGAAGGGCGGCTATTTCCCGGTCGCGCCGCTGGATTCCGGCGGCGACCTGCGCTCGGAAATGCTGTCAACCCTCGCCGCTATGGGCGTTGAGGTCGAGAAGCACCACCACGAAGTGGCGCCGAGCCAGCATGAGCTGGGCGTGAAGTTCGGCACGCTGGTGCATTGCGCCGACGCGATGATCAAATACAAGTACGTGGTGAAGAACGTCGCGCACGCCTACGGCAAGACTGCGACCTTCATGCCGAAGCCGGTCAAGGGCGACAACGGTTCGGGCATGCACGTGCACCAGTCGATCTGGAAGGGCGGCAAGCCGCTGTTCGCGGGCAACGGCTATGCCGACCTGTCCGAGATGGCGCTCTACTACATCGGCGGCATCATCAAGCATGCCAAGGCGATCAACGCCTTCACCAACCCGACCACCAACAGCTACAAGCGCCTGATCCCCGGCTTCGAAGCGCCGGTGCTGCTGGCTTATTCGTCGCGCAACCGCTCGGCGTCCTGCCGCATCCCGTATGTGGCGAGCCCGAACGGCAAGCGCGTCGAGGTCCGCTTCCCCGATCCGTTGGCCAATCCGTACCTCGCCTTCTCGGCGATGCTGATGGCCGGCCTTGACGGCATCCAGAACAAGATCCATCCGGGCGACCCGATGGACAAGAACCTGTACGACCTGCCGCCGGAAGAGCTGGCCGACGTGCCGACGGTGTGCGGCAGCCTCCGCCAGGCGCTGGAATCGCTGGAAGCCGATCACGCCTTCCTGCTCAAGGGCGACGTGTTCAACAAGGACTTCATCGAGGCCTACTCGGCGCTGAAGTGGGAAGAGGTGTATGCCCTCGAGCATACGCCACACCCGATCGAGTACCAGATGTACTATTCAAGCTAAGTAGCAATTCCCTGCCGCGGTTTGCGACCCCGCGGAAATCGGATCGCCCGCCCTGGAGTTATCCTCCCGGGCGGGCGATTTGTTTTTGTCGTGGCCTCCCCGCCCCACATCATACGGCTCATTGCTCTGATTGCTCGGAGCAACTAGAGATGAGTATTGGCTCTGCCGAACACATGTTGGGGGTTGAAATGAAAGATGGTGAAAGGAGTGCGGACGTGGGCGCGGCGATAGAGTCGCCCGTGGCAGGCGCTCTGGAACTCCATCAGGTGTGTGAGATGACTGCGAGCGAGCACCGGGATTTCATGAGGCTCGTTCGCAAGCACTACGCCCTCGGTCCTGCGGGCAGATGGAACTCGGTCATCGGCGTCGTTTGGTGGATTGTAGCATTTTGGTTCGCACTGTCGGTCGCCGCCTCGTTCGAATCTCTTCGTCCGATGGCCCCGGATCTGGCATGGCAACTCGTGATTACCGCAATCGCCTGCTATGCGCTGCTCTTCGGCATTGGCAGGATGAATGATTTCATTCGAGCGCGGCACATCAGGCGGCGGGCCGCGGGCACGACATTCCTGATCGAGCCGGATGGATTTCGCACCAAGTCACCGTTCGGCGACTTCAAGGGATTCTGGCGCAGCATGCCAATCATGGTTGAAAGCGATCAATACCTGTTCGTGATGCTTAGCGATACCATCGGGTCGATCATTGTGAAGTCCAGTTTCGATGGGCAGGACGTGGCAGCATTCTGCGCCGAGGCACGACAGCGCTGGCGAACCGCGCAGACCGTGCCCGCGTAGGCATCTCGCAGGCAAGGCGCAAAAGAAATGCGGCGCCGAGGGGGTGGCGCCGCATTGTGAGTTCGTCGATTGCGGCTAGGACCGCGCTTCTCCGACTGCCTTTTCCGCGGCGGCAATCTCCGCCTGGCGCCTGGCGATCATGTCGCCGATCGGCGGGCCCTGGAACCGGCGTCGCTCGAGCGCGAACCAGATGACCAGCGTGACGGCGATGAAGATTGCCGTGATCCACAGCGCCTTGTCGTTCGGCGGCTGCACGCCGATGTAGAAGATCAGCACGTCGATGGCGATGCAGGCCACGGCGACAATCCGGTACCAGCCGCCGATGTCCCACGGCCCCATCTTGGTCCAGCTCTTCTTGTAGGCGATGAGGCCGAGCGTGATCGGCACGCCGTAGGAGATGTAGAGGAAGATCACGGTCACCGACACGATGGTCGAATAGACCGAGGTTTGGGCGGTGAACAGCACCGCCAGGATCGCGCCGACCCAGATGGCGTTCACCGGGGTCCGATAGGTCGGGCTCACCTTCTTCAAGGCGTTGGAGAACGGCAGGCCGCCGTCGCGGGAGAAGGCGAAGATCATGCGCGATGCCGACGTGACGGTCGCCAGGCCGCAGAGATACTGCGAGACCAGGATCACCAGATAGAGCGCGATCTTCAGGCCCGGCGGCACCACCTGGTCCATGGTCCAGAAGAACACGTTCCAGCCCTGCCCTGCGGCCTGGTTCATGTCGGGAATGGCGAGCACGAAGGCCGCCAGGAACAGCCAGCCGAACAGCCCCGACCAGATCACCGAGCTGACGATGCCCTTCGGTACGTTGCGCGAGGCGCTGACGGTTTCCTCCGAGGTGTGGGCGGACGCGTCGTAGCCGGTGATAGTGTAGATCGGCAGCAGCAGGCCCAGCAGGAACAGGAATGACATGCTGTCGGTCTGCGGCCACACGCCGCCGCCGGCATCGCCGCTGTAGTTGGTGAAGGTCCACAGCCGCGAGAAGTCATGGCTCGGCGCGTAGATGAACAGCACGAGCGCCAGCGCGATCGAGCCGAAGAAGATCAAGTAGCCGCTGAAGTCGGTCAGCTTGCTGGTGAGGCGGATGCCGAGGTGGTTGATCAAGGCATGGCTGCCGGTCACCAGGATCATGAAGATCAGCTGGGTCTGGTAGTTCGCCTCCAGGCCGAGCGTCGCGCCGAACGAACCGATGAAGAAAAAGAACGTGCCGACATTGATGGCGCCGAGGACCGTGACGAGGCCGAGCAGGTTGAGCCAGGCCGTCAGCCACCCCCACCAGCGGCCGCCGAGGATAGAGCCCCAGTGATAGAGGCCGCCGGCGGTCGGATAGGCGGAGCCGATCTGTCCCATGCCGAGCGCGAAGAACAGGGTCAGGACGCAGCCGACGATCCACCCGATGCCGAGCGCGGCGCCGCCCACGCCGCTGGTCCCCTGCGCCATCGAGTTGATGCCGCCTGACAGGACGCAGATGATCGAGAAGGAGATGGCGAAGTTCGAGAAGCCGCCCATGCGCCGCGCCAGTTCCTGCGCATAGCCCATGCTGTGCAATACCTTGACGTCCTCGCTGTGGCCGCCCGGATCGTGTGTCATGCTTGTCCCCTTTTTGCCTGGATGCCCCTGTGTTTCAGATCGCCGTGAAGGTGTTGTCGACGTAGAGCGCCGAGCCGTTGACGAAGCTCGCTTCGTCGCTCAGGAGGAACAATGCGGCTTGCGCAACCTCTTCGGGTTCGCACATCCGCCCCTGCATGGCCTTCATGGCGTTCTCCGATGCATCGACCCCCAGCTTGGTCAGCTCCGTAACCTCGTGCATGCCGTGATCGGTGCGGATGAAGCCAGGGCACACCGCGTTGCTGCGGATACCGCGATCGCGATATTCGACCGCCAGGGCGCGCGCGAACTGCAGGCAGGCGCCCTTGGTCGCACAATACAGCACTTCCATCGGCGTCGCCGTCACCGACGAGATCGAGGCGGTCGAGACGATGGCGCCTTTCCCCTTGGCCAGCATCATCGGCAGGACGGCCCGGGTGACCAGGAACATGCTCTTGACGTTGACCGCCATCAGCCAGTCCCACTCCGCTTCCGAGGTCTCGAGGAACGGCTTCACAATCAGCGTGCCGGCGTGGTTGAACAGGCTGTCGATCGGTCCGAGGCGGTGGGCGACCTCCGCCACCGCAGCGTCGATTTCCTTAGCCTGCGAGACGTCCGCCTGGACGAACACCGCATCGCGTCCAGCAGCGGTCAGGTCCTCCGCGAGCTTGCGACCGGCGACCGCCTGCCGGTCGAGGATCGCGACCTTCGCGCCCTCGGCCGCAAACAGCCGCACGGCGGCGGCGCCGCATCCGCCCGCGCCGCCGGAGACCAGAACCACTCGACCTGCCAAACGCGCCATGCCTGCTCCCGCATTGCGGCGCCGAGTCCGCGCGGCCCGCAGTTTTCCCGAGGGTTCCGGTTACGGCTCGATGACGCAATGTCCCAAAGGGGACAGCCGGGCGGTGGTCCCCTGCTTCGCCCGCTCAGTCAGTGACGGCGCCCAGGAGCTTGCTTTTGTGGTATTTATTCCGCTTAAGGCGGCCCTTCCCACAACCGCGTCTGACCGATAGCATCAGCTTGAACGCCACTCTCCCACCGGCAGGCTTCCTTGCTGAATGCACTGAGAAACCTCCCGCGCTTCGCGCCGTCCTTGATCGAGCGGCTCGGTCATGTGATCGGGGCCCTTGGATCGCCTGGCTTCGCGCCGTGCCTGGATGCGTTCCTGTCCGACCTGGTGCGCTTCGACCTCACCTGCATCTTCGCTTACCCAGGCGGTCGCGGGCCCGTCCTGCTGCATGACGGATTGCGCGGCGTCGGCAACGGACCGGCGATGGAGAACTATCTCAAGGGCACGTACCTGCTGGACGCAGCCTACATCGCGTGTTCGCACGGCCAGGCGCCGGGCCTGTACCGGCTGCGCGACCTGGCGCCGGACGCGTTCTTTGTCAGTGACTACTACAATTCGTGGGAAGTGCACCCTTGCATCTCGATGGAAAGCGGATCGCTGGACGAGGAGATCTGCTTCATCGCCCAGGCAGCCGATACGTCGGTCGCCTACTCGCTCATGCGATCGAACGGCAGCGGCGCGTTCAGCGACGCCGAACTCGATCAGCTTCGCTCGGTCGAGCCGGTCGT
>DATEOK010000133.1:0-3724 GCA_035274225.1 Dongiaceae bacterium
AGAACACCGACTTCCCCGAGCTGTTCGCCGACTATTGCCAGGACTTCGCGGTCCGCTTCCCGTGGGTGCAGCTCTACACGCCGATCAACGAGATGTTCATCTGCTCGGTCTTTTCGGCGAAATACGGCTGGTGGAACGAGCAGGAGAAGAGCGACAAGAGTTTCATCACCGCGCTGAAGCACATCGTGAAGGCCAACGTGATGGGGATGATCGAGATCCTCAAGCGCCGCCACGACGCGATCTTCATTCAATCGGAATCATCCGAGTACTACCATGCGGATTCACCTGGTGCGATCGGCCGCGCAGAAGTGCTTAACCAGATGCGCTTCCTCAGCCTCGACCTGAACTATGGCCGGCGCGTCGACAGCGGGATGTACCAGTACCTGCTGGATAACGGGATGACTCGCGAGGAATATGAATGGTTCCTCAACCACCGGCTGAAGCAGCACTGCATCTTCGGGAACGATTATTATCAGCTCAACGAGCATCGCGTGTTCGCCGACGGGCACACCGTCGCGGCTGGCGAGACGTTCGGTTACGCCGAGATCACCAGGCAATATTACAATCGATACCGCCTGCCGGTCATGCACACCGAAACCAACCTGTGGGAGGGCCAGCATGGCGACGAGGCCGTGAAGTGGCTGTGGAAGGAGTGGGCGAACGTCCTGCGGCTTCGCAACGTCGGCATCCCGACCGTCGGCTTCACCTGGTACAGCCTCACCGACCAGGTCGATTGGGACACCGCGCTTCGGGAGCAGAACGGCAACGTCAATCCGCTCGGCCTCTTCGACCTCGACCGCAAGATCCGCAACGTCGGCCGGGCCTACAAGCAGCTGATCGCGGACTGGCGCAACGTGCTTCCGGCGCAGAGCGTTTGCCTCGTCGTGCCGATCAAGAAGATCGGCGAGATGCCGGACGTCGATGATGCTGCGGGACGGCATCTCGGCGGCAGTGGCACGCAGGCAAAGGCCGCTAACAATGCCAATGAGGCCGACGACGGCAGCAACGCCGGCGTCGGCAACGAGGCTCAGCAGTGACCCCGCGCAAGATCGGCAAGATCGAGACGTTTCTGGTACCGCCGCGCTGGCTGTTCGTACGCGTCGAAAGCGCAGACGGCGCCGTCGGTTGGGGCGAGGCGAGCCTGGAGGGATGGGCCGAAGCCGTCGAAGGTGCATTCGAAGCGTTTCGCGACCGCTTCATTGGTGCCGATCCCTTCGCGATCGAGGACATCTGGCAGGTCGGCTATCGCGGCGGCTTCTACCGTGGCGGCGCGGTGCTGATGTCGGCGCTCGCGGGGCTCGAGCAGGCGCTGTGGGACCTCAAGGGCCGGGCGGTCGGCCTGCCGGCCTGGGAGATGCTGGGCGGCAAGGTCCGCGACCGCGTCCGCTCCTACGCGTGGATTGGCGGCGACCGGCCGCACGAAATTGCTGAGGCAGCCGAAGTCCGGAAGAAACAGGGTTTCACTGCGGTCAAGATGAACGCCACTGCCGAGTTGGACTGGATCGGAACGCCCAAGGCGTTCACTGAAGTGGTGAAGCGCGTCGAGGCGGCGCAGGCGCTCGGCATGGACGTCGGGCTCGACTTCCATGGCCGGGTCCACCGGCCGATCGCAAAGCAGTTGGCGAAGGCGCTGGAGCCGATGGGCCTCTTGTTCATCGAGGAACCTTTGCTGTCGGAAAATCCGGAAGGGCTGGCACAGATTGCGGCGATGACCTCGACGCCGATCGCGCTTGGTGAGCGGCTCTACTCGCGGTGGGACTTCAAGCCATTCTTCGAGAACCGGGCTGTCGACATCATCCAGCCGGACCTCAGTCATGCCGGCGGGATTTTGGAAGTACGCAAGATCGCGGCGATGGCGGAGGCCTATGACGTGGCCGTGGCGCCGCATTGCCCGCTGGGGCCCTTGGCGCTCGGCGCTTGCCTGCAGATCGCGGCCTGCACGCCGAACCACGCGATCCAGGAAATCAGCCTCGGGATCCACTACAACACCGGCGGCCACGACCTGCTGAACTTCTGCACCAACAAGGAGGCGTTGACGCCGGTCGACGGCTACCTGCCGGTCACGACCGGGCCAGGCCTCGGCGTCGACATCGACGAGGCGGCGGTGCGGGAGGCGGACAAGGACCGGCACCGCTGGCGCAATCCGATCTTTCGGACGGAGGATGGGTCGTTCGCCGAGTGGTAGCCTAATGGCACTTGAAGCGTTCGAACGGCTCCAGGCAGGACTGGCAGCGCCATTGCGCTTTGCACGGGGTGGCACCGAAGCGGCTGATCTCGACCGTGTCGGTCGAGCCGCATTGCGGACAGGTCGCAACCTCTGACGGGCTCGGCGGTGCGATGCCATAATCGTGGAGCCGCTGGCGGCCGCGCTCGGTGATCCAGTCTGTCGTCCAGGGCGGAAACAGGACCCGCTCGATGTGAACGTCCTCAAAGCCCGCCTGGTCAAGCGCTTCGCGGATCATGACCTCGATCGCCACCGTTGCCGGACAGCCGGTATAGGTAGGGCTGATTAGCACCCGCGCCGGATCGTGGGCGATGCCGCGGACGATTCCGAGATCGGTGATGGTCAAGACCGGGATTTCCGGATCGGGAACGGTTTCGAGGACCGCCATGATGGCGGCTTCGTCGAGCGCAGGGGCCGCCGTCGCCATGACCGCCATCTACACCCGTTCGAGGGCGAGCGCGATTCCCTGGCCGACGCCGATGCACATGGTCGCCAGCGCGCGCTTGCCGCCGTTGCGCTGCAGCTCCTCGGTCGCGGTCAGCGCAAGCCGGGCACCGGACATGCCGAGTGGGTGACCGAGGGCGATGGCGCCGCCGTTGGGGTTCACCCGCGCATCGTCATCCGCGATCCCGAGCTGGCGAAGCACCGCGAGGCCTTGAGCGGCGAAGGCTTCGTTCAATTCGATCACCTCGAAGTCGTCCATCCTGAGACCGAGGCGCTTGACCAGCTTCTCGCTGGCCGGTGCGGGACCGATGCCCATGATGCGCGGCGGGACGCCGGCGACTGCCGCACCCAAAACGCGGGCGCGCGGTGTCAAGCCGTGCCGCTTCACGCCTTCCTCAGATGCGATGATGATCGCCGCGGCGCCATCGTTGACGCCGGACGCGTTACCCGCCGTCACGGTGCCGTCGGCGCGCACGATCGGCTTCAGTTTGCTTAGCGCTTCGAGGGTCGTCGCGCGGGGGTGTTCGTCCTTGTCGACGAAGACCGGATCGCCTTTCCGCTGGGGGATTTCGACAGCGACGATCTCCGCCGCAAGCCGACCGTTGGCTTGGGCGGCAGAAGCCTTCTCCTGGCTGCGCAGCGCGAACGCGTCCTGGTCGGCCCGGCTGACCTGGAAGTCCTGCGCGACATTCTCGCCGGTGCTTGGCATCGTGTCGTCGCCGTAGGCCGACTTCATCTTCGGATTGACGAAGCGCCAGCCGATGGTGGTGTCGTACATCTCCGCATTGCGGTCGAAGGCGGATGTCGCCTTGGCCATGACGAACGGCGCCCTGCTCATGCTTTCGGAGCCGCCGGCGATGAGCAGGTCGGATTCGCCGCCGCGGATCGCGCGCGCCGCCATCGCCACCGCATCGAGACCCGAGCCACACAAGCGGTTCAGCGTCACGCCGCCCGAGCTATCCGGAAGACCGGCAAGCAAGCCGGCCATACGCGCCAGGTTGCGGTTGTCCTCTCCGGCCTGATTGGCACAGCCGAGGATGACGTCGTCGAGATCGG
>DATEOK010000134.1:0-2860 GCA_035274225.1 Dongiaceae bacterium
ACGGGACCCTATCACCGCAACTACGCGGCGATCGTCGATGTGATCGAGACCTTCCTGGGCACCGCCGACCATGCGCATCACATGATCGAGCGGCGCGGCATCGACTATGTGCTGATCTGTCCGAACTTTTCCGAATCGACCAATTACGAGGTTCAGTCGCCGAGCGGCTTCTACGTGCAATTGCTCAACGACAAGGCACCGCCCTGGCTGCAGCCCATTCCCCTGCCCGCCCACTCGCCCCTGAAGATGTGGAAGGTGATCAGAAGCGGAAGCTGACCGCGACTGCGTCAATGGCGAGCTGGAACGCGGGCGCGGCGAGCATCACAACCCGACCGGCGCAGCCAGGCCGGCGCGGGCATGCGCGGCAACCAAGGTGTTGCGCAGCAACACCGCGATCGTCATCGGGCCCACGCCGCCCGGCACCGGCGTAATCGCGCCCGCGACCTGCTTGGCCGCCTCGAAGTCGACGTCGCCGACAAGGCGGCTCTTGCCTTCTTCGGTCGCAATCCGGTTGATGCCGACGTCGACGACGGCCGCCCCGGGCTTGATCCAATCGCCCTTGACCATCTGCGCGCGGCCGACCGCGGCGACGACGATGTCTCCGCGCCGGACGACGGCGGGAAGGTCGCGCGTGCGGCTGTGGGCGATGGTGACGGTGCAATTCTCCTTGAGCAGCAGCTGCGCCATCGGCTTGCCGACGATGTTCGACCGACCGACGACGACAGCCTCGAGGCCGGACAGGTCACCGAGCCGGTCCTTCAGCAGCATCAGCGACCCGAGCGGCGTGCACGGCACGAGCGACTGCTCGCCGACCGCCAGCTTGCCCGCGTTGACGACATGAAAGCCGTCGACATCCTTGGCCGGATCGATCGCGGCCAGCACCGCTTTCTCCTCGATCTGCGGCGGCAGCGGCAATTGGACCAGGATCCCATCGACGGCCTCGTCGCGATTGAGGCGGTCGACGAGCGCCAGCAGCTCGGCTTCGCTGGTCTTATCGGCGAGACGATGCTCGAAGCTCTCCATGCCCGCGGCGAGTGTCGCCTTCTGCTTCGAGCCGACGTAGATCTGGCTTGCCGGATCGTCGCCGACCAGCACCACCGCCAGGCCCGGCTTGCGTCCGGCGGCGGCGGCGAAAGCGGGAACCGCCCCAGCTATGCGCTCGCGCAACCCGGCAGCGAACGCCTTTCCGTCGATAATGTCAGCCGCCATAGATCAGTTGCACTTGCAGGCCGTTGAGCAGGATGCGCACGACGGCGATGAGCAGCAGGACGACCAGCGGCGAGAAATCGAGCCCGCCGAAATCGGGCAGCACGCGACGGATCGGCCGGTAGAGCGGCTCGGTGATGCGGTCGAGGGCATTGAGGAAGGTCCGGACGAAATCATTGGACGTATTGATGACGTTGAAGGCGACCAGCCAGCTCAAGATCGCCTGTGCGATAATGAGGTAGGTGATCACCTGGAGCAGGAGATCGATCACCTGGAATATCGATTGCAGCAACATTTCTCTCCCGCGGGATCGGCCGCATTTAGGCGAGCGGCAGCGCCCGGGCAATGGGCCCTAGCGCGTAGCGCCAGGCTGCCAGAGAATGTCCCCGCCCTCGCCGTTGGCGATTGCCCGCGCGAGCACGAACAGATGATCGGACAGGCGGTTGAGATAGGCGATCGCCTGCGGATTGAGGCAGATGCCCTGCGTGCCCGCCGCCACCGCGCCACGCTCGGCGCGCCGCACGATCGTCCGGGCGAGATGGACATGCGCGCTGCCGGCGCCGCCGCCCGGCAGAATGAAGCTGCGCAGCGGCTCGAGCGCTTCGTTCATCGCATCGATCTCGCGCTCGAGACGCGTCACCTGGCCGCGGGTGACGCGCAAATTGCCGCCGTCGGCGCTGAAATCTTCGCCAGGGGTGGCCAGGTCGGCGCCGAGATCGAACAACTCGTTCTGAATTCGTCCGAGCATCGCACGATGCCTTTCGTCGGCGACATGGAGCAGCGCTACCCCCAGCGCGCTATTGGCCTCGTCGACATCGCCGATGGCCGCCATGCGCGGCGCGGCCTTGGACACGCGCGAGCCGTCGACCAGGCCGGTTTCGCCGGCATCCCCGGTGCGGGTGTAGATTTTGGTAAGCCTGACCAGAAGCTCAGTGCCTCGACGCGCCGGCGACGAACAGGAACAGAATGACGAAGATGATCGCCACCGCCTGCAGCATGACCCGCTTGCGCATCAGATCCTGCGAGCGCTGGCCGGTGACGTCCTTGCCTTGCGCCATGCCGACCACGCCCTTGATCAGCACAAAAAGCGTCGCCAGCGCGAACAGCACGACGAGGATCAGGAGAAAGACCGACATGGCACCCATCTAGGATCTTTCGATGCGGAATTCAGCAGGCAATTTGCCGGATCGAAGATTGTCCGCGAGCGCCGCGGGATCGGCACCCGAAGCGCGCAGCGCGGCGAGGCTCGGCGCGCTGCTGCGTTTGGCGAGGCGCTTGCCGTCCGTATCGGTGAGCAGATCATGATGATGATAATCGGGCGTCGGCAAATCGAGCAGCGCCTGCAGCAGCCGGTGGATGTGCGTCGCGGCGAAAAGATCGCGGCCGCGCACGACGTCGGTCACGCCCTGCGCCGCGTCGTCGATAGTGACCGCGAGATGGTAACTGGTCGGCGCATCCTTGCGCGCCAGCACCACATCGCCGAACGTCTCCGGCTCCGCCGCAACCTCGCGGCCATGATCGCGCCAGCGGAGCGGCCCGGCGCGCGCGCTGGCCCGTGCCATGTCCAGGCGCCAGGCATGCGGCTCGCGCGCCATCCGATCCTCGCGCTCGCGCGCGCCCAACCGGCGGCAAACGCCGGGATAGCGCGGCCCAT
>DATEOK010000135.1:0-3315 GCA_035274225.1 Dongiaceae bacterium
GGCGCATCACCTGCACGTCGCGCACGGCCTGGAGCCCGTCGGTGAAGCCGAGCGCGCCGTAGTCCGCGAGCAACCCCATCTCCACCAGGTCCTTGCCTTCGAGGCCCTGGGTCAGCGCGCCGTAGCAATAGATCTTGACCCGACGCACCTCTCGCGCGCGCCGCGCGATGAACTCGACACCGGCGACGTCGTCGATGATCGGCTCGGTATTGGGCAGGCACACCATCGAGGTGACACCGCCGGCCGCTGCAGCGAGACTGCCGGTTTCGATCGTCTCCTTGTGTTCCTCACCCGGCTCGCGCAGCTGCACGCGCATGTCGATCAGGCCCGGCGCCAGCACGCGGCCGTGGCAATCGTGGACCTCCGCGTCCTCCGAGAGGTTGGCGCGCGTCACCTGGGAGCCGATGGCCGAGATGACGCCGTTCTCGACCAGCACGCCGCCGGTGTCGTCGCGGTTGCTCGCCGGGTCGACGATGCGCGCATTGATCAGCGCGAGCGGGCGGTCCTGCTTCTTGGGCGGCCTGGCGGGCAGGGACGGGGGCGTCATTGGTTCCCCGTCAGGCTGCGGGTCAGCGCATCGAGGCAGGCCATGCGCACGGCGACGCCCATCTCGACCTGCTCGCGGATCACCGAGCGGTTGATGTCGTCGGCGACCTCGGAATCGATCTCGACCCCGCGGTTCATCGGGCCGGGATGCATGATGAGGGCATCCGGCTTGGCCAGCGCCAGCTTGGTATAGTCGAGGCCATAGAAGCGGAAGTATTCGCGGGTCGAGGGAACGTAGGCGCCCTGCATACGCTCGAGCTGCAAGCGCAGCATCATCACGATGTCGACGTCCTTCAGCCCGCGCTTCATGTCGGTGAAGACTTCGACGCCCATGCGGCCGATGTCGCTGGGCAGCAGGGTCAGCGGCGCGATGACGCGCACCCGCGCACCCATCTTGGTCAGCAGGTGGATGTTCGATCGCGCCACCCTGCTGTGCAGGATGTCGCCGCAGATCGCGACCAGCAGGCCATTCAGCTTGCCCAGGCGGCGGCGGATGGTGAGCGCGTCGAGCAGCGCCTGGGTCGGGTGCTCGTGCCGCCCGTCGCCGGCATTGATGACCGAGCCGTCGACCTTCTGCGACAGCAGGTTGACCGCGCCCGATTCATTGTGCCGCACCACCATGACATCCGGCTTCATGGCGTTGAGGGTCATCGCGGTGTCGAGCAGCGTCTCGCCCTTCTTGATCGACGAGGTGCCGACCGACATGGTGATGACATCGCCGCCCAGGCGCTTGGCCGCCAGCTCGAACGAGGTGCTGGTGCGGGTGGAGGTCTCGAAGAACAGGTTGATGACAGTGCGGCCGCGCAGCACCTTGCGGGCGCGCTCATCGTCCTTGGGCAGGTCGGCGTAGCTGTTCGCCAGGTCGAGCAACCGCTCGATTTCCGCCGCCGAAAGCGCCTCGATGCCGAGCAGATGCCGGTGGGGAAAGAACGCGTTTGCGGCGTTGGGCGACCCGATCATCGGGGGCGCATCATGCACACGACGCGCCCCCGGTCAATCGATTCGCGGAGGCGATTCTTGGAACCTAAACTGGATAGATTCCCTCCCCCGAGGCGGGGGAGGGTTAGGGTGGGGGCGACGGCGGATCAGCTCGGCGCGCCGTGCGGCGGAGAGAATAACCCCACCCCAACCTTCCCCCAGCTTGGGGAGGGAGAAGTCAGCGGAAGACAATTCCAATGCTGACCGCTTGGTCAGGCCTTGTCGGCGATCACCATCCAGCTGACGCCGAACTTATCCACCGCGATGCCAAAGCTGGCGGCGAAGAAGGTCTTGTCCAGCGGCATCTGGATCTTGCCGCCCTCGGCGATGCCGGTGAACAGCTTCAGGGCCTCGGCGGAGTTGGCGGCATTGATGGTGAGCGCGAAGCCCTGGAAGGCGGGCGCGCCCAGGCAATGGCCGTCGGACGCCAGGATCTCCGTCTCGCCGACGTGCACCGCGGCATGCATCACCTTGTTCCTGCTCTCCGGCTTTATCTGCGACTGGTCGGGCGCCTCGCCGAACCGCATCAGCATATTCACCTTGGCGCCGACCGCGCGCTTGTAGAACTCCAGCGCCTCCTCGCACTTGCCGTCGAAGAACACGTAGGGTTGGACCTTCATGATATTGCCTCCTTGTTGATGCGCTTGATGAGCTACGCCGCGCGGATGCTGGCGAATGCATCGGCAATCCGCTGCGGCGCCGTCGAACGCGTGTACATCCGCTGCAGGTATCCCTTCAGGTTGGGGAAGCCCTCGAGCAGCTGATGCTCGTTGGCCCAATCCATCAGGTAGGCCGTCACGCAATCGGCGACGGTCATGCGATCGCCGACGATGTATTGGCGGCCGTTCATGTGGCGCTCGAGCACCGCCGCCATGGCGGTGAAGTCCTCGCGGGCGAGGTCGATATCCTGCGGCAGGCGCTTGTGCTCCGGATAAAGGAACCTGTGCTTTGCCATCCGCCATAGCGGCTGCTCGAGCTCGGTGACCGCGAACAGCACCCAGCGATAGACCTGGGCGCGCTGCTCCAACTTGCTCGGCATCAGCCCCTTCTCAGGATACTTTTCGGCGAGATAGAGGACGATGGCCGCCGATTCCGGCAGCACGAGGTCGCCGTCGATCAGCACCGGTACCTTTCCCGCGGGATTGATCGCCAGGAACTCCGGCCGTTTATGCTCGCCGGCCTGCAGGTTGACCGGAATGAACTCGAACTCGAGACCCAATTCCTTGAGGCCCCATAGCGCGCGCAGTGAGCGGGTGGGGCCGAAGCCATAGAGCTTCATCATGGTTTCCTCCGAATGTCTGTGGTGCGCCGCCCTCGCCACTCATAAACCCGTGCGCGGGGCGGATCGTTGCGGTATGTATACACCGTCCACATACGCTAGCAGAGAAAATGGACGCTGTCCACATTTCCGGTTAGGGTGGGCGATGACAAAAAAGCTGCGATCCAAAACGCCAGCACGCACGACCTATCGCCACGGTGATCTGCGCCGGGCCTTGCTGGAGGCCGGCATCGCCCTGGCGCGGGCAGGGGGGCCGGACGCCATCGTGCTGCGAGAGGCGACGCGGCGCGCCGGCGTGGTGCCGAATGCGGCCTACCGTCACTTCGCGAGCCGCCAGGACCTGCTGGAGGCGGTGCGCTCCGCCGCCCTGGCCGAGCTCGCCAAGACCATGGAAACCGAGATCGCCAGGATGAAGCGCGGCAAGACCGGCGCGGACGCGGCGCGCGCCAACCTGCGCGCCGTCGGCACCGGCTATCTCCGCTTCGCCCTGGTGGAAACAGGCCTGTTCCGCA
>DATEOK010000136.1:0-4807 GCA_035274225.1 Dongiaceae bacterium
GATGCGCCTGCCGGAAGGCGGCGATGCCGGCGGCCACCCCGCGCTGCGCGCAGCGATCGCGGCCTATCTCGGCGAGGCGCGCGGCATCGCCTGCGAGCCGGACCATGTGCTGGTGGTGAGCGGCATCCGCCAGGCGCTCGATTTCACTTGCCGCCTGCTGCTCGATCCCGGGGATGCGGCGTGGATGGAAAACCCCGGCCATCCCGGCCTGCGTGCCGTGCTGGTGGCCAACGGCCTCGAGGTCGCATCGGTGCCGGTCGACGGCGAAGGCATCGACGTCGCGGCGGGCCGGCGCATGGCGCCGCGGGCGCGGCTCGCCTGCGTCGCGCCCTCGCATCAATATCCGCTCGGCGTCGCACTCTCTTTGCAGCGCCGCTTGATGCTGCTGGACTGGGCGCGCGAGGCCGAGGCCTGGGTGCTGGAGGACGACTACGACAGCGAATACCGCTATGCCGGGCGGCCGCTCGCCGCGCTCAAGAGTCTCGATGCCGACCACCGCGTGATCTATGTCGGCACCTTGTCCAAGCTGATGTTCCCCAGCCTGCGCCTCGCCTACCTGGTGGCGCCGCCGCAGCTGGCCGATGCGTTCCGGCGGCTGCGCGCCGCGCTCGACGACCAGCCCTCGATGGTGGCGCAGCCGGCGCTGGCCGAGCTGTTTCGCTCCGGCCATCTCGCCGCGCACGTGCGACGCATGCGCCAGACCTACGCCGCACGGCAGCGTGGGTTCCTGGCAGCGGCGCAGGAACATCTCGACGGCCTGGTCGTGTTCAAGCCCGAGGACAGCGGCCTGCATCTGGTCGGCCGTCCGCAGGGCCGCCTCGAGGGCCGTCGCGATCACGCGCTGGCGGCCCTGGCGCGGCGCGAGGGTATCGTGCTTTCCTGCCTCAGCGAATACGATGCGGTCGGCGGCGGGCCGGAGGGCCTGATGTTCGGCTACGCCGCGGCGCCGGACCACCTGGTCGCGCCGGCGCTCAAGCGCTTGAAGGAGATCTGGACGGAATGACAACGATGCGGGGCGTGATGCTCGGCCTCACGCTGGCACTGTCGGCGATCCTGCTGTCGGCGAGCGCCGACAGCGCCACGCTGCAAAGCTGGCGCGTCGTGCTGGTGGCGGGTGACAACTCCGCGCCGGTGTTCGACAATGCGGTCGATGCCTTGAGCAAGCTGCTGAAGGCACGTCCGGGCGTCGACGTCAAACGCCTCACCTCCGACGCGGATCTGCAGTCGGCCGCGCGCGGCATCGCGACCGCGCGATCGATCGACAGCGCGCTTGCCGGCACCCAGGCCCAGGGGTGCCTGGTTTTCATGACCTCGCATGGCTCGACCGACGGTCTCCTGCTGAGCAAGGATTTCGACAACCACGCGACACTCTCTCCCGGCAAGCTCGACCGCATCCTCGACAAGCAGTGCGGCGAGCGTCCGACCGTGGTGGTGGTTTCCGCCTGCCATTCCGGCGTCTTCATCGGCAAGGCCAGCAAGGGCGACAACCGCATCTGGCTCACCGCCGCGCGCGACGACCGCGTCTCCTTCGGCTGCGGCGCGGAGTTCGAGTTCACCTATTTCGACGAATGCCTGCTCGGCGCCTGGCCGAAATCCAAGACCTGGAAGCAGCTGTTCGACCGCACCAACACCTGCGTGCGGCTGAAGGAATCGGAACTGTCGGAAGGCTCGTCGCTGCCGCAATCCTATTTCGGCAAGGGCGTGAAGGACCTGGAGCTGCCCTAGACGATGGGCTGGTGCGGCGTCTCGACCAGCGGCACCGACTTGCCGTCGATGAAGCGGATCTCGAGCGCCAGCGGGTCGATGCCTTCGACGCAGCCGAGATTGACGCGATAGCCGTCCTTGCCGTTCTCGCCGTCGGCGATATAGACGAAAATGCCGCAGGCCTTGCAGAAGTAGTTGTTCAGGACCTTCTCGTTCCACAGGTAGTTGCCGAGGTCGCGCGGGTCGTCATGCGGCGTGAAGTCGGCGGCCGGGATATAGCGCGCTGACAGGACGGCGCCGCCCGGAAGGCAGAGCGAGCAGTTGCAGCGCGCGCCGGCCACGATCTCCGGACTGCAGAAGGAGAAGCGGACGCGTCCGCAATAGCAGCGGGCCTGGTATTGCATGGCGGCACTCCACGATGATCTCCGACATTAGCCGCGGGAGGCGGAGCGTCAAGGCGTGTGCAGAAACTTGTCGAAATCCGCGCCGTGCCGCGATATTGAGGCGGCATGAACGAGGGCGATTTCGAGATTTTCCTGGTGACGGCCCCGGGCCTGGAATCCGCGTTGATCGAGGAAACGCGGGAGAAGGGCTTCAAGGCGACCGGATCGATCCTGGGTGGCGTGACGGTGACGGGCGGCTGGCCGGAGGTCTGGCGCGCCAATCTCGAGCTGCGCGGCGCGGTTCGCGTGCTAGCGCGCATTGCGGAGTTCCGCGCGCTACATCTGGCGCAGCTCGACAAGCGCGCCCGCAAGGTGCCGTGGGCGCAGATCCTGCGGCCGGACGCGCCGTTCCGGGTCGAGGCCTCGTGCAAGAAGTCGCGCATCTATCACCAGGGCGCCGCGGCGCAGCGGGTCAAGACCGCGATCAAGGATGCGCTCGGCGCGGCGGTCTCCGAGGACGCCGAGGTCACGATCAAGGCGCGCATCGACGACGACCTCTGCACCATCAGCGTCGACACCTCGGGCGAATCGCTGCACAAGCGCGGCCACAAGGCGGAGGTGGCGAAAGCGCCGATGCGCGAGAACATGGCGGCGCTGTTCCTGCGCCAGTGCGGCTATCGCGGCACCGAGCCGGTGGTGGATCCGATGTGCGGCTCCGGCACCTTCATGATCGAGGCCGCGGAGATCGCGGTGGGCTTGAAGCCCGGCCGGTTGCGGCGCTTCGCGTTCGAGCAGCTGGCCAGCTTCGACGCCGCGGCGTGGCGCAAGCTGCGCGGCACGGGACCCGGCGTGCTGTCCGCAGGCAGCCTGCGGTTCTACGGCAGCGACCGCGATGCCGGCGCCATCCGTATGAGCCGCGCCAACGCCGAGCGAGCCGGCGTCGCGGCGCTGACCGAATTCCGCGAGCATGCAGTGAGCGATCTCGCGCCGCCGGAAGGCCCGCCCGGGCTCGTCATCGTCAACCCGCCGTACGGCGGGCGCATCGGCGAGAAGCAGAGCCTTCATCCGCTCTACCGCGCGCTGGGCCAGACGCTGCTGTCGCGGTTCTCCGGCTGGCGCGTCGGCGTGATCACCAACGAAGCATCGCTGGCCGAGGCGACCGGCCTGCCGTTCGTCCCGCCCGGACCGCCGGTTACGCATGGCGGCATCCGGGTGACTTTATTCCAGACCGGCACGCTCTCCTGACCGTATTGTAGGAACGACAAGGCGGGGCGCATGCTCTCCATCAGACCGGAGTTCATCCGGCGGTGATCCGATGGGAGGCTTCACAATGATCAAGATGTGTCGCGCGTGGTGCGCCGTCATGGCGATCACGGTTTCGCTGGGAGTGGGCGCGGTGCAGGCCGAAGAGCCGAGCAAGGCCGAGCTCGATGGTATCCGGCAGGCGCTGGAGAAATACAAGGACCCCTATGTCGCGGTGCGCGATCTTTACTTGTCGACCGTCGGATGCGTGCATTACGACGGCCACAAGATGGAAGGCCACATGCAGTACGAGAAAGGCGGCATGGGCATCCACTTCGTGAACCTGACGGTCACGGGGCCGCTCGATCCGAAGCGGCCGAATGTGCTGATCTATGAGCCGGTGGGCGACAAGCTGGAGCTGGTGGCGGCCGAGTGGCTGGTGCCGCTGGCGGCGGTCAAGGAGCGGCCGACGCTGCTCGGCCAGCCGTTCAACGGACCGATGGAAGGACACGAACCGCTCATTCCGAAGGAGTTCGTGCACTACGATCTGCATGCCTGGCTGTTCAAGGAAAATCCGCTGGGGATGTTCAGTCCGACCAATCCCGACGTGACCTGCGAGGGCTACGATCACGCCCTGCTCGAAATGGGGACCAAGATGGTGGCGCAGCCGTAGCGCCGCTCAGCGTCGCTCGGCCAGCGACCGGTAGAGCTCCGCATACTGACGCGCGGGGCGGCGCCAGCTCACGTCCATCGCCATGCCGCGCTCCTGGATGCGGCGCCACGCCGCCTCGTCCCGATAGATCCGCGCCGCGCGCGCCAGCGCCGCTTCGAGTGTGTGGATCGCGACCGGCGCGAACTGGAAGCCGGTGGCGACGCCGGCCGCGAGCGCCGCGTCGTTGGCGTCGATGACGGTGTCGGCAAGGCCGCCGACGCGCGCAACCAGCGGGACCGCGCCATAACGCAGGCCATAGAGCTGCGTCAGCCCGCACGGCTCAAAGCGCGACGGCACCAGGATCATGTCCGCGCCGCCCTGCATCAGGTGCGACAGGCCCTCGTCGTAGCCGAACACCGCACCGACTTGTCCGGGATGGCGCGTCGCCGCCGCAGCGAACTCGGTCTGCAAGGCCGTATCGCCGGCACCCAGCAGGGCAAGCTGTCCGCCGTCCGCGATGAAGCGCGGCAGCGCGGCGAGCAGCAGGTCCATGCCTTTCTGCCAGCTGAGGCGGCTGACCACCGCCACCAGCGGCCCGGGCGCGTCACCGCTCAGGCCGAAGCGCCTTCGCAGGGTGGCCTTATTGCGCTGTCGATCGTCAAGCCGTTGCGCATCGTACTGGGCAACGAGATGCCGGTCGGTCGCCGGATTCCAGATCCCGGTATCGACCCCATTCAGGATGCCGCTGAGAACCTCCGAGCGATGATGCAGCAGGCCTTCGAGCCCCATGCCCATCTCGCTGCTCTGGACCTCGATCGCGTAGGTC
>DATEOK010000137.1:0-10962 GCA_035274225.1 Dongiaceae bacterium
TCCCGGCGGTTTCGACGCTGTCGCAACTACGGCGGAGAACAACGGCAAATCATCCGCCAATCGCGTCAGCGCACTTGCCTGCTCGCCCTGTTCCAGCGTCCCCAGCACCTCCTGCGCTCGCGCGATCACCGCCGCTGGCAAGCCCGCCAGCTCGGCGACGTGGATGCCGTAGCTGCGGTCGGCGGCGCCGGGGGCAATTTCGTGGAGGAACTTCACGCTGCCCTGCCATTCCATCACCTTCATGGTATGAGGTTTCATCTCGGGCAGGCGGGCGGCCAATGACGTCAGCTCGTGATAGTGCGTCGCGAACAGGGCGCGGCACTGGTTCACTTCGTGCAGATGCTCGAGGGTCGCCCAGGCGATCGAGAGGCCGTCGAACGTGGCAGTGCCTCGCCCGATCTCGTCGAGGATTACCAACGAGCGCGCCGTCGCTTGGTTCAAGATCGCGGCGGTCTCCACCATTTCCACCATGAAGGTGCTGCGGCCGCGCGCCAGGTCGTCGGCGGCGCCGACCCTGGAGAACAGCTTGTCGATGACGCCGATCTCGGCGCGCTCGGCGGGCACGCAACTCCCCATCTGCGCCAGGATGACGATGAGGGCGTTCTGCCTGAGGAAAGTCGATTTGCCGGCCATGTTGGGACCGGTCACCAGCCACAGGCGCTGGCCGTCGCTGAGGTCGCAGTCGTTGGCGACGAAGCTGTCCCCGCCGCGCCTCAGCGCGGCCTCGACCACCGGGTGCCGGCCGCGCGATATGCGGAACAATCCGTCGCCGACCACGCGCGGGCGTGACCAGCTCTCGGTCTCGGCAAGCTCGGCCAAGCCGGCCGTGACGTCGATCAGCGCCAGCGCGCCGGCCGCCTTGGAGATGCCGTCGGCGCGCGCGGTGACCTCGCCGACCAGGTCGCCGAACAGACGCAGCTCGAGCGCCACCGCCTTGTCGGCGGCCTGTGAGATCTTGGTCTCCAGCTCGCCGAGCTCGACGGTGGTGAAGCGGGTGGCGTTGGCGGTCGACTGGCGCTGGATGAAGCGCGTGTCGGCTTTCACCTTCTCGTGCTGCGTCGTGGTCGCCTCGACGAAGTAGCCCAGCACGTTGTTGTGCTTGATCTTGAGCGAGCCGATGCCGAGGTCGGCGCGGTAGCGCGCCTCCAGCTCCAGGATCAGTTTGCGCGAATCGTCGCGCAGCGTGCGCCACTGGTCGAGCTCGGGCAGGTAGCTTGGCGCGATGAAGCCGCCGTCGCGCGCCAGCAGCGGCAGGCTCTCGGCCAGCGCGCGGGTCAGGCGGTCGATCAGGTCGCCGTGGTGGCCGAGATCGCTCAGCGCCTGCTGCAGCAAGGGCGGCGGCGAACCGAAGCGCGTTTCGGCGAACAGCGCCTTGATGCCGGTGGCCGCGATCAGGCCATCGCGGATGGCGGCGAGGTCGCGCGGGCCGCCGCGATCCAGCGACAGGCGGGACAGCGCGCGTTCCAGGTCGGGCGCTTTCTTGAGATGCGCGCGCAGGTCTTCGCGCAGGCGCGTCTCGCTCAGCAAATGCGCGATCGCGTCCTGGCGCGCGGCGATCGCGGCGATATCGGTCAACGGCGCCGCCAGCCACTCGCCGAGCAGGCGGGCGCCGGCGCCGGTCACCGTGCGGTCGATGATGGAGAGCAGGCTGCCCTGCCTCTCGCCGCTGAGGGTGCGCGAGAGCTCCAGGTTGCGGCGCGTCGCTGCGTCGATTTCCAGGATCGCGCCGGCGCCGATACGCGCGAGCTGCGACAGTCGCGGCATCTTGCCCTGCTGCGTCAGCTCGACATAGTCGAGGATGCCGCCGGCGGCGGCCAGCTCGGCACGGGTGAAGGCGCCAAACGCATCGAGCGCGGCGACCTTGTGGAAATTCTGCAGGCGCAGGCGCGCATTCTCGCTGTCGAAACGCGCGTTGGGCAGCGGCGACAGCGCGCTCTTCCATTCCTGGAACAGCTCGTAGAGGTCGCTCTGCAGCAGCAGGCGGTCGGGCAGCAAAATCTCGGTCGGGTCGAGGCGCGCCAGCGCGGCGGGCAGCGCCTTGCGCTCGATCGCCTGGCAGCGGAACTGACCGGTGGAGATGTCGACCCAGGCGAGACCGAGCGTTCCGGCAGCGTCAGCGAGGGCGCAGAGGTAGTTGTGGCTGGCGGCGTCGAGCAGGCCGTCCTCGGTCAGAGTGCCGGGCGTCACCACCCGCACCACGTCGCGCCGCACCACCGACTTGGAGCCGCGCTTCCTGGCTTCGGCCGGGTCCTCCACCTGCTCGCACACCGCGACCTTGAAGCCCTTGCGGATCAGGCGGTTGAGATAGCCCTCGGCGGCATGGATCGGCACGCCGCACATCTTGATCGGTTCGCCCAGGTGCGTGCCGCGGGTGGTGAGCACGATGGAGAGCGTGGCGGCGGCCTTCTCGGCGTCGGCGAAGAATAGCTCGTAGAAATCGCCCATGCGGTAGAAGAGGAGCGCATCGGGGTGCTGGCGCTTCATGGCCAGGTATTGCGCCATCAAGGGCGTGGTGGCGGCGTCGGTCGCCTCGGAGGACTCGATGCGCTCAGACATGGTGGGCCACTTTTTCTTCCTCCTCCCCCAACATGGGGGAGGGTAGGGAGGGGGCAGCGAGCGAAGACTGCTTCCATTGGAGCGTCGACTTCCCCCACCCCAACCCTCCCCCAGTTTGGGGGAGGGGGTTCAGGCGTGCGAAATGGCCAACCCTTTGCAACCTGCGCGAATTCATGCCAGCCTGATGGTTCGCCCTGCCGTTGGCAGGGACCAAGACGTTTCCTGGGAAACTGTTGGGGGCCCTAAGCTTTTCCATGTCCACCAATAAGCCGCGCGTTACCGAAGAGGAAGCGCTTGTTTTCCACAGCTCCGGCCGTCCGGGCAAGCTTGAGATCATCGCCACCAAGCCGCTGACGACCCAGCGCGATCTGTCACTTGCTTATTCGCCCGGCGTGGCCTGGCCATGCCTCGCGATCGAGAAGGATCCGACCACCGCCTACGACTACACCGCCAAGGGCAATTTCGTCGCCGTTATCTCCAACGGGACAGCGGTGCTGGGCCTCGGCGATCTCGGCGCGCTGGCCGCCAAGCCGGTGATGGAGGGCAAGGCGGCGTTGTTCAAGCGATTCGCCGACATCGATTCCATCGACCTCGAAATCGACACCAAGGACGTTGATGCCTTCGTCAATTCGGTGCGCTATCTTGGCCCCGCTTTCGGCGGCATCAACCTGGAGGACATCAAGGCGCCGGAATGCTTCATCATCGAGCAGCGCCTGCGCGAGCTGATGGATATCCCGGTATTCCATGACGACCAGCATGGCACGGCCATCATCGCGACCGCAGGCCTGATCAACGCGCTGCACCTCACGGGGCGCACCCTCAAGGACATCAAGATGGTGGTGAACGGCGCCGGTGCGGCGTCGATCGCCTGCGTCGAGTTGCTGAAGCGCATGGGCTTGCCGCACGACCAGGCGATCCTGTGCGACACCAAGGGCGTCATCTACCAGGGCCGCACCGACGGCATGAATCAGTGGAAGTCCGCCCATGCCGCCGCGACCAAGGCGCGCACGCTGGTGGAGGCGATGGATGGCGCCGACGTATTCTACGGCTTGTCCGTGAAGGGCGCCGTCACGCCGGACATGGTCAAGAGCATGGCGCCGAAGCCGATCGTCTTCGCCATGGCCAATCCCGATCCGGAGATCACGCCGGAGGAGGTGCGGGCGGTGCGCTCCGACGCCATCATCGCGACCGGGCGCAGCGACTACCCGAACCAGGTCAACAACGTGCTCGGATTCCCCTATATCTTCCGCGGCGCCCTGGACGTGCGCGCAAGCACGATCAACGACCAGATGATGATCGCCGCGGCCGAGGCCTTGGCGGCGCTGGCGCGGCAAGACGTTCCCGACGAGGTCGATGCAGCCTATGCCGGCAGGCGCCTGCGTTTCGGCCCGGAATACCTCATTCCGGTTCCGTTCGATCCGCGCCTGATCTCCGCGATTCCGGCGGCGGTGGCGAAGGCCGCGATGGACAGCGGCGTCGCGCGCCGGCCGATCATCGACATGGACGACTACAAGGCGACCCTGGCCGGCCGGCTCGATCCCGCGGCGGCGTCGATGCACCTCATCTTCGAGCGGCTGCATCTCAATCCCCGGCGCGTGGTGTTCGCCGAGGGCGAGGAGGAGCGGGTGATCCGCGCCGCGCTCGCCTATCGTGCGGCGGGCTACGGCACCCCGGTGCTGATCGGGCGCACCGAGCGCATCCACGACACCATCAAGCAATCTGGCCTCGGCGAGGCGGCGGGGCTCGAGATCGTGAACGCCGCCAACTCGCTGCACACCAAGCAGTATCACGAGATGCTGTATGCCAAGCTGCAGCGCCATGGCTCGTTGCTGCGCGACGTGCAGCGCCTGGTGAACCAGGACCGCAACGTGTTCGGCGCCTGCATGGTGGAGGCGGGCCACGCCGACGCGATGGTGACCGGCACCACCCGCAGCTTCGCGGTCTGCCTCGAGGACGTGCTGCGCGTCATCGACGTGCGCGAGCACCAGACGTTGATGGCGATCTCGGTGGTGGTGGCGCGCGGCCGCACCGTGCTGATCGCCGATACTTCGGTGCACGAGCTACCGACCGCGGACCAGCTGGCGGACTTCGCGATGCAGTCGGCCTCGCTGGCGCGCCAGCTGGGGCACGAGCCGCGCGTCGCGTTCCTCTCCTTCTCCAATTTCGGCAACCCGCCGCGCGAAAAGGCCGAACGCATCCGCGAGGCGGTCGAGGTCATGGACGGCCGCCATGTCGATTTCGAATACGAGGGCGAGATGCAGGCCGACGTCGCGCTCGACTACAACCTGATGAAGGGCCTCTATCCCTTCACGCGCCTGTCGGGTCCGGCCAACATCCTCATCATGCCGGCGCTGCACTCCGCCAACATCACCGCCAAGCTGATGAAGCAGCTGGGCGAAACGGTGATCGGCCCGGTGCTGGTCGGCCTCTCCAAGCCGGTGCAGATCGTGCAGATGGGCGCCACCGTCAACGACATCGTGACCGCCGCCGCCTTCGCCGCGATGGCAACCATGGTGCATGCGCGGTAGCCGCCGGCAGCCGACTACTGCCAAAAGCTGGCAGTGATCTGATCTAGACTTCCTCCGCTGCAGTCACGCATCGGAGGCTGTCATGTATATTCTCTACCACTTCCCCTATTCGCAGCATGCGCGACGCGTGGTGTCGCTGCTGGAAGCGGCGTCGCTGCCGTACGAGTTGCGCCATGTCGACATGGGCAAGGGCGAGCATCTGTCAGCAGCGTATCTGGCGATCAATCCCAATCACCAAGTGCCGACGCTGCTGGACGGTGATCTCAAGCTGCACGAGTCGAACGCCATCTTGCGCTATCTCTGCCACAGGCATGGCTTGACCGACTGGTATCCGTCCGACCCTGTGCATCGCGCGCGGGTGGAGCAGTGGCTGGACTGGAACCAGAGCCGGCTGTCGCCTGCGGTGATCGACATCGTGCGCAACAAGGTGTTCCTGCGCGAGAAGGGCGACAAGGACGCGATCGCGCGCGGCGAGACCAAGCTGCGAGAGCTGGCCCCGATCCTGGAGGCGGGGCTGCAATCGGACGATTTCCTCGCCGGGCCCACGCCTACGATCGCGGATCTCTCGGTCGCCTCGAACCTGTTTCAGCTCGGTTTCGCGGAGGCCATTCCGCCTGGCACCCGGATCGCCGCGTGGTACGGCCGCGTCGGCGCGCTGGATGCGTTCCAGAGATCCCTGCCGTCGCGCTGAGGCTTGACTTATCGTAAGCGTGAAATTACCGTAAGTCATGGCTTACAAATTGATGGCCGCACTGAGCGATCCGATGCGCCAGCAGATCCTGGAAAAACTGCGCGCGGGCCCACGCGCGGTGGGCGAGATTGCAGCGGGGATGACCATCAGCCGACCAGCGGTCTCGCAGCACTTGAGGGTACTGAAGGACAGTGGACTGGTCGCCGAAACGCGGCAGGGCACACGGCACTATTTCGCCATCGCGCCGGAGGGCATCGGCGAACTGCGCGCCTACCTCGACGGGCTTTGGTCCGATGCACTCGCCGCCTTCGCGCGCCATGTGGAGCGCAAGCGATGAGCGCGCCGTTCACGGTGCCGGCGGTCGAGAAAAGCGTGCTGGTGCGCTGCGATCCGGCGCGGGCGTTCGCAGCCTTCACCGCGGAGGTTGCGCAATGGTGGCCGATGCAGACTCACTCTGTGGCACAGGCGCAAGCGCGCAGCGTCGCGGTCGAGCCCAGGGTCGGCGGGCGTATCTACGAGACCGCGGCCGATGGCACGGAATCGGAATGGGGCCGCGTTCTCACCTGGTCGCCGCCGTACGGTTTCTCCATGACGTGGCATCCCGGCCGGCCGGGGGATCCGCACACCGTCGTCGAGCTCAGCTTTGCGGCGGAGGGCGGCGCGACCCGGGTGCGCCTCATCCATCGTGGCTGGGAGGCCCTAGGCGCCGGGGCCGAGACCACCCGCGGCAGCTACGATGGCGGCTGGGACACCGTCTTCGTGCGCGATTTCGGCGACTACGCCGGCCGCGTCTGACAGCCGCTATCCGTCCCGACGCTTGATTTCTGATGCATCCTGTGTACCGTATACGAAATCACGGACCCAGATCCGGGGATGACCATGCGGCACCTGGCGCTCGAGCGGTCGCTGACCGACCGGACCTATGACGCGATCCTCGATGCGATCAGCAGCGGCGAGCTGGCGGCCGGCGCGCGCATCAATCAGGACGAGCTGGCGGCGAAGCTGAACGTCTCGCGCCAGCCAATCGTGCAGGCGCTGGCGCTCCTGAAAGTGCAGGGCTTCGTGCGCGAATCAGGGCGCCGGGGCGTGGTGGTGGCGCCGCTCGACGCCGATTTCATCGCCCATCTCTACGAGCTGCGCAGCGCCCTCGATGGCGCAGCCTGCCGTGGCGCCGCCCAGCGCGGCAGCGCGGAGGCGAAGCTCTGGGGCCCGGCGCTGATCGCAGAGGGCCGCGCAGCATTCGCATCCGGCAGCGTGAAGCGCATGGTCGATGCCGACATGCGGTTCCATCGCCTGCTCTACGATCTGTGCGGCAACCCGATGATCGCGGAGACCGCCTCGCTGCACTGGCACCATATCCGCCGTCTGATCGGCGGCTATCTGCAGCATTATCCGATGCGCGACGTCTGGGACGAGCATCAGGCGATCCTGGATGCGGTGATCGCCGGCGATCCGGATCGCGCCGAGGCGGCCGCGCGCCACCATGCCGATCACGCGTCGATGAAATTCGCCGGCCTGGTGCGTGCAATCGACGGGCAGGAAAGAGCGACCGCCGGAACGCCGGCGAGCACAAGGAGGGAAAGATCATGAAGCTGACCGAGGCCCAGATCGCCGAGTTCGAGCGCGAAGGCTACCTGTTCCTGCCGAATGTGTTCTCCGCCGAGGAGATGGCGCTGCTGGCCGGAGAGATCCCGGGGCTGTTCGCGCAGGATCGGCCGGAAGTGATCCGCGAAAAGAACTCGAACGCGCCGCGCTCGGCTTTCTATGTGCAGACCTGGAACCCGGTCTACGAAATGGTGGCGCGCCATCCGCGGCTGGTCGAACCGGGGACGCAGCTGCTCGGCGCTGATGAGCTTTACATGCATCAGTTCAAGATCAACGCCAAGTCGGCGTTCGACGGTGCGGTCTGGCAGTGGCACCAGGACTACGCCACCTGGTTCAACGACGACGACATGCCGTTACCGCGCGCCATGAACATCGCCTTGTTCCTGGCGGAGGCGAACGAGTTCAACGGGCCGCTGATGTTCATCCCGCGCAGCCATCGCCTCGGCCGGCTGGAAGCGGGGCACGACGTCACCACCACCTCCTATCCGCTGTGGACCATCGACAACGACACCATCACGCGGCTGGTGGACGAGGGCGGCATCGTCGCGCCGAAGGGACCGGCCGGCTCGATGCTGCTGTTCCACGGCAACCTGGTGCATGCCTCGGGCAGCAACATGACGCCGTGGTCGCGCTGGATCCTCTATCTCTCGCTCAACCGCTGCGACAACGCGATCCGGCGCTTCAAGCGCGCGACCTGGATCGCCAACCGCGACTTCACGCCGATCGAGATGCTGTCCGACGATTGCCTGCTGCGCTATGTACGTGAGCAGCGCGGCGCGGCGGCCTGACGGAGGCGATCCATGAACCTGCACAAGCTGCTGCTCGACCGTGACGCCGCCGGAAAGCCGCTGCGCGTCGGCCTGATCGGCGCCGGCAAGTTCGGCTCAATGTTCCTGGCGCAGGCGCGGCGCACCCGCGGTCTGCATGTCCTCGGCGTCGCCGATCTCGATCCGGCTCGGGCGAAAGCGGCGCTCGCCAATGTCGGCTGGCCGGCAGAGCAGATCGCCGCCCGCTCGTCGAGCGAGGCCGTCAAGCGGGGCACCACCTGGGTCGGCGACGATGCGAAGGCGCTGATCGCGCATCCGGCGCTCGACGTGGTGATCGATGCGACCGGGCATCCGGCCGCCGGCATCGCGCATGCGCTGGCGGCGATCCAGCACGGCAAGCACATCGTGATGGTGAATGTCGAGGCAGACGTGCTGGCAGGTCCGCTGCTGGCGGCCAAGGCGCGCAAGGCGGGCGTGGTCTACAGCCTCGCCTACGGCGACCAGCCGGCGCTGATCGCCGAGCAGGTGGATTGGGCGCGGGCCTGCGGCTTCGACGTGGTCGCAGCCGGCAAGGGCACCAAGTATCTGCCGGCTTACCATCAGTCGACGCCGGAAACGGTGTGGGGCCACTACGGGCTAACATCGGAGCAGGCGAAGCAAGGCGGCATGAATCCGCAGATGTTCAACTCCTTCCTCGACGGCACCAAGTCGGCGATCGAGATGGCGGCGGTCGCCAACGCCACCGGCCTGACTCCGGCGCCGGATGGCCTCGCCTTCCCGCCGTGCGGCGTCGATGACCTGCCGGACGTGCTGCGGCCCCGGGTCGAAGGCGGAACGCTGCATCACAAGGGCCAGGTTGAGGTGATCTCGTCGCTGGAGCGCGACGGCAAGCCGGTGTTTCGCGATCTGCGCTGGGGTGTCTACGTGGTGTTCGAGGCGCCGAGCGAGTACGTGAAGCGCTGCTTCGCCGAATACGGATTGGTGACCGATCCATCCGGGCGCTACAGCGCGCTCTACAAGCCGTTCCATTTGATCGGGCTGGAGCTCGGCATCTCGGTCGCGAGCGCGGGCTTGCGGCGGGAGCCAACCGGCGCGCCGACCGGTTTCCGCGGCGACGCAGTCGCGACCGCCAAGCGCGACCTGCGCGAAGGCGAAATGCTGGATGGCGAAGGCGGCTTCACGGTGTGGGGCAAGCTGATGCCGGCGGCGGACTCGCTGCGCGTAGGCGGATTGCCGATCGGCCTCGCGCATCACGTCAAGCTGCGGCGCGCGGTGACGGCGGGCGCATCGCTGACGTGGAGCGACGTTGTGGTCGACGAGAGCAGCGAAGCCGTGCGCATCCGCCGCGAGATGGAAGCGATGTTCCGCGAGCAGACAGCTGCGGCCTAGGACTTCGCGGCCTGGCGGGCGGCGTAGAACGCCTTCAGCCCCTCGGTCATTTCCTGCCACACGCGCGACAAAGCAGGGTCGCGCGTGATGACATCGGCGTAGCCTGCAATCGCGGGATAGCGCTCAAGCAGGTCCGGCCGCTTGGCGAATCCGATCAGCCCGTCGAGCGTGAAGCGCACCGGCGTCAGCCATACATCCGCGATGCTGATGCGATTGCCCTGCGCATAGGCGCCGGGGCGCAGCAGCGATTCAAGGTGAGCGAGACCCCGGTCAAGCTTTTCGAACCCCGCCGTCACGGCCTCTTCATTGATCTTCTCGACATCCAGCAGCAGGAAGATCGGCATCATCGTCTGCATGACATAGACGTCGGCAATGCCGGTGATGAGGCGTACCTGTGCCAGGTCCTTGGCGTTCCCGGGCCGCAGTGGAACCGCGGGGAATGCGTCGTCGAGATATTCGACGATGACCCCCGATTCCGGCAGCGCCGTGCCGTCGTCCAGGATCAGGACCGGAACGCGCCGCGCCGGATTGATCTGGCGGAACTCCTCCGACTGGCGCCAGCCTTCGGGCGGCGCGGCAATCTCGATGTCGAGCCGCTTTGCATAGATCGCGCCGCGCGCGCGGGCGGAATAGGGCGAGAGCGGGAGGGAATAGAGCTTCATGTATCAGATGCCAGTTATCAGATGCCGGATGTCAGGATAACACCCGACACCTGATTTCTGACATCTGTTCTCTGATCTACAGGCCGACGACCTTGATCTCGCGGATCCAGTAGGCGCCGCCCTGGTTGACGTTCAGCCAGCCGTCGAGGTTGCCCTGGATCTGGGTGTCGGTCGCGATGATCAGCTGCTGGCCGTCGACATAGACCCGCATCTTGCCGCTCGCCTCGCGCGACCACAGCAGTTCGTGCACCTTGCCGTCCTCCAGATTGACCGGGTCGTTGTAGGAGCCGACCTGCGTCACCTGGTTGCCGACGATGCGCTGCAGCACGAGCCCGGTCTCGTTGCCCGGCTGATAGACCAGGCGATAGCCGCTGCTGGCGCTGGCACCCTGATAGGGACCGATGTTGAGCGGGCCCTTCTTGTTGGCCGACACGAGCTTCATGCTCATCTTGAACGTGTTGGACATCGGCGCGGCGGTGTAGATCGACGCGTAGGTCGATTGCGGCGCCTGCTGCTGCTGCACGCCGAGAATGGCCTTCAGCACATCGTTGCCGCTGACCTTGTTGCTGGTCGATTGGCCGATGATGCTGCTGAGCCCGATGCTTTGGCCCTTGGTGTCGACCTGCCAGGTGCCGGCCGAGACCTTCCAGGTTGGATTGGACGTGTAGTTGCCGTCGGAGAAATTGTCGGAGAGGAAGACCTGGCCCGCGGTGCTCGCCGGGAGCGCTGCGGTCATCGGATATTTCGCCGCCAGCTTCTTGAGG
>DATEOK010000138.1:0-30538 GCA_035274225.1 Dongiaceae bacterium
TGCCATGTTGATGAGTCCGATCGGGCCCAGCAGGCCCTGCAGCGCGGTGATCCGCAGGATCGCGCCGGTAAAGAACGGGGCCGCCAGCGCGAGCACCAGCAACAGGCGGTAGCGCCCGCCATGGCGTGCGATGAAATAGGCCACCGGCCAGCCGCACACCACGCAGATCGCCGTGACGAGCATGGCAGTCACCAGCGAGCGCAGGAAGAAGGTTCGATAGGCGGCTTCCCCGAGCAGGACGCGGTAGTTGTCGAGATTCCAGTCGGCATGGAGCTCGTAGCTCTCGGTGCGCCAGAAGCTGAACACCACGATCGACAACAGCGGCAGCAGCAGGCTGATCACGATGAATGCGGCACCAGGCCCCGTCAGCGCGGCGAACCGCAGCGCCGGGTTCCGCTTGAAGCTCGCGAGCGGGCCAAGGCCGCTCATGGCGCCTCGTCCGCGAAGCACGCGCCGGCACCAGCCGGCCAGCGCACGATCACGGATTCGTTCGGATGCACGCCGACGGTGCGCGGCGTGTCGCTGACCACCAGGTCGCCGCCGTTCGGCACGGCGACGATGTAGTTCGCGGTCTGGCCCTTGAAGATGATGTCGCGCAGCAGGCCACGGATTTCGTTGACGTCGTTGGCTGCGGCGCCGTTCACCGCGGCAGGCGCAATCTCCAAGTCCTCGTGCTTGATGAAGTAGCGGACCTTGTCGCCGACCGCGGCACCCGTTGGGCGCGGCACCAGCAGCGCCCCGCCGCTCCACGCCATGCGCACCAGCGCGCCGTCGATTTCCGCGATCCGCCCGTCGATGCGGTTGGCGTGACCGACGAAGGTGGCGACGAAGGCGCTGGCGGGATTGGTGTAGATTTCGGTCTTGGCGCCGATCTGCTCGAATCGGCCATTGCGCATGACGGCGATCCGATCGCTCATGGTGAGCGCTTCTTCCTGATTGTGCGTGACGTAGATGAAGGGGATGCCCAGCTCCTTCTGGTAGCGCCGGATCTCCACTTCCATCTCGGACCGCAGCTCGCGATCGAGGTTGGCGAGCGGCTCGTCAAGCAGTAGGAGCGCCGGTCGGGAGATCAGGCCCCGCGCCAGCGCGACGCGCTGCTGCTGCCCGCCGGACAGCTCGTTGGGATAGCGCGCCTCCAGGCCCTGCAGCCGCAGCAGGCCCATCACCCACGCCAGCTGCTCGTCGCGCTTGGCCTTGGGCAGGTTCTGCATGCGCAAGGGAAAGACGATGTTCTCGGCCACGGTCTTGTGCGGGAACAGCAGGAAGTTCTGGAACACCATGCCGACGTGGCGGCCATAGGGCGGCAGGTCTGTCACATCGCGGCCGGCGATCTCCACCTGCCCTTCGTCGGGCCGCTCGAGCCCGGCGATGATGCGCAACAGCGTGGTCTTGCCGGAGCCGCTCGGACCCAGCAGTGCGAAGAACTCGTCCTGCTTGATCGCGAGGTCGATGCGGTCGACTGCCGTCACCGGGCCGAAGCGCCTGGTTACCGATTTCAACTCAAGTGTGGCGCCCGGCACGGTGACCCCCGCTAGCATGGCCAAGTGAGAGGAAGCATCAACCGGCCTGCCGCGAGGAACGGATGCAGCTTGCTTCCGCCGACCTCACGAAGCTTCGACGTCCGACCAGATCCGCTCCCACTTCTCCGGCGAGGATGGCTGGTCGAACATGTGCAGCTGGCTCGCATCCGCGCTCTTTTCCTGGAAGTAGAGCTCAATCTCTTCGGGTTTCAGCAGTTCCCGCACATCGACCGTGCCGCCGTAGCCCGTTGAGCGCACGACGCGCGCGAAGTTCTCCTTGGTCAGGTAGAGGTCGATCCAGCGATGCGCCAGCTCGGTCTGCTCCGCGCTCGCGCCCGAGCTGATCATCCAGGTATCGACCCAACCAAGGCCGCCTTCCTTCGGCTTCAGGACGTGCTGCACGTCGAAGTCGATCTTGCCTTCCTTGCGCAGCACGGTCAGGTGCCGGTAGGTCTCGGCGAACTCGGGCGCCGCCCAGATCGCGCCCCCCCGCATCAACCGGTCCAGCGCATCGTAGTCCTGATAGCGCGTCATTAGCAGTTTTTTCTGCGCTATCAGCAGGCGCTTGGTTTCCTCCAGCTCGGCGTCGGTCAGGTTGTAGGGGTTAAACGGTTTCCCATCAGGGCGTTCGCCGCCGATGGTGCCGAGGTTGGTCGCGGCCAGAATGCCCATGAGGGCGATGTTCTCCTCGAACCGCGAGTTCGAGGACATCTTTCCCTTGTACTTCTCGTTCAGCAGCAGATTGATCGAGCCGATGTCCTCAGCCGCGACCTTGCTGGTGTTGACGGTGATGCCGTAGCCGCCCCAGCAGTTGGGCGCGGCGACGTTGGTCTGGCCGCTTTCATCCGCCAGCAACGTGAACTTGTCCGGCAGGAACTCGGGGAAAACGTTCTTCACGTTGCCGAGCTTGCCATAGTCGACACCCTGGGTCAGGCCCTGCTTGAAGTAGAGGCGCGGCCAGAAGCCGTCTGCCTGCACGATGTCGAAATCCTTGGTGCCGCCCACCTTCATCTTGTTGAAGGCCTCGGAGTTGCCGTCGAAGAAGGTTGGCGAAAAGCGCGCGCCCACCTGCTCCTCGAACTGCGCGATCGTTTCCTTGATGGCATAGGGTTGCCACATGAGCAGCCGCAAGGTCGGCGTCGCCGCCTCGGCGTTGCTGATGAAAGGTGCGCTCGGTCGGAATGCGAGGCCGCCCGCCGCAGCCGCCGCCGTGCCTGCCAGAACCTGACGGCGGGACAGCGATTTGCCAGCCCACCCCACTCGCTTCGATGTGCCGTTCGACATGCCCCACCTCTCCCTGTTGGTTTGGGCTGTATGACAGCCACTGTCGCCGGTCTGACGCCGGATAAACACAAATTACAACATAATTGCTATTAAGTGCAATAGAGTGCTAAAAATGCCCAGCGGGGATCTTGATATGAAGCCCGCATCTACTCGCGAAATCGCCCAATGCTCGAACAGGAACGCCCGTGCTTGCCGAAGAAAGACAGCGACTGATCCTTTCCATGGTGAACGGCCGCGGCTCGATCTCGATCACCGAGATCCAGCGCAAGCTGAAGGTGTCGCGCGAGACCATCCGCCGCGACCTAGTCGCGCTCGCCGACAACCAGCGCCTGCGCAAGACCCATGGCGGCGCGATCTCGCTGGAGCAGAGCGAGCCAGAGATGACGGTCCGCCAGGTCACCAATGTCGACGGCAAGCGCGCCATCGGCCGGCTGGCCGCCAGCCTGGTGCCGGACGGCGCGTCGGTCATCCTCGCCAGCGGCACCACCGTGCAGGCGGTGGCCGAGGCGCTGATGGTGCGGCGCGAGCTCACGATCTACACCAACAGCATCTTCAGCTGCGGCAAGCTGATGGGGCACAACGGCAACCGCATCTACATGCTGGGCGGCGAGATCCAGCCCAGCAACGGCGCCACCCTGGGGCGCGACGCGACCGCCATGCTTGCCAACTACTTCGCGGACTTCGCCTTCATCGGCGCCGGGGCGATCTCGCCAGCCGGCTGGCTGATGGACTACACGCGCGAAGAGGGCGAACTGCACAGCCGCATGCTGCTGGCCGCGCGCATCACCGCCGTGGTGGCGGACCAGGGCAAGTTCGGCCGCTTCGCCCCGATCCGGGTCGGCAATTTCGAAAAGGCGACCCACCTCATCACTGACGAGACACCGGACTCCGAGATCACGGACGCGCTCGGCGCGCTGCCGGTCGAGATCCTGATCGCGGACCAGGACATAGCATGATCGCCAAGAATGGAGCTGGTTTGTGAAATACGAAGCGGAGCGCAAGGCCATCGTCAAAGCGTGCCAGGACATGAACCGCCGCGGCATCAACCAAGGCACGTCCGGCAATATCAGCGTGCGCGTGAAGGAAGGTTTCCTGCTCACGCCCTCCGGCATGGCCTATGACGAGATGAAGCCCGGCGACATCGTGCTGATGCGCGCGGATGCCAGCCATACCGGCAAGCGCAAGCCGTCGAGCGAATGGCGCTTTCACCACGCGCTGATGACCAGCCGACCCGAGGTCGGCTCTGTGGTGCACACCCATTCGATGTTCGCGACCACCCTCTCCTGCCTCGGCCTCGAGATTCCGGCGGTGCATTACATGATCGCAGCCGCCGGCGGCGAGACCATCCGCTGTGCGCCCTATGCCACCTACGGCACGCAGGAAACCGCCGACAACGCGGTCAAGGCGCTACAGGACCGTAATGCCTGCCTGCTCGCCAACCATGGCATGATCGTAGTCGGACCGACGCTAAAAAAAGCGATGTGGCTGGCGGTTGAGGTGGAGACGCTCGCCGCGCAATACTGGCGTGCGCTGCAGGTCGGGAAGCCCAACATCCTGCCCAAGGCGGAGGTCAACCGGGTGATCGACAAGTTCAAGAGCTACGGCCAGGCGAAGGAGCCGGTCCCGGCGTGCTGCTGACGGCCATCGGCCGCGGAGAGTAAGCTCGCATGATCATCGGCGCCGATGTCGGCACGCAGAGCCTGAAGGTCGCGGTCCTCGACGACCGGCTGCGCACCGTCGGCCGCGCTGCGCGCTGCTATCAGCCGAGCTATCCGAAGCCAGGCTGGGTCGAGCAGGCGCCAAGCCTGTGGACGGAGGCCCTCGGCGCCTCGATCGCCGAGGCGTTGCAAGCGGCAGGGGTTAGCTCAAACGACATCCGCGCCATCGGATTTTGCGGGCAGCTCGACGGGTGCATCGCGGTCGACGGCAACGGCAACGCGCTGGCGCCGTGCCTGATCTGGATGGATCGTCGGGCGAGCGCGGAGATCGAGGACGTGCCGGCGGAGCGCGTGCGCGCGGAATGCGGACTGGTGCTCGACCCCGGACATCTCGGCGCAAAGGCGCGCTGGCTGCAGCGCCACCTGCGGCAAGAGGCGGTCGCGCGCTTTCACCAGCCGGTCAGCTATATGGTCGAGCAGCTGACCGGCGAGGCGGTGATCGATCATGCGCTGGCGTCGACCAGCATGCTCTATTCGCTGGACGGTCGGCGCTACGATCCTGAGCTGCTGGCAAAGTTCCGCCTCGGCGAAACGCAATTGCCAACGATCGCCGCCGCGGAAAGCCGCGCGGGTGGCTTGAACAAGCGCGGTGCCGCCTTGACCGGTTTGCCGGAAGGCATCGCGGTGGCGGTCGGCACCGGCGACGATTTCGGGACGCCGCTCGGCGCCGGCTTCACTGCGCCGGGCCGCGTGGCGGTCGTGCTCGGCACCGGCGAGGTGGTGGGCGGCCTGCATTCGACGCCACTGCGCGACGACAGCGGCTTGCTGGAGACCCACGCCTATCCGGGAGGCGCCTTTTTCATCGAGAATCCAGGCTGGCTGTCGGGCGGCTCGATCGCCTGGATCAGCCGCCTGCTCAACATCCCCGATCTTGCGGCGCTGAATGCGCTTGCAGCCGAAGTGCCCGCCGGCGCCGACGGGCTCAGCTTCCTCCCGGCCCTGACCGGCGCGATGGCGCCGGAATGGCAGCCGGCTGCACGCGGCTGCTTCTACGGCATGACGCCAGCACACGGCCGGGGGCATATGGTGCGCGCGGTGCTCGAAGGCTGCGCCTTCGCGATGCGCGACGTGGTCGAGCGACTGGACCAGATGGGAGTCGACGCCCAGGCACTGCTGCTGATCGGCGGCGGCGCCCATAGCCGGCTGTGGGCGCAGATGCGCGCCGATATCGTTCAGCGGCCGGTCGAGCTGCCCAACTGCATCGACTGCGCGCCGGTCGGCGCCGCTCTGCTCGCCGCGGTCGCCGGCGGCGTTGCGCGCGACCTCAAGGAAGCGGTCGGTGCGCTGTCCGACGGCCACATCGACATCGAGCCGGACCGCAGGCGGGCAGACGCCTATCACGTTGCGCACGACCGCTATCGCCAACTGTTCGGTGCGCTGCGCCCACTCTTCACAGAACAACCAAGAAACTAAAAGAACAAGGGAACTTTCCGGGATGGAACAGGACGTCATCGATCGGCTCGTCGCGGGGACCTATCCGGACCCGGACGGCGGGGAGCCATTGCGGGTCGAGACACGCGCCGTGGTGATCGCAAGGTCGCTGGCCGGCATGGAGGCGGATGTCGTGCGACCGCTGTCGCTCGGCCGCCGCCTCGCCGTGGTTAGCGATCCCACCACGCATGCCATCCTCGGCGAGCGCGTCGAGCGCGCGCTCATGAGCCTCAGCGAAGTGACGAGCGTCGTGCTGCCGGAGCAGCCTCATGCCGATGACGCGACGGTCGAGCGGCTGCGCGCCGCGACCGTCTCCGCCGATGCGCTGGTCGCCGTCGGGTCCGGCACCATCAACGATCTGTGCAAGTTTGTCAGCGCGCGCGATCGCAAGCCCTACGTGGTGTTCGGCACGGCACCGTCGATGAACGGCTACACTTCGCTGAACGCCGCCATCACGGTGCATGGTCACAAAAAGTCGCTACCGGCGCAGGCGCCGGCCGGCGCGTTCCTCGATCTCTCGATCCTGGCGGCGGCGCCGGTGCGGATGATCCGCTCGGGGCTCGGCGACAGCCTTTGCCGCGCCACCGCGCAGGCCGACTGGCTGCTCTCGCATCTGCTGTTCGACCTGCCCTATCGCACCATGCCCTTCGTCCTGCTGGCGGAGGACGAGCCGGAGCTTTTCGCCTCGGCCGAGGAGCTGGTGAACGGCGACCTCGACGCCATGGAAAAGCTGGTGCGCACCCTGCTGCTGTCCGGTTTCGGCACCGCGATCTGCGGCAGCTCGCAGCCCGCGAGCCAGGGCGAGCACCTCATCAGCCACTATGGCGACATGCTGCCCGACGCGGGCCGCCCCTTCACATTTCACGGCGAGCAGATCGGCGTGACGACTCTGACCATGGCGCGACTGCAGGGGTGCTTGCTCGATGGCCCGCCGCCCACCGTCTCGGTCGACAATAACACGGAGGCACACTTCATTTCGCGGTTCGGACCGGCGATTGGCCTGTCCTGCTGGACCGACTTCAGCCGGAAGCGGCTGACGGCGGACAAGGCGGCGCGCGTCAACCAGCGGATCGCGGACAAGTGGCCGGCGATCCGCGCGGCGATCGGCGCGATCTCGCTGCACGCGGACATGCTCGCGCTGGTCCTCGAACAGGCGAAGGCGCCGCGTACGCCGGAGGACCTGGGTTGGCGCCGCGCCTCCTACCAGGACGCGGTGCGCCATGCCCGCGAGATCCGTGACCGCTATACCTTCCTGGACCTGGCGGCCGATGCCGGCGTGCTCGAGGGGCTGCTCCCGCAGATCGCTTGATGATGTGCAAAGGGCTCTGAGAGTGGCCTCAAACGTCACAGATTTGTCGCCCACAACCAGTCATCTGCGGCATTATGATCCCGCCCGGGATGACCCCGCGCGGCCCGGAACGACGACAACCTACGGCTGCTTTCGGCGGTGTTCTCAGATCGGCCGGCGAGTGCCCGCGGATGAGCGGGTGGCTGGTGTGTACGCCGGCTTGCGGCGTGCAGCCTCGCTGGTTGTGACCGGTCAAGCCTCCTCCGAGCGCTGATCGGCGTGGTTGGGCCGGGTCATGCCGGGCCAATCCCGTGCAGAGCGTCGCGGCGCGTTCGTCCCGTCGATGTCGGCGAGGAGCGGGCCATCCATGTCGAACAACCGTGCGCAACGCGTGGCAAGACGGATCGTTCACAAGCTTCGACAGAACTGGCGCTGGAGCAAGGCGCACCGTTGGGCCCACCTGATCGAAGAGCATGACCTCAATCCCCTGGTGCGCGGCCGGCGCGCGATCCGGAAGACCTGGTGGCGGCTGGCGCATCGTGCCGAGCAGGCGCCGCCTGCCCCCTTGTTCCTGGTGGGGGTCCAGCGCTCCGGCACGAATCTGCTGGCGCACGGCTTGGACGAGCTGCCCGAGTTCGAGGTCTACAACGAAGGCAACAGCAAGGCGTTCCAGAACTTCTGTATCCGCGCGCTGCCGGCGATCGAAACGCTGGTCGGGCAAAGCAGCGCGCGGTTTGTCCTGTTCAAGCCGCTATGCGACTCCCATCGCACGCCCGAGCTGCTCGAGTATTTCGGCACCCGGGCACGCGCGATCTGGGCCTATCGCAACGTCGACGGCCGGGTGCGGTCGGCGATCGCCAAGTTCGGCGATTCGAACCTGCGCGTGCTGCGCGCCTTCGCGGCCGGCGAGAAGCCGTGGAACGCCTGGCAGGTCGCGGGGCTTTCCGCGGAGAGCGCGGGCTTCATCCGCAGCTTCGACTACAGCGGCATGACCGCGGAATCGGCCGCTGCCTTGTTCTGGTATGTGCGAAACGCGCTCTATTTCGAGATGGGGCTCCATCAGCGGCCCGACACGGTTCTCGTCAACTATGATGACTACCTGGCCGATCCGGAGCGGGTGGCCATCGCGGTATGCCGCTTCATGGCATTGCCTTATCGCAAGGCGATGATTGCCACGATCGATCCGCGCCGGCCGACGCAGAGGCCGCCGCTTCCGATCGACCCCCGGATCCGCGAGCGCTGCATTGCGCTCAAGGAGCGGCTGGACGCCGCCTGCTCCGCCCAGATGGTGCAGCTGAGCGGCGAGCGCACGGCGCTTCGTCCAGCGTCCCGGCGGCCGGCGGCGGTGACGGTCCATCCGTAACGCCGGCTCCGATAAGATGCCCGCCGACCACGGCGCCGACGCCCTTGCCCGACCTGTTCGTCGCGACCGATCGAGGCTGCAGATGATGCTCCTGAAAATGAAGCATGCCTACTCCAGGCGCGCCCGCAAGCGGCGCGCCGCGATCTTTCGCCGGCTGTTTCCCGATGCCATGAACCAGTCGATCCTCGACCTGGGCGGCGGCGATGGCACCCACATCGCGTCGGTCGTGCCGGGCCACAAGGACGTGACGATCGCCGAGATCGATCGCAAGAAACTCGCCCACGCGGAGGCGAAGTTCGGCCACAAGGGGCGGGTGCTGTCGGAATCGCCGCGGCTTCCGTTCGAGGATGGCGAGTTCGACATCGTGTTCTGCTCGTCGGTGATCGAGCATGTGACCGGATCGAAGGGCGAGGTCGGGAACATCCGGTCGACCGCCGTGTTTGAGGCGCAGGCCGCCCTCCATCAGCGCAACTTCGCCGAGGAGGTGCGGCGGATCGGACGCGGCTACTTCGTGCAGACCCCCTACAAGCACTTTCCGATAGAAAGTCACACTATGGCGCCTGGCCCGGTCGTGCTGCTGCCGCGGTCGGTCCAGCTGGAATTGTGGAAATGGTGGCCTTTCTATAACCACATTCCGGACTTTAATCTGCTGACGGTCCGCGATATGCAGCTTTGCTTTCCGGACGCCGAGATTCATCGGGAGCAGGCGTTCGGGCTGACCAAATCGATCATGGCCGTGCGCCGGATCTAGCTGATCACCACGAGCGATAGGAACAAGACAGGCCGATGGAAGGCTTCGAAGTAGTCGGAAAATCGATGCCGGCAGGGTTGCTGTATCCGGCAACCCTCATCGTGCTGGTCGCCCTTGCCTACCCGTTCTACACCGTGCGCAGCCTGATCGCGCGCTATGTGCTGTTCGCGCTGTCCTTCCGCTACCTGATGAGCGCGCACCACGATTTCACCTTCCAGGATTCGCCGATCGGCATGTCGTACAACGCCATCGGCTCCTCGCTGGTGTTCGTGCTCGGGCTGCTGATCATCCGCACGCGTCATTTGCTGCTGACCACGCTGCTGCCGTTCTATGCGGTGATCGGGGTGGTGGTCTTGAGCGCATTCGCCAATCATCGCCTCGGCGGCAGCGTCGACGTCGTGGTCAAGTTCGGCTACCTCATCGTCATCACCATCGCGGTCTTCGAATCGATCAGTGAGCGCGGCGAGGAACGCACCATGAGCCTGCTGCTCTGGGCGATGGTCACGCCGGTCTTTTTCCAGTTCCTGTCCATCGTGTTCGGCATCAGCAAGGGCAGCGAGGGCCTGGGCGCCGGCGTAAGCTATGTCGGCGGCTACAACCACGAGGCCGGCTTCTCGACCGTGCTGGCGACCGGCTTTGTCATCGCCTGCTTCGCGACCGGCCTCAGCCTGTGGCTGCGCGGCAGCGCGCTGATCGCCCTGCTGATCGGGCTGTACTTCGCCAACTATCGTACCGCGATCATCGCCTTCGCCCCGATGGCGCTGATGCAGTTCAATGCCGACGTCCTGGCCCGCTTCTCGCCGCGGGTGCGGATCATCATCGGCCTGGTGCTCCTGGGCTTCACCACGGCCGCCGCTGTCACCGCCGCCTGGGTCATGCGCGACAAGTTCACCGACCTTTCCGTCGTGTTCAACGACCCTGGCAGCCTGATCAAGCCGCAGGATCAATACACGCCCGATGAAAAGCGGTTGCTGTCGGCACGGCCCTGGATCTGGGCCGGCTATATCGACGCCTACCTGAGCGGCGGCCTCAAGACCTGGGTGCTGGGCTACGGCCCGAATGCCTGGGTCGGCAAGTTCCCGGTCTACGCGCACAACACCCTGGTCGGCACGCTGTACGAGTACGGCATTGTCGGCGTCGTCGCTATGATCGTGCTGTGGTCGTGGATGTTCGTCTGCGCCCTGCGCGTGAAGCAGGGACCGAAGGGCAAGCTGCTGGCCGCCCATGCCAGCTTCCTGCTGCTGAACATGGCGACCATGCCGCACTGGACCATCGAAGGAAACCTGCTCTATGGCATCATCTGCGGCTATACCTTCTATCTGCTGCTGGGGCCGGCCACCAAGGCCGTGCCGCAGCCAGTGACCACGACGGCGCTGGCGCCCATGGCCCGGCCGAACATCCTGAAATAGGCGGCCCAAGCCGCCCCGCGGCCGATCGTCCCCCAGGTTGTGTCCCCGGGGAGGGGCCAGTATACCTGCTCTCGAAACCCGGGGTCCGAGCGAGGGGACGAGATGAGCATGCTGAGCGTGGTTTCGCCGGCCTTCAACGAAGCCCGCAACCTGCCCGCCGTGTACGAGAAGATCCGGTTCCTGACCGAGGGACAGGACCTAGTCTGGGAGTGGGTCATCGTCGATGACCACTCGACCGACGATACACCCAAGGTCATCGCCCAGCTCGCCCAGGCCGATTCCAGGGTGCGCGGCGTCCGGCTGTCGCGCAACTTCGGCGCCCATGCCGCGCTCTATTGCGGGCTGTCGTTGTGCCGCGGCGCGGTGGCGGCGACCTTGGCCGCCGACATGCAGGACCCGCCGCAGGTGATCGCCGACATGCTCGACCGCTGGCGCGACGGCGCGCAGGTGATCTGGGCCAAACGGATCCAGCGCCTCGGCGACGCGGCCAGCAAGAAGATGCTGGCCAGCCTTTATCACCGCGTCCTCAAATACGTGGTCGCCAACCCGGAGATGCCCTCGGAGGGCGTCGATTTCTTCATGCTCGACCGGCGGGTGATCGACGCCCTGAAGCAGACCGGCGAATCCAATTTCAGCCTGTTCGCGCTGGTGGCATGGATGGGCTTCCGCCAGGCGACGGTGGAGTATGTGCGTCAGCCCCGCCTTAGCGGCAAGTCGGGCTGGACCCTGGCCAAGCAGCTGACCATGGCGCTCGACACCATCATCTCCTTCTCGATGCTGCCGATCCGGCTGACCGCCGCCGCCGGCGTCATCCTGGCGCTGGCCGGGCTCATCTACCTGCCGGTCCTGTTGTTCAATTACCTGATGGGCGCACCCGTCGAAGGCTGGACGACGTTGATGGCGGTCGTCCTGATCCTTGGCGGCCTGCTGATGGTGCAGTCCTCGGTCAGCGGCGAGTATCTTTGGCGCGCGCTGAGCGAGGCGCGGAAACGGCCGCGCTTCATCATCGAAGCGACCTACGGCGCGCCCGAGCGCGACACCGAACCGGCGCCGCCGCGGATGAAGGAGCTACCATGATCAAGGACGACGTGAAGCTCGGCAAAGGCGCGATGGTCTTCCAGCCCGACCTGGTCAATCTCTACGGCTGCGAGATCGGCGACGAGACCAAGGTCGGCGCCTTCGTGGAGATCCGCAAAGGCGTCGTCATCGGCAAGCGCTGCAAGATCCAGGCCTTCGCCTTCATCCCCGAGGGCGTGACGGTCGAGGACGGCGTCTTCATCGGCCCGCATGTCTGCTTCACCAACGATTTGCTCCCGCGCGCGGTCAACGACGACGGCAGCCTGCAGTTGGCGAGCGATTGGGTGACGACACCGACTTTGATCAAGGCCGGCGCCTCGATCGGCGCCAACGCGACCATCCTCTGCGGCATCACCATCGGCCGCTCGGCGCTGGTCGGCGCCGGCGCCGTCGTCACCAAGGATGTGCCGGATTTCGCGATCGTCGGCGGCAACCCGGCCAAGGTGCTGGGCGACGCGCGAGACCGGGCTAGGCGCTAGGCGCGGTCCAGTTCACCGAGCGCTCGTCGCGCAGCAGATCTTCCACGCTACGGCCCGATTTCTGGTACCAGTCGCGCAGCAATGCGAGGCCGTCGCGCAGCGAGACCTGCGGCTGGAAGCCGAACAGCGACCGCGCCTTGCCGGAATCCGCGATCAACCGGCGCACGTCGCCGGGCCGGTCTGGACCATGCTGAACCTGCACGTTGCGGCCGCCGAGCACCTGGCCGATCAGGCCGGACAGTTCGAGGATCGTGACCTCGCGGCCGCTGCCGAGATTGACGGTCTCGCCGACCGTCTTGTCGGTCTGCGCCGCCTCGATGATGCCGCGCGCGGTGTCGGCGACGAAGGTGAAGTCGCGGGTCTGCTGGCCGTCGCCGTGGACCACCAGCGGCTGGCCCGCCATGCCGCGCAGCATGAACTTCGGGATCACCTCGCCGCTGTCGCCCTCGTGATGCGAGCGCGGGCCGAAGGCGTTGAACGGCCGCACGACGGTCGTCGGGTATTTCCAGGTCTGCCAATAAGCGGAGGTGTAGCGCTCGCCCGCCAGCTTGGACGCGCCATAGACGGTCAGCGGATAGGTCGGATGGTCCTCGGTCATCGGCGCGGTGCGCGCGGTGCCGTAGACTTCCGAGGTCGAGACATAGACGAAGCGCTTCACGCCCGACGTGCGCGCCAGCTCCAACAGCTTCAGCGTTGCGGTCGCATTGACCTCGTGGTTCTCGAGCGGCGCATGCAGCGAATGGCGCACGCCCAGGCAGGCCAGGTGCAACACCAAGTTGGCGGCGCCGAACAGCGGCGTCACCTTGTCGAGATCGCGCACGTCTACCCGCGCCACGGTCAGGCGCTGGGCGTCGAGGTCGGCGAGGTTCTCCGACTTGCCGTTGACGAAATTGTCGATCACCGAAACGCGGGCGTCGCGCGCCAGCAGCTGGCGTGCCACTTCGTTGCCGATGAAGCCGGCGCCGCCGGTGACAACGACGGAAAGTCCGTCGAAGCTCACGCCGCGACCTTTGCCGTGACGGCCCGCAACGCGGCCGCCACTTCGTCGACCTGGGCGGCGGTCATCTCCGGGAACATCGGCAGCGACAGCTCCTCCGCGCCGTGCCGCTCGGACAGCGGGAACGCGCCTGGACCGTGGCCGAGCTCGGCAAAAGCCGGCTGCAGGTGCACCGGGATCGGATAGTGCATGAGGGTGGCGATGCCCCTCTCGTTCAGCGCCTTGGCGATGCCGTCGCGGCGCGCCGCGTCGACCCGGATGGCATAGACGTGCCAGACGTGACGGCGGCCCGGCTTCTCGACTGGCAGGATCACGCCGGGAATGCCGGCCAGCGCCCTCTCGTACAGACGCGCGACATTGCGGCGCGCCTCGGTCCAGGCCTCGACATGGCGCATCTTCACGTCGAGCACGGCGCCCTGGACGCCGTCCATGCGGTAGTTGAGACCCTTGATGACGTGATGGTATTTCCGGTCCTGGCCCCAGTCGCGCAGCATGTGCAGCTTCTGCGCCAGCGCCGCGTCCGCGGTGGAGACGAGGCCGCCCTCGCCGTAGGCGCCGAGATTCTTGCCGGGATAGAAGCTGAAGCACGCCATCCGCCCGATGCCGCCGGCGAACCTGCCGCCGATCTTGGCGCCGTGCGCCTGCGCGGCATCCTCGATCACGATCAGCCCGTGCTTGTCGGCGATCTGCTGGATGCGGTCCATGTCGGCGCATTGGCCGTAGAGGTGAACCGGCATGATGGCCTTGGTGCGCGGCGTGATCGCGGCCTCGATGCGGTTGGCATCGATCAAGGCCGTGTCCGGCTCGATCTCGACAAACACCGGCTTGGCGCCGACCAGGTCGATCGCGGTCGCGGTGGCGATGAACGTCATCGACGTGGTGATGACCTCGTCGTCGCGGCCGATGCCGGCGGCGAGCAGCGCGAGATGCAGCGCCGCGGTGCCGGAACTGCAGCCGATCGCATGCTCCAGCTCGTAGGTGCGGGCGAACGCCGATTCGAACCGCTGCACGGCGGGCCCAAGCACGAACGCGCCGCTTTCCAGCACGTCGATGACGGCCTTGTCGACCTCCGCCTTGATGGCGCGGTACTGGGCCTTCAGATCGAGAAACGGAACCATACCTGCTCCTTACAAGCGGATAATCTCGCCGCCCTTGCGGGCGGACGCTTCGGCGGATTCGAGGAGGCGCACGACCTGGAGGCCGACTTCGCCCGAGGTGATCGCGGCAACGTTCTTGGTGAAGCACTCGTTGGCATGCTGCGCCATGACGCCCAGCGCCTCGCGGCCGTCCAGCTTGGGCGCGCGCATGTCGCCGACGCGGTACGCAACCTTCATCTGGCGCTGCAGCTCGGCGTCCTTCACGATCGAGACGCCCTTGTCGTAGATCCGGATCTTCTCCGACACGTCGACGTCGTCATAGACCACCATCGAGCGGTCGCCGCCGACGATAATGCTGCGGATCTTCACCGGCGCCAGCCAGCTGGCGTGGATATGCGCCACCGTGTTGCCGGGATAGTACAGCGTGATGTAGGTGAGGCTCTCGGTCGCGGTGCCCATCGGGTCGACCGCGGTGGCGCTGATCGCCTCGGGCTTCGCCGGCATGATGCGCGAGAGGATCGCAAAGTCATGCACCGCAAGGTCCCAGATGACGTTCACATCGCTCTGGAACAGGCCGAGATTGATGCGGGTGGAATCGTAGTAGAGGATGCGCCCCAGCTCGCCGTTCGCCGACATGTCGGCGATCTTGCGCACGGCATCGGTGTAGACGAAGGTGTGGTCCGTCAGGATCTGCCGACCGACCTTTCCCGCCAGCTCCACCAACCGCGCCGCCTCGTCGTATTTGCCGCACAGCGGCTTCTCCACCACCACATGCTTGCCGGCCTTGAGCGCGGCTTCCGCCAGTGCATAGTGGGTCGAGACCGGCGTCGCGACCGCGACCACGTCGATGCCGGGATCGGCGATCAGCTCGCGCGCATCGGCGTGCACCTTGATGTTGGGATAGAGGCCGGCGGCGCGCGCGCGGCTCTTCTCGTCGCGGTCGGCGACGGCAGCCAGCTTGGATCCTTCGGCCTGGTTGAAGACGCGCGCGAGGTTCGGTCCCCAATAGCCGTAGCCGATGACACCGTATTTCAACATGGTCAGTGCGCTTTCTGCCGGCGGAGCGCGTTGGCGAGGGACGACGACACCGTCTCCAAATCCTGCTCCGTCATCTCGTCGAACATGGGAAGGATGAGCCCGCGGTCCTGCGCCTTCTCCGACACCGGCAGCGGGAAGCGAACGCCGGTCGCCTCCTCGCCGCGGGAATAGGCCGGCTCGAGGTGCGCGTTCATCACGCCGCGCCGGGTCGCGATGCCGTCGTCCAGCATCGCCTGCATGACCTGGCGCTGGTCGATGCCGTCGGGCAGCATCACGCAATAGCTCTGCCAGTTGGTGCGGGTGTCGGTGCGATCCCCAGGCACTTTCACGCCGTCGATCCGAGACAGCCTGGCGCGATAGAGCTCCGCCAGCTCGCGCCGGCGCACCACCATCTGCGGCAGGCGCGCCAGTTGGCAGCGGCCGATCGCGGCCTGGATGTCGGTCAGGCGGTAGTTGAAGCCGACCTCGACATATTCCTCGAACACCACCTGCTGCGATGCGTGGCGCTGCTGATCGTTGACGCTCATGCCGTGCTGGCGCAGCAGGCGCAGCCGCGCGGCGAGATCGGCATCGTCGGTGGTGATCATGCCGCCGTCGCCGGTCGACAGCAGCTTGCGCGGATGGAGCGAGAAGCAGGACAGCTTGTCGAACGGCGCGCCGATGCGCCGCCACTGGTTGCCGTCCAGCGTTTCGCTGCCGATGGCGCAGGCGGAATCCTCGACCAGAGGCAGGCCATGGCGCTTGGCGGTCGCGGCGATCTCCGCCGAGCGCGCCGGCATGCCGAGCTGGTGCACCAGCATGATGGCGGCGGTCTTGGGCGTGATGGCGGCCTCGATCAGGGCCGGGTCCATGTTGAGATCGTCCAGCCGGATGTCGACGAACACCGGCAGCGCGCCGCAATGGCGGATGGCGTTGGCGGTGGCGATGAAGGAGTGGCTGACGGTGATGACTTCCTGCCCCGGCTTGACGCCGCTCGCCAGCAGGGCGAGGTGCAGCGAGACCGTGCAGTTGGACACCGCGACAGCATGCCGCGCGCCGCAGAACTCCGCGAATTCCCGTTCAAAAGCCGCGACTTCCGGCCCCTGCGTCACCCAGCCCGAGCGCAGGACGCGCGCCACCGCCTCTTCTTCGAGTCGGCCAAAGGCCACCTTGGCCAGCGGGATGCGGAGCGCGCACATCTATTTTATATAACCCGATCAATGGCTTGGGCATGAGATGCCGCCGCCCGGTGCGGTTTGGGCGAGCGGCCCGCAACATTCTCGATTAATCCTGTCGCGTCAAGCGGCTGGTCCCTGCCGCCGCTGACACAGTCCGGGCGCTCTGTGCTAGAGAACCCGCCCAGGATTCGACCCAGGACTCGACCGGGAGCGAGATGCCAGACCAGCCCCATTCCGGCCATCCGACCATCGGCTTCGCGGCGCTGGCCGTGATGACCGCCCTCGCTATGGCCGCCGCCACGCTGTTCGCCAGGACCGGCCTCGGCTTTCCCGGACCGCTGCTCGCCGCCTCGATGGCCATTGTCGTGCTGTCGACCTTCGGGCCGGGGCTATGGGCCCTGCGCGCGCCGGGGCGACAGGTGTGGGTCGGCCCACTCGCAGGTTTCGTGCTGATCCTGGCCTGCGCCGCCATCGGCCTCACCGGCATGATCGGCGTTGCCGTGATCTGCGTGCTGGCCATTGGCTGCCTCGTGCTCGGGGTGCGGGCGGCGCGACCGAGCGCGGCCACCGTGCTGCTGGAATGCGCGATCGTGCTGGCGGGCGTGCTGTTCTTCGCGGTGGAGCTGGGCGGCACCAAATACGTCAACTTCGTGCTGGACCAACTCATCCTGCACGGCCGCGCCGATGGCGATGATTATCTCAACGCCGCGCTCACCAAGTCGCTCAGCACGCTGCTGGTGCCGGCGCCCGGCATCGATGGCGTCGCGCCGGCCAAATACCATTTCGGGTTCTACGCGCTGGCGGCGACGCTGACGCCGCTCGCGAGCGGCGATGCGGCGCTGGCGCTGATCGGGCTGCAGATGCTGGTGCTGGTGCCGCTCCTCGGCTTTGCGCTGGCCCATGGCGCCGGGCTGATCGCCGCGCGCCTCACACCCGGGCAGGCGCCGCGCCCGCTTCTCCTCGCCGCCCTGGCCTTTGCCCTGGTGCCGCTGGCGCAGTTGAGCGGCCTTGCCAACCTGGTGGCGTACAGCACCTCGACGCTGCTCGGCGGCACGCTGCTGACGCTGCTGGCGCCTGCTGTCCTGGCGCAGGTGCCGGCGCGCGCGGGCGAACCGGCGGGCCGTTTCTGGTGGGCGGCGGCGATCGCCATTCCGGTGCTGGCGGTCGCCAAGATCTCGGCGGGCTATGTGTGGACCGCGGTCTCCGGCTGGCTCGCCCTGCGCAAGATCGGCCTCAAGCGCCTGCCGCTGTGGCTGCTCGGCATCGCCATGGCGATCCTGTTCTTCGGCAGCGTCTACCTGTTCGCGCCGACCGGCAGCGGCGGCGGCGCTTTGTTCGGCACGCCGTTCTATGTCGAGCGTGGCTTCGCCGAGGGCAACTACCTGCTGCCGCTGCAGCTGCAGTGGCAGAGCCTCGCCGCGCTCATCGGACTCATCCTGCTGCGCCGCCACGCGGATGACGGGTTCCGCAAACTGCTGATCGAGGCAGTCATCATCGCGATCGCGGCCGCCAACCTGCCCGGCCTGCTGATGCAGATCCCGGGTGGCGACGCGGCGTATTTCCTGATCGCGGGCGAATGGCTCGCGCTGCCGATCCTGCTGGCGATTCTCGCCGTCGCGCCGGCCGCACTGCGGGCAACATCGCGCAGCTGGCGCATCGGTGGTTGGGCCGCTGTCGCCGCCGCAGCGATCGGCCTGGTGGTCGGCCTCGTCGACACCGTGCCGGAGAGTGCCCACACCTTCGTGTCGGCCGAGGCGCTGATCCACACCGGCGACCGCAGCTATTTCGCCGATCACAAGCGTCGTACCTTGAAGGCCGATTTCAAGCGCGCGCTGGACAACCAGTCGCTGTTGGCGCTGATGCATCTGCCTGTGGCGGAGCCGCTTGGACTGAAGCTGGCCGACCAGCTGCGCAGCGTCGACGGCGCGGCCAAGACCGGCGCCATCGCCTTCGCCGCGCCGGACTCCGCGTTCTGGACCCTGGTCGGCGAATGCGACGGCCGGAGCCTGTGGCCGATGGCCGTGGCCGGCGTCAGCATGCTGGGCGGCCAAAGCGCCGGCAAGGCAACCTGCCCGGACGAGGGACCGCTGCTTGGCGCTGGGCTGCCCGACGTCACCTTCTCGGCGGCGCCGACCGACGCGGAGCTGTGCGACCTCGCCGTGCGGCGACGCTTCCGCTCCATCCTGGTCCTCAAGGGATTGGACGAGGCGCCGGTTACGGTGGAATGCAACGTCGCCATCTCGGAGCTCGACCATGATTGACAAGCTCCGCGCGCTGCAAGCCAAGCTGCAGCAGGAGAAACTTGCCGCGTTCAAGCGCCGCGTCTCGCTCGGCGATCTCGTCACAGACCGCTGGCAGAACGCGCGCGAATACGGCTTCGGCGAAGGCACCTCGTGCTACGACAACGTGCTGATCCTGGGTGACGTGCGGGTCGGCAAGAACACCTGGATCGGCCCGAACTGCATCCTCGACGGCAGCGGCGGCACCCTCACCATCGGCGACTACTGCTCGATCTCGGCCGGCGTGCAGATCTACACCCACGACACCGTCGCGTGGAGCACGTCACTCGGCCAGGCGGAATACGCCAAGGCGCCGACCAGCATCGGCAACGGCGCCTATATCGGGCCGAACAGCGTGATCGCCAAGGGCGTCACCATCGGCGACCGCGCCGTGATTGGCGCGATGTCGTTCGTCAACGCCGACATTCCCGCCGGCAAGAAGGCCTGGGGCACGCCGGCGAAGGTCGTCGGAGATTCGGCCTGATGAAGCTGGCGCTGCGGGATTGCGGCCCGATCTCGCGCGTCGGCCTCGGCACCTGGGCCACCTTCGGCGACGGCGTCGATGAAGCGACGGCGCGGTCGGTGGTGAACGCAGCGCTCGATACGGGCATCACCCACATCGATGCCGCGCCGAGCTATGCCGGCGGCATTGCAGAGGAATGGCTCGGCCGCTTTCTCGCCGGCCGCACCGACGTCGTCGTCTCCACCAAGGCCTATTTCGACACGGCCGGCAAACCCGTCGGCCTTGGGCGGACGGCTCTGTTCCACTCGGTCGAAGGAAGCCTCGCGCGGCTGCGGCGCGAGTGCATCGACCTGCTCTATTGCCATCGTGCGGACCCCGACACACCGCTCGAGGAGACGCTGGCGGCGCTGGCCGCGCTCAGGCGCCAGGGCAAGATCCGGGCCTGGGGCGTCAGCCGCTGGCCGGTGGAGCTGGCACTGCAAGCAGCCGTCCTTGCCGGCGGCCATGACCTGCCGCCGCCGGCCGCGGCGCAGGAGCCCTATAACCGCCTGCATCCCAAGCCGGCCGCTGCCCTCAAGGACGCGCTGCGATCCGTGCCGGTGCCGATCATCGGCTATTCCGTGCTGGCGCGCGGCACGCTCACCGGCAAATACCTCGACGCCACGCCGGCCGGGTCGCGGGCGGCGCGCAGCCGCGATTGTCCGCAGGTGTGGAACGCCGACGCGCTTCAGGCCGACAGGATCAGGCGCCTGCTGGAAGTGGCGAAGCGGGCCGGCGTTTCTGCCGCAGCCCTGGTGATCGCCGACGCCTTGCGTTTCGGGCCGTGTGCGGCAATTCTGACCGCCGCTTCGTCCCCAGGGCAGGTTGCGGACATCGCCAGGGGCATGGCGCTGGACGATGCGTTGGCGGAAGCGGTGGAAGGTATCTTCGGTGAACCAGCAGATTGAGACGATGATCGATGGCCGGCCCTTCGCCTGGGATGTGAAGGGCGAATTCTCCTGGGGCAGCGGCGGGCCACTGTGCCAAGTGGAGAGCGACCCGCTCATGCCGGTGCTGGGATCGCAGGGCTATCGCGTCATCGACCTGCCGCCGGGAACCGCCGACCGCATCAAGCGCAGCGCGCAATCGCTGGCGCAGCTCGCGGGGCTGACCGATCTGGAACGGTACCATGAGTGGGTGGCGAGCGACGCCGACCACCTGAAGATCATCCAGGCGAGCTGTGATCTCCGCTTCAGCCAGCTCGGCCTCGATCCGACGGAGTTCACGCGCTATTTCGCGGACCTGGTCGGCCTGGACTTGTCGCCGATCATTCCGATCCTCAACAAGGATGTCGTGCAGCTGCGCATCAACCGGCCCGGCTCCACCGACTACAATCCGCCGCACCGCGACGGCTCGCTGCCGCACCTCGCGCCGACGCTCAACGTGTGGATCCCGGTGGTCGGCGTCGACGAGACCACCAGCCTGCCGATCCTGCCCGGCTCGCACGCGATCGCCGAGGCGGATTGCTGGCAGACCCAGCCGGGCGGCGCCGTGCTCGGCGGCAACCCGTATCGCGTACCGGCGATCGGCCGCCTGCGCAGCGGGCCGCTCGAGATGGTGCGCGCGCCCGTGCGCTTCGGCCAGGCGCTCATCTTTACGCCGTACCTGATCCATGGCCTTGCCTTCAACAGGAGCGATACCAAGACCCGCATGGCCTTGGAGATGCGCTTCCAGATCGTGCGTTGAGGCGACGGTGAGCGGCGCGAAGCAGCTCGACCTCGCCGGCATCCTGCAGGTGGTGCGCCAGCGCGGGGGGGCCGCGCGCAACCTGACCGCGATCGCCGGCGCGCCGGGCTCCGGCAAATCGACGCTGGCCGAGGCGGTGGTCGCGAAGCTCAACGAAGACGCGCCCGACAGCGCTGCCGTACTACCAATGGACGGCTATCATTTCGATGACCGCGTGCTGGTGCCGCGTGGCCTGCGGCCGCGCAAGGGTGCGCCCGACACCTTCGACGTCGCCGGCTTCTATCACATGCTGCAGCGCCTCAAGCGCAACGAGGGGCCGGAGATCGCGGTGCCGGTGTTCGACCGCGACCTGGAGATCGCCCGCGCCGGCGCGCGCCTCATTCCCCAGTCCGTCCGGCATTTGATCGTAGAGGGCAACTACCTGCTGCTGGACCGGCCGGGCTGGTCGAGCCTGCGCGACCTGTTCGATACCACCATCATGATCGCAGTCCCCGAAGCGGTGCTGCGCCAGCGGCTGATCGCGCGTTGGCAGGGCTATCAGTTGCCGCCCGACGAGGTCACGGCGAAGGTCGAGACCAACGACCTGCCGAACGGACGGCTGATCATGTCAGCCAGCGTCCCGTCCGAATTCGTCTTCTCGTGACGAAAAAAGAGCGGCGGGCGTTCTGCCCACCGCTCGTGCAAGGTGTTTGCGTTGGTGTGCTACTTCGCGATGCAGGTGTCCGCCGTCTCCGGCGTGCACACGTCGAGGCCGGTATAGGTCGGATCCGCCGGAGCCGCCTTGCCGTCCTTGATGTCCTTGAGCGCGAACATGGTCTTGTAGCCCATCTCGAACGGACGCTGGCCGACCTGGCCCAGCGACAGGCCTTCCTTCATCTGGTCCATCTGCACCGGCAGCGTGTCCGCCACGATCAGCGCCAGCTTCTTGGACTGAATCTGGTCCTTGTATTTGCCGACCGCCGCGCGGTTGGCGTCCGGAATGAACTGCGGGAAGCCACCGGTCGGGAGGAAGGCGTCGAGGTCAGGGTTCTTCGCCATGATGTCCTCGAACTGCTGCACCGAGAGCGGGAAGTCGTCGTTGGTGTAGAGCGGGCAGCCTTCGATCTCCGTCCAGCCGTTCTGTCCGGTGAGCCGGTCACCCGGCGACGACGCCGACTTGGTGCCGCTGAGCGTGTCACGGATGCCCTGCATGCGCTCGTTGTGATTGGCGGCCGCGGCGCCACCCGACTGGATGCAGATGGTGCCGCCCTTCGGCTTCACCGTCTGCGCGATCTTGGCGAGGTTCACGCCGATCTCGTAGTTGTGCGTGCCGATATAGGCCATACGCAGATCCTTGTTCTCCGGCAGCACATCGGAGTCCCAGGTCAGCACCGGAATGTTGGCTTCCTTCGCCGCCTGGAGCGCAACCGCCATCGCGGCCGCGTTCGCCGGGGCGACGGCGATGCCATCGACACCCTTGGCCACGAGGTCGAGCACGATCTGCACCTGCTCTTCACCGCCGCCATGCTCGCCCGGGCCGATATACTCGCACTTGAAGGCGCCGCCGGACTCCCCTTCCGCCTTCTTGCAGCCGTCGCGCGCCTGGTCGAAGAACGGATTGTTCATGTTCTTTGGCACCAGCGCGAAGGTGTATTCCGCCTGAGCAGACGCGGCGGCCATCATCGCACCCAGGGCCACCGCCGTGCACAAAACAAGCTTCTTCATATCATCTCCTCCCGTCTTGTTATTCACTGTTCATCCGCAGTGAACGGCTCTAGCGATTCTTCTTCGGCAGGAAGTGGCCGACCAGCGAGGTCAACGACCGGCCGCTGGTCACCATGCCAAGGAGAACCGCGAGAACGATGAAGGCGCCGACGAATGCGCCCTGCCAATTCGAATCGATGCCGGCCATCAGCAGCGCGTTGCGGATGACCTCCAGGAACGCCGAGCCGATGACCGCGCCGTAGGCCGTGCCCGCGCCACCCATCAGGTTGGCGCCGCCGATCACCGTCGCGGCGATCACGCGCAGCTCGTAGCCTTGGCCCATCGCGTTGATGGCCGAGCCGTTGAAGCCGAGCAGCAGCAGCGAGGCGACGGTCGCGGTGAAGGCCGAGAACACATAGGCCTGGAACTTGACCCAGTCGACCGGCACGCCGGTCATGCGCGCGCCCTGCTCGTTGCCGCCGATGGCGAACAGATGCCGGCCCCAGGCGGTGAAGTTGAACAGGAAGCCGACGAACAGCGCCAGCACCACCATGGTCCAGAAATGCCCCGAAAGCTCCGGCACCCAGTGCGGGAACCAGCTGTCCGGCGTATGCAGCGGCCACTTGCTCTGGCCGATCGCCTTCACGATCGGCGCGTCGGGCCCGAACTTGTAGAGCATCTGGTTGGCGGAGAATACGACCGCCAGGGAGCGCGCGAAGGACAGCATGCCGAGCGTCACCACGAAGGACGGCATGCCGACATAGGCGACGAAGAAGCCGTTCACGATGCCGCACAACAGGCCAGTGATCATGCCCATCGTGAAGGCGATGTACCAGGGATACTCCCAGGTCAGGAACAGTCCGGCGACGATCGCGACCAGGCCCATGATGGAGCCGACCGACAGGTCGATGCCGCCGGTGATGATCACGACGGTCATGCCGAGGGCCATGATGCCGAAGGGCGCGAAGTTGCGCGCCACGTTGCCGACATTGTTCGCGGTGCCGAAGCTCGGCTCGAACACGGTCATGATCACGACCAGGACGAACAGCGCCACCGTCACCCAGAAAGGCTGGCTGCTGACGATCCGCTTGAACAGAGTCTGCTCCTTGACGCCGACGACCTCGGCGATCGCCGCATGGTCGGCTTCGATGGCCATCTCTCGATCAGGCGGCACGGATCGCTCCTGTGATGAGGCCAGTGATCTCTTCCGGCGAGGTGAGCGCGGTCTGCTTGTCGGCCACCTTGCTGCCGCGGCGCAGAACGATGATCCGGTCGGCGACCTCGAACACGTCGGGCATGCGGTGACTGATGAGGACGACCGAGACGCCTTGCGCCTTGAGGCGGCGGATGAGGCCGAGCACCTCTGCCACCTGGCGGACGGAGATCGCCGCAGTCGGCTCGTCCATCAGAATGAGCTTGGCCTTGGTCAGCCTGGTGCGCGCGATGGCGACCGCCTGGCGCTGGCCGCCGGACATCTTCTTGACCAGGTCGCGCGGCCGCGTTTCCGACTTCAGCTCCTGGAACAGCGAGCCGGCCCGCTCGAGCATGGCGCGCTTGTCAAGAATGCGGAACGGCCAGATGCCCTTCTTGATCTCGCGGCCCAGAAACACGTTTTGCGCGGCGGTCAGGTTGTCGGCCAGCGCGAGGTCCTGATAGACCACCTCGATGCCCCTGGCGCGCGCTTCGCCCGGCTTGTGGAAATGGCAGATCTCGCCATCGACCGCGATCTCGCCCTCGCTCGGCGGGAAGTTGCCGGCGATGATCTTGACCATGGTGGACTTGCCGGCGCCGTTGTCGCCCATCAAGCCGACGACCTCGCCGGCGCCGACGGTGAAGCTCAGCTCCGTCAGGGCACGGATGGCGCCAAAGCTCATGGAAACACTGCGCACGTCGAGCAATGTCACGCGGAATTCCTCCCTGTGCGATCGCAGCTCTAGTGGCCGCTTCCCGCAATGAAACGATTGTTACGACAAAGCCGCCCTCCCGCAACAGAAATTCCACGCCCCGATACCGGAGCGGTCCATGAGAATTCTGTGTCCTACTTGAACAGGCCCGGCTTCTCGACCAGGCTGATCGGGACGGCGCGGTTCTCGGCCAGGGATTGCAGACCCGCCTCGGCAACGGCGGCGGCGGCATAGCCGTCCCAGGCGCTGGCGCCGGCACTCGTACCGGCGGTGATGGCTCCGATCCAGGCCTGGGCCTGCAAGCGGTAGGCATCGGCGAAGCGCGGGCGCCAGTCGGCGGGATAGCCGCCGCCGTACGCCAGATCGAGATTGACCTCCGTCCGGCTCGAGGGCGCAAGGGAGACGGTGCCCTTCTCGCACACCAGCTCGCCGCGCACGTCGTAGCCGTAGGTGGCGTCAATGAAGATCTCGATATTCACCAGCTGCCCGCGCGCAGTCTCGAGGACCAGGAACACCGGCGCGCCGGGTGAGTCGGCGCGCGCCGCCTTCGGACGAAACACCTGGATGCCGGCCAGCTCGGTCTCGAGCATCCAGCGCGCGATGTCGAACTCATGAACCGCCGAGTTGCTGACCGCCATCCTGGAATCGAACCAGCTCGGCGCCGCGACATTGCGATGAACGCAGTGGAACATCAGCGGCGCGCCGAGACGGCCGGACAGCAGACGCGCTTTCATCTCGCCATAAGCCGGATCGAACCGCCGCATGTAGCCGACCTGCACCAGCCGGCGGCCAAGCTTCGATTCCGCGGCCAGCACCTCGCGGCACTCGGCCGCGGTCGGCGCCAGCGGTTTCTCGCACAGCACCGGCTTGCGCGCCTCGAGGCAGGCCAGGGTCAGCGCCTTGTGGCTTGCATCGGGCGATGCGATCAGCACGGCGTCGACCTGCGGGTCGCGGACCAGCGCCAGCGCGTCCGTGGTCACCGACCGCGCGCCGGTTCCGTCGGCCACCGCCTTTGCGCGCGCCGGATCGGCGTCATGAATCGCTTGCAGGACGGCGCCGGGCACGTGCGATGCCAGCACCCGCGCATGGTCGGCGCCCATCACGCCGACACCGATGATTCCAACCCGCACGCTCACGTCGGTGCTCCCGTATGCTTGGTTCGCTCTACTACACTCCAAGCCGCCGGCGATTCCAAGCGCATGGTTAATGCAGCTGTCGAGACCGACCATAGGACGTGTCGTTGCAAGAGAGAGGTAATCCCAAAAGACACGACACGGCGTTGTGATGCAGAAAGGCCTGTGAATTAAGGTTAATCGTGCATTTACTCATAGCCTGGTGTGTCGACTTAGCCGTCCGGGCAGATGACAATTTTAGCGAAATCATTATTTAAATGTGTCCGACGACAACGGCGTTTTCAGTTCCTCTCGACTCACTAACACCAAGGGAATTTTGACCATGAGCAGCATCTCGAGTTTGACCCATATGTACGAAGGCAACGCCGCCACGGTGGCCGCAGCGCGGGCGGCCGACGCCTCGATGGGCCTCGGCCCCAACCAGCTGAAGTGGCTGCGCGGCAACATCGACTCCTTCAAGGAGCTCGAGGATCAGCGGCGCCTGACGCGGCAGGACACCGTGCGCGCCGCGCGCATCGCGGGCCTGATCTAAGTTCCAAGTTTGCGGATGGCTGCCGGCACCCGACACCGGCATCCGGACAAGGCTGGCTGGCGACACGCGCGGGGTGATGAGACAAAAGCGCGTGGCGCCGCCAGCCGCCACTCCATCCATCAAAACATGACAGCTGCCTGCTCAGCCCACCGCATAGACGCGGTGCTGGTTCGGCGCGATGAGCATGAAAGCTTGCGCGCAACGCGCTGACCACCAGCGAAGCCGCATCCGCCGCGGACCAGCGGGTTTTCATCCCGCGGCCAGCAGGTCACTTTCGGCGCGGCATCTTGGTGTTTCGTTGCCGCGCCGGACGCGCACCGTCCGAACGATCGCCGTCCTTCTGGACCTTGGGCGTGGCAGGACTGAGCGCAAGCTTGTCCGCGCCTTGTTGTGGCAGATTGAACGGGTCCAGCCGCTCAATCATGCGCCGGGTATTACGGCTCACGACATCCCTCCCCACTACGAGACTGATCGCCGCCTGATGTGTGGGGATGGTGGCAAGGGCCGGCTTACGGATGGCTTACGCGACCCGCGTGGCAAGGCGCATCTTGCGCGTTGCTCCCGCATAGGCTGATGATAGCGCCCAATGGCTGCTTCGACTGGGACGGGTGCATGACGGACGCGGCACGGAAGACTGCTGGGCCGGCGAAGGATCCGGAGTTCGGGCCCTGGCTGGCGCAGGCCTCCATCCTGGTGGTGGACGACGAACCGGGGATGCGGAACTTCCTGATCCGCACCCTGGGCCCGCGCTGCAAGCGCATCGAGGAAGCGGCGGACACCGAGGAAGCGAGCCGCAAGCTGGACGCCGCCCACTTCGACGTCGTCATCCTGGACAACATCATGCCGGGAAAGAACGGCGTCGAATGGCTGGCGGAGCAGCGTGCCTTGGGCTTCTTCTCCGACGCGATCCTGATGACGGCCTACGCCGACCTCGACACCGCGATCCAGGCGCTGCGCGTCGGCGTGGTGGATTTCGTGCTGAAGCCGTTCCGCTCCAACCAGATCCTGAACGCGATCGCGCGCTGCCTTGACCGTGTCCGGCTGCAGCGCGAGAACTTCGTGCTGCGCTACGAATTGCGTGCGACCTCGGACCACATCCTGCTGCGAGAGAAGTTCATCGGCGAATCGCCGGCGATCCGCCAGGTGCGCGAGACCATCGCGCGCGTCGCGCCGCTGCCGACCTCGGTCCTGGTCACCGGTGAATCCGGCACCGGCAAGGAGGTTGCGGCGCGCTCGATCCACGCCTTGTCTGACCGCGCCGACAAGCCGTTCGTTCCCGTCAATTGCGCCGCCATCCCGCCGGATATGATCGAAAGCGAGCTGTTCGGCCATCTCAAGGGCTCCTTCACCGGCGCGGAATCCGCGCGCGAGGGCCTGTTCGTCCATGCCCAGGGCGGCACCCTGTTCCTGGACGAGATCGGCGAGATGCCGCTCGCCACCCAGACCAAGCTGTTGCGCGTGATCGAGGATCGCCGGGTGCGGCCGGTCGGGTCGGAGCGCGAGCTGCCGGTCGATCTACGCTTCATCTTCGCGACCAATTCCGACCTCGATAAGGAGGTGGAGCGCGGCCGCTTTCGCGCCGACCTGTTTTATCGCATCAACGTGATGAAGATTCACCTGCCGCTGCTGCGCAATCGAGGCAACGACCTGCAGGAGCTGGCGACCTTGTTCATGCGCAAGCTGTCGCAGCAGCTCGGTATGCCGCCGGTGGCGATCGACGTCGCGGTGCGCGCCGCCCTGGCACGCTATGACTGGCCCGGCAATGTGCGCGAGCTGCGCAACCTGATCGAGCGCACGCTGATCCTGGGCGAGTTCCCGGACGAGTTCTACGCCCAGCAGCGCGTCGTCAACACGGAGCCGGCGGGCGAGAGCCTGCAGGACATCGAGCGCAGGCACATCATGGCGATTCTGCAGGAGACCGGCGGCAACCGAGCCGAAGCGGCGCGTAAGCTCGGCGTGTCGCGCAAGACCATCGACCGGAAATGCGCCTTGTGGAATGTCTGAGCTGGCTCAGCCATTGCCTGCCACCGCCAAGCCGCGCCAGGTGCGCTCGGTTCGCTATCGCCTGCTCGCCATCGCGCTGCTGCCGACCCTGGTGATCCTGCCGTTGCTGCTCGGCATCACCATGGCGCGGTGGAACACCAAGTTCGATGCGCTGCAGATATCCAAGGTCAACGGCGACCTGACCATCGCCCACCAGTATCTGGTCCGCCTGCTGGAGAATACCGGCGAGCATATCCATGCCCTGGGCGAGTCCGCGCGGTTCCAGGCGGTGGTGGAGCGCGGCGACCATCAGGCATTGGCGGATATCCTGGAAACCAGCCGCAAGGACCTCGGCCTCGACTACTTGTTCTTGATCGATACCCAACGGAAGATATCCGGTGCCGCACCGCCGACCATCGTATCCCCGCGCACCGACTGGCCGCTCATCGGCGGCGCGTTGACCGGATCGGCCTCGACCGCGATCGATATCTTCGCCGCCGAGGAACTCGCGGCAATCTCGCCAGAAATGGCGGAGACCGCGCGGATCGAGCTGGTGCCGACCCCCAATGCCGTGCCGACCGAACGCAACCTTGAAGACCGCGGCATGGTCATCCACTCCGCGACGCCGGTGCGATTCGACGACGGCCGCACGATGGCGCTGGTGGGCGGCATGCTGCTCAACCGCAACCTCGTGTTCATCGATACCATCAACGACTTGGTCTATCGCGAAGCCAGCCTGCCGGAGGGCAGCCGAGGCACCGCCACATTGTTCCTGGACGACGTGCGGATCAGCACCAATGTGCGCCTGTTCGAGGACCGGCGGGCGCTCGGCACCCGCGTGTCGGCCGCGGTCCGCTCCGACGTGCTGGATCACGGCCGCACCTGGCTGGACCGCGCCTTCGTGGTGAACGACTGGTACATCTCGGCGTACGAGCCGCTGACGGACTCCTACAGCAAGCGGATCGGCATGCTCTATGTCGGTTTCCTCGAGGCGCCCTTCCGGGAGGCGAAGCTGGTGACGCTGGGCACCATCATCGGCACCTTCCTGGTGGTGACCGCCGCCAGCGTGCCCATCTTCCTCAATTGGGCGCGCGGGATCTTCCGGCCCCTCGAGCGCATGACCGGGACCATCACGCGGGTCGAGAGCGGCGATCTCGGCGCGCGTACCGCGCTCGACGGCGCCAGCGACGAGATCGGACGGGTGGCGCTGCATCTCGACGGCCTGCTCGACCAGCTGCAGGAGCGCGATCGCGCGCTGCGCAACTGGAACGAAGAACTGAACCAGCGGGTGGAGGAGCGCACCCGCGCGCTGCAGGACGCCAACCGCCAGCTCGAAGCCGCCACCAAGCAGCTGATCATGTCCGAGAAGCTGGCGGCGATCGGCGAGATCACCGCCGGCGTGGCGCACGAGATCAACAATCCGGTCGCCGTGATGCAAGGCAATATCGAGGTGATCCGCGCCTTGATGGCGGACAAGGCCGATCTTGCCAAGACCGAGTTCAAGCTGGTGGACGAGCAGATCTACCGCATCAACCAGATCGTGACCAAGCTGCTGCAATTCGCCAAGCCGGAGGAATATGCCGGCTACGTCGAACGCCACACGGCGGCGGAGGTGATTTCCGACTGCCTGCCGCTGGTCCAGCACCTGCTCAACAAGGCGGGGATCAAGGTGACGCGCGATGACCGGGCGACCCGCCTGTTCCTCATGAATCGCACGGAGCTGCAGCAGGTGCTGGTCAACCTGATCGTCAACGCCATCCACGCCATGCCCAATGGAGGAAGCCTGAGCCTGCGCAGTTACGATGCGGAGAACGACGGCGAGCCGGGACTCATCATTGATGTCGCCGACACCGGCACCGGCATGGCGCTGGAGGTGCTGGAACGCGTGTTCGATCCGTTCTTCACCACCAAACGGCGGGAAGGTACCGGCCTCGGCCTTTCCATCAGCCAGACCCTGGTCACGCGCCAGGGCGGCAAGATCACCGCCGATAGCACGGTCGGCAAGGGGACGACCTTCACCATCTGGCTCCCCGAAGCCCTTTGATTGGGACAGTTTGTCCGACACCCTTGGACAAACTGTCCCAAGCGCACTGCACCGCTCTTTTAAACCGCTGAAATCGCCTGCATCGCATGCTGGCACGGCCCTTGCCTGTGGAGAGGTGCCGTGGCGGGGGCGGGAACGCGCATGTACGAAGATCGTCTGAGGGGCCGGTCGTCCGACCAGCGC
>DATEOK010000139.1:0-5939 GCA_035274225.1 Dongiaceae bacterium
ACCCCCCATCCAGCTGCGCCTAAGCTCACTGCGTTCGCTAAGGCTCCGCATCCTTCCCCCACAAGGGGGGAAGGGGAGTCTACTTGTCGGACGCGATCATCTGAGTCGGCAGCGCCCCTCATTCGCCGCTCGGCCCTCTGCGCGTCAATTGCAGGAAGATGTCCTCGAGGTCGGTCTCGACCGTGGTCAAGTCCACGATCTCCAGCTGGCTCGCGCGCACCTGGTCGAGGATGTCCGAGACCTTCGTCTCGGAGGGGCGATAGCGCAGCTTCAGCTGGTGCGGCGCGCCGCCCTCCACCAGCCAGCGCTTGAGGCTCTCCGGCACCGCCGCGATGTCGCGCGCCAGGGTCAGCACCAGCTCCTTGCTGTCGACCCGCGCCAGCAACTCCTCCTTGCTCTCGCAGGCGATCACCTTGCCGTGGTTGATGATGGCGATGCGATCGCACAGCTCCTCGGCCTCTTCCAGGTAGTGCGTGGTGAGCAGCACCGTTACACCTTGCCGGTTCAGCTCCCGCACATAGCCCCACAGCTGCTGGCGCAGCTCCACGTCGACGCCGGCGGTCGGCTCGTCCAGCACCAGCACCGGCGGGTTGTGCACCATGGCCTTCGCCACCATCAGGCGCCGGCGCATGCCGCCGGACAGCGTTCGGGCGTAGGAGCTTGCCTTGTCCGACAGGGCGAGCGCTTTCAGCAACTCGTCGGTGCGGCGCTCCGCCTTCGGCACGCCATACATGCCGGCCTGGATGTCCAGCAGCTGGGCCGGCGTGAAGAACGGGTCGATGTTCAGCTCCTGCGGCACGATGCCGATCGCGGCCGCCGCATGGCGCGGGTCGTGGTCGAGGTCGATGTCCCAGACGTTGACGGTGCCCGCGGTCTTGATCACCAGCTGGGCAAGGATATTGATCAGGGTCGACTTTCCCGCCCCGTTCGGCCCCAGCAGCGCGAACAGGCTGCCGCGTGGAATCTCCAGGTCCACCTGGTCCAGCGCCGGCTTCGGCTGTGCCGTCCCGTTCGAGGGGGCATAGACCTTGCTGAGGCCGCGGATGGAGACGGCGGATTGGGGCAGGGACGGCGGGTTGGGCACTGTTCGGGCTGCGGTGCGCGGCGGTTGATTCACCGATGGGCGCATGGGTATCATCCGCCCGAAATGGGGTCAACGCCGGGTCCATGAGGGGCTCCCAGTTGATCCCTCTCTTACGAAAATCCCGCAAAGTTGGATGAAAATGGAACCCTTCGAGATCATTCCCGTCGAAACCACCACGGTCGCCTGCGACGGCGGCGACGGGCCGCTGGGGCACCCGCGCGTCTATCTTACCCTCAGCAAGGATGGGGAGATCGAATGCCCCTATTGCAGCCGCAAATACGTGCTGAAAGAGGGCGCGAAAGCTGCCGCCCATTGATCCTGACGGGAAAAGCCGTCCATTCGCCTAATCTGGCCGGCGTATAGAGTGGCGTAGAGAAGGGCGGCGCATGTCCAAACCCAAGCATGTCTATCTGGTCGACGGCTCCGGCTACATTTTCCGGGCCTTCCACGCGCTGCCGCCGCTGACGCGCTCCGACGGCACGCATGTCAACGCCGTGCTCGGCTTCATGAACATGCTGCTGAAGCTGCTGGACGAGACCGACGCCGACCATATCGGCGTCATCTTCGATGCCGGCCGCACCAGCTTCCGCAACGAGATCTACGCCGAATACAAGGCCAACCGTCCCGAGGTGCCGCCGGAGCTGATCCCGCAGTTCGGCTTGGTGCGCGAGGCGACGCGCGCCGCCAACGTGGCGTGCGTCGAGATGGAGGGTTTCGAGGCCGACGACATCATCGCGACCTACGCCGCCCAGGCCAAGCAGGCCGGCGCGGAGGTGACCATCGTCTCCTCCGACAAGGACCTGATGCAGCTTGTCAACGACAAGGTGCGCATGTACGACCCGATGAAGCAGAAGCCGATCTCCTTCCCCGAAGTGCAGGAGAAATTCGGCGTCACGCCCGACAAGGTCATCGACATCCAGGCGCTGGCCGGCGATTCCACCGACAACGTGCCGGGCGTGCCCGGCATCGGCGTCAAGACCGCGGCTGAGCTCATCAACACCTATGGCAGCCTCGAAGAGCTGCTGAACCGCGCGGCTGAGATCAAGCAGCCCAAGCGGCGCGAGAACCTCCTCGCCAACGCCGAGCTGGCGCGCATCTCCAAGAAGCTGGTGACATTGAGCGACGACGTGAAGGTCGACACCCCGCTCGACGGGCTGGAGCGGCGCAAGCTCGACATTCCGCGCCTGCTCGAGTTCGTGAAGGCGAACGAGTTCCGCTCCCTCGCGACCCGCATCCTGACCAAGCATGGCGGCGAGGGGAACGGCGCCGGACTGAAGGTCGACACCGTGCCGCCGGCCGCGCCTTCCATTGCCGGCACGTCGCTCGCCGCCATGCCTAAGGCGGAGCAGCCTGCGCCGCAGCCGACGGCGCCGTTCGATCTCGGCAAATACGAGCTGGTGCAGGACAAGACGACGCTGGAGCGCTGGGTGCGCGAAGCCCGCACGCAGGGCTTCATCGCCTTCAGCGCCCGGACGACCTCATGGCACGTGATCAAGGGCGATCTGTGCGGCGTCGCCTTGGCGCTGGCGCCGGGCAAGGCCTGCTACGTGCCGCTGGACCATGGATCCGGCGGCGATCTCCTCGGCGGCGAGCGGCCGAAACAGGTGCCGATGACCGAGGCGCTCGCCCTCCTGAAGCCGCTGCTCGAAGATGCGTCGGTGCTGAAGATCGGGCACGACATCAAGGTCGACGTCGCAGTCATGAGCAAATACGGCATCGCGCTCGGGCCGATCGACGATGCCATGCTCATTTCCTACGCGCTGGAGGGCGGCGCCCACAGCCAGGACCTGGACGAGCTGTCGACGATCAACCTCGAGCACCAGGCGATTGCCGTCGGCGACGTCACCGGCACCGGCAAGTCCGCGGTGACGTTCGACCGCGTGCCGCCCGAGAAGGCGCTCGCCGTTGCCGCCGAGAAGTCCGATGTGGCCCTGCGCCTGCACCAGCTGTTGAAGCCGCGGCTGGGGCAGGAGCGCCTGCTCACCTTGTATGAGACCATCGAGCGGCCGCTGGTTCCGGTAGTCGCCGCCATGGAGGTTGCCGGCATCAAGGTCGATGCCAAGGCTTTGCAGGCGCTGTCCGCCGATTTTGCCGGCCGCATCGCGCAGATCGAGCGCGAGATCCAGGACATTGCCGGATCCGAGCTCAACCCCGGCTCGCCCAAGCAGCTGGGCGAGGTGCTGTTCGACAAGCTGAAGCTGCCCGGCGGCAAGAAAGGCAAGACCGGCGCCTACGCCACCGGCGCCGATATCCTGGAGGAGTTGACCGTCACCTCCGGCCATCCGCTGCCCCAGAAGATCCTGGACTGGCGCCAGCTGACCAAGCTCAAGAGCACCTACACCGACACGCTGCAGAACGAGATCGACCCGACGACGGGCCGCGTCCACACCACCTATGCGCTGGCGTTGACGCCGACCGGCCGCTTGTCCTCGAGCGATCCCAACCTGCAGAACATCCCGATCCGCACCGAGGAAGGGCGCCGCATCCGCCATGCGTTCGTGGCGGAGAAGGGGCACAAGCTGGTCTCGGTCGACTATTCGCAGATCGAATTGCGCCTGGCCGCCGACATGGCCGACATCCCGGCGCTGCGCGATGCCTTCCGCGAGGGCAAGGACATCCACGCCATGACCGCGAGCCAGGTGTTCGGCGTGCCGGTCGAAGGCATGGACCCGATGGTGCGCCGCAGGGCCAAGGCGATCAATTTCGGCATCATCTACGGCATCAGCGCCTTCGGCCTCGCCGCGCAGCTCGGCATTCCCCAGGCGGAGGCGCGCGACTATATCGGCGCCTACATGGCGCGCTATCCCGGCATCCGCGAATACATGGAGCGCACCAAGAAGTTCGCGCGCGAGCATGGCTATGCGGAGACCTTGTTCGGCCGCCGCTGTCACGTGCCCGGCATCAACGACAAGAACCCGGCCAAGCGCAGCTACATGGAGCGCGCCTCGATCAACGCACCCTTGCAGGGCACCGCCGCCGACATCATCAAACGCGCCATGGTCCGCATCCCACCCGCGCTCCAGGAGCGCGGGCTGAAGGCGCGGATGCTGCTGCAGGTTCACGATGAACTGGTATTTGAAGTGCCCGACGCCGAGGTCGAAGAGCTCTCAGCCGTCGCCCGCGCGGTGATGGAGAAGGCACACGAACCCGCCCGCAAGCTCTCGGTACCGCTGACCTGCGAAGCCGGCGCCGGCAAGAACTGGGCGGAGGCGCATTGAAATCCAAATGTTGAGACGTGCACTTCTCCTGTTCGCTTTTGCCTTGTCGTTTCCATCGGCGACACTGGCGCAGGATTTCTTGCTCACCTGCGCCGATGGGACCGAGCACCATCGGGTCGGCTCTATGAATTTTTGCGTGCCAACTGGCGAGGACGGCTATGCATTGCTCTCTTCGGACGAGCGCTCGGTGCGTTTCAAAGAACAGTTCTTCGCCGGCAGGACGCGCGTTTTCGACGTCAAGGCGCCGAACCTGAACCGACCCGATGGAACCCCGGTGACCGTGGTTCTCACAACGATCCTCGACGAGCCGGGGTCGACTGCAGATCATGTGTCCATGGCGCGGCAATTTGCCGAACACCAAAGCTCTCTACTGCAGAATGACACGACGGTCTTGGCTGTCGATCTTGAGGGTGAGAGGCGCGCCAAGGTAACTGTCCGCAGGCTTAACGACCACCTGTTTATCGGCGAAGTAGATGGGGCCTCGCGCTATCCATATTGGCTTGTCACGTTGGCTGACGGGTCCGTTGACTATGTGTTGCGCTGCGAAAAGCGTGGGGCCGGGGGCAAGCGATATGGCTGTGACGGTGAGCTTCCATTAGGCAAGACCTCAGCTGCCGTGCTGCTGATAGGAGAGGAGCTATCGGACCTGCCGCTGGCATTTGAGGGCAACCGCGATATCGTGCGGTCCTTTGTGGTCCCGTAGCGCGTCGGAGCAAGAACCCGTGTCGAATTCCGAACGTCCCCCCGCCATCGCCCAACAGCGCTTTGCCGCGCGGCGGGCGGAGTTTGCCGAGCTGGATCTCGCGCAGCGCTTCGAGCGCATCCACGAAACTAACCTGTGGGGCGCGGATACCAGCGTCTCCGGCGTCGGCTCGGAGCTGGCGGCGACGGCGGCGATCCGCGAGCGGCTGCCGGGTCTGCTGCGGGAGCGCGGCGTGCGCTCGATGCTCGATGCGCCTTGCGGGGATCATCGCTGGATGGCGAGCGTGACGCTCGATCTCGATCTCTACGTCGGCATGGATATCGTGCCGTCGATCGTCGAAGGCCTTCAGCAGCGCTACCGGCGCGATGCGCGGCGGAGCTTCATGCTCGGCGACCTGACGCGCGATGCGTTGCCGCGCTGCGACCTCATCTTCAGCCGCGACTGCCTGGTGCACTTCTCCTTCGCCACCCTGGCGCGCGCGATACGGAACCTGAAGGCCTCCGGTGCCGTTTGGCTGCTGACCACCACCTTCCCGGAGCTGGAGCGCAATGACGACATCGAGGATGCCGATTGGCGGCCACTCAATTTCGAGATCGCGCCCTTGAGCTGGCCGGCGCCGGTGGAGGTCATCAACGAGCGCTGCACCGAGGCCGGCGGCGCCTATGCGGACAAGAGCCTCGCCCTCTGGCGATTGAGCGATTTGCCGAATGCCTAAGCCGGTGAACAGCGCGGACAAGCCATGGCCCAGCTCCGACCGCGTGAAGATCGAGGGCGCGGAGACGCTGAGCGACAACTGGGGCCGGCTGACGAAATACAGCATCGCCTATCGCCGCCGCGACGGCGCGGCCGAGCGGCAAAGCCGCGAGGTCTATGACCGCGGCGACGGCGCGGCCATCCTGCTCTACAACAAGCAGCGCCGCACCATCGTCCTCAC
>DATEOK010000140.1:0-9989 GCA_035274225.1 Dongiaceae bacterium
CGCAACCAAGGATTCGTTCCGTACGTCGCCGACTTCCAGCGGCCCCCATTTGACCGCCTGCTGGTGGCCGGTCGACAGGTTGTCGAGGGTGACCGGCAGGATGCCCGCCCGGTGCAGGGCTTTGCAGACATGGCTGCCGACATAGCCGGCGCCGCCGGTCACCAGAACGGTTGGTTGCTTGGTCATCGGGTGTCCTCTCGTTGTGACTGGCAAAGGCCCCCGACTGCGACCCGTGCACCTCCGCGCGGCACTGGGCGACGACTGAACGTCCGGCTGCGATTTGCACGCTTCCAACGGGCGAGCGTGCCGTCTTCTTATGATTTGGCACAGGCCGAAACGGCGATTACTCGAATCATGCATGCCATGGACGCGACCGGAGCGTCAACCGCATGCGCCGTTCGTCCGGACACTCGACATCATCGAAGCATCGCCGGGGCGCGGTGGTTCCCAAGAGGCTCTACGATGTGGCACGCGCGCCACGAAATCGTGCCCATACCGCTTTGCGCGGGAACATTTGGCGCGGCACAGGCTTACTTCCCGCACGAAACGACACGGGCCGTGAGGGCACACTGGTTTGTCGCACCGTTCTCACAACTTTGTCGGAGTCGTGAAACGCGCCCTGGAGTAAAGATGGCGGTATTACAGCCCTGCTGCGATGCCGCAAACCAAGCTTAGCGAACGCGAAAAAAACAGCGGAACAAGTCGGCGCGAAGTCTCTCGGGACTTTTCCACCGATGATACAAAACGGTGAATGCACACAAGTTTGTCGCAACTTTCTCACAGTTTTGCCCGCGCTCGCGCGATGTGCATGGAAGCGAAATTTCGTAGCTTGTAAGTCTGCTGCGTCGCACTAGGATGATATTAGCAAGCGCAGCAAGCAAAGGACGAGCTAGTTATTGAAGTGACGCTGGGATACCGGTGCCGGGTTGGCGCCCCAGGAACGTTCAAAGAGCGATCAAGAACGAAGAAGAAAGCACAAAGCTACTGTCTGGTGGGAGACGGGGTGAACTGTTCGGGGGAGGGATAACAGGTGGCGCCATGCTACAGATGCGCACTGCGGCCAGGATGCGTCCTCACGCGGTGGATTCCTCGGAGCTGAGTTCTTTCCGGACCCAGACCCTCGCCCGCAAACACTATCTTCCTCGCGATCCGCGGCTTGGCGGAATTCTTCTCGCGTTGTGCGATCTCGCGGTGTTCGCTGCCGTCATGATGCTGGTGGCGATGCTGCTTGCCCCTGCCAGCACGGATCTGTTCACGACATCGTGGCCGCATTTCGCGCTCACCGGCGTGCTCAGCTTCATTGTGGTCCATTCGCTGGCGCGATCCTACGATCTCGCGGGGGCGGTGCATGCTTCGTTGTTCGATTTCGTCATCAAGCCCGCGGTCCTGACCTGCGCGGCGGCGACCTTCAGCTACGCGGTTGAGGCTTGGCTTCGCCACAGCACCATCGACAGCGGCATCGCGATGAGCGTGGGGCAGCTATCGCCCGAGCATTACGTCATCGTGTTCGCCACCCTGGCGATGGCAGGCGAGCGGCTGCTCGGCTACGGCTTGCTCAATCGCTGGCAGGCGGCCGGCCATCTCTCCACCACCGCGGTGGTGTTCGGCGCCGACGTGATCGGCCAGCGCCTGATCAAGGTCGTGCGCGAGGATTATGCCGATTCGGTCTCGGTGGTCGGCGTGTTCGACGATCGCGTGCAGCGCGTTCCCGGCCACGTGCAGGGCATCCCGGTCGACGGCGGCATCGATGCGCTGATCGAGTTCGTCAAGTCGACCCCGGCAGTCGACAAGGTCCTGATCGCCCTTCCCATGGGCGCGGAAGGGCGCATCCTGCAGCTGCTGACCAAGCTGCGCAGCTTGGCGGTCGACGTGGCGCTGGTGCCCGACTTCGTCGGCATGCGCCTCGACAAGCAGATCGCGCACGTCGGCACGCCGCCGATCCTCAGCGTGCTGCGCAAGCCGCAGTCCGAACTCGACTGGCTGGTGAAGCGCAGCTTCGACTTCGTGACCTCGCTCGGGCTGCTGATCGCGCTGTCGCCGCTGCTGGCGCTGACCGCGCTCGCGATCCGGGTGGACAGCCCGGGACCGATCCTGTTCCGCCAGCCGCGGCTCGGGCTCAACAACAAGGAATTCAACGTCCTTAAATTCCGCTCGATGTATGTCGAGCAGGCGGACCTGGAAGCGCGCGAGCAGACCAAGCGCAACGACGCCCGTATCACGCGGGTCGGCGCCTGGCTGCGCCGCTTGAGTATCGACGAGCTACCGCAGCTGTTCAACGTACTCGCGGGCGACATGTCGCTGGTCGGCCCGCGACCGCACGCTCTCGGCATGCAGGTGAAGGACCGGCTGTGCGACGAGATCGTGCACGAATACGCGGTGCGCCACCGCATGCGACCGGGCATTACCGGCTGGGCGCAGGTGCGCGGGCTGCGCGGCGCGGTCGACGAGCCGGAGCTCCTGGAGGCGCGCGTCAACCACGACATCTATTACATCGACAATTGGTCGTTCGTCTTCGATCTGCGGATTCTGGTGATGACCGTGGTCGAACTGATCAGGCCGCGGAATGCATTTTGATCCTTGCTTCGCTCCGGCATAACCGGCTGACCGCCGCCGTATGACCCAATTCTCGACGGCACTCTCCGAGATCCGCAAGGTCACGCCGGGTCAAGCAGCGGCGCTGCATGTCGCCATCATCATGGACGGCAATGGGCGGTGGGCCCGCGCCCGCGGCCTGCCGCGTACCATGGGGCACCGCCAGGGCGCCGAGGCGGCGCGCAAGGTCATCAAGGCGGCGGCGGAGGCCGGGGTCACACATCTCACCCTGTTCGGCTTCTCGTCCGAGAACTGGAAGCGGCCGAAGGCGGAAGTGCAGTATCTCATGGGCCTGCTGCGCAACTATCTGCAGCGCAACGTGGACGAACTGCACGACGCCGGCGTCCGCCTCTCCGTGATCGGCGAGCGGGATGCGTTGCCGCCGGACATCGTCGATCTGATCGCCGATGCCGAGCAACAGACGCGCGGAAATGCCGGCCTGCATTTGACCATCGCGCTCAATTATGGCGGCCGCGCCGACATCGTTGCGGCGGCGCGCCGGCTGGCCGCGCAGGTCGAGGCCGGCATGCTGGCGGCCGAGGAGATCGACGAGGCCGCCTTCGGTGTTCATCTTTCCACCGCCGGGCTGCCCGATCCGGACCTGATGATCCGCACCAGCGGCGAGCAGCGCGTCAGCAATTTCCTGCTGTGGCAGCTGGCTTACGCGGAAATGATGTTTGTCGAGAAATACTGGCCGGATTTCACCGGCGAAGATCTGGTTGCCGCGCTGGCGGAATTCCGTCGCCGCGATCGGCGCTTCGGCGCAGTCATGTCGGACGTCCAGCCGGGCGCCGTGTATCAGAGATAGGAGTCATTCATGAAGATCGCCGTCATTGGCAGCGGCTACGTCGGCCTGGTGTCCGGTGCCTGCTTCTCCGAATTCGGATTCGAGGTGGTCTGCGTCGACCAGGATGCGAACAAGATCGCGCAGCTCAATGACGGCAAGATCCCGATCTACGAGCCCGAGCTCGACACGCTGGTGAAGAACAACGTGGCGCGCAAGCGCCTCAGCTTCACCACCGACCTCACCGCCGCCATGACCGGCGCCGGCGCCGTCTTTATCGCGGTCGGCACGCCGAGCCGCCGCGGCGACGGCCACGCCGACCTCAGCTACGTCTATGCCGCGGCCAAGAGCATTGCGCGCGAGATCCGCGGCTATACCGTGGTCGTCACCAAATCGACAGTGCCGGTCGGCACCGGGCGGGAGGTGGGGCGCATCATCCGCGAAACCAATCCTCGGGCCGATTTCGACATGGTATCGAACCCGGAGTTCCTGCGCGAAGGTTCGGCGATCGGCGACTTCATGCGGCCGGACCGTGTGGTCATCGGCTGCGAGTCCGACCGCGCGCGCGAGGTCATGCGCCAGCTCTACCGCCCGCTGTTCCTGATCGAGACGCCGATCCTGTTCACCAACCTCGAAACCTCCGAGCTCATCAAGTACGCGGCCAACGCCTTCCTGGCGATGAAGATCTCGTACATCAACCAGGTCTCGGACCTGTGCGACAAGGTCGGCGCGGACGTGCACGACGTGGCGCGCGGCATCGGGCTCGACGGCCGCATCGGTCCGAAGTTCCTGCATCCGGGCCCGGGCTACGGCGGCTCCTGCTTCCCCAAGGACACGTTGGCGCTGGTGAAGACCGCGCGCGATGTCGGCGCGCCGATCTCGCTGATCGAGACCACGGTCGGCTTCAACGACGACCGCAAGCACCAGATGGTCGAGCACATCGCTGCCGCCCTCGGTGGATCGGTGGCGGGCAAGACGGTGGCGGCCCTCGGTCTTACCTTCAAGCCGAACACCGACGACATGCGTGATGCGCCGAGCCTCGTCATCCTGCCCGAACTCATGAAGCGCGGCGCCAAGGTGCAGGCGCACGACCCCGTCGGCATGGACGAGGCGAAGAAGCTGATGCCCGATCTGGGCTACCGCGACGACGCGTACGACGCGATCGCCGGCGCCGACGTGCTGGTGATCCTGACCGAGTGGAATTCGTACCGCGCGCTCGACCTCAAGCGCATCAAGACCATCATGCGGGCGGCCAACATCGTCGATCTGCGCAACATCTATCGGCCGGATGAGGTGATCGAACTCGGCTTCCGCTATGCCAGCCTCGGCCGTCCGCAGCGGACAGGCACCGACGTTGCCGGCGCGGCGTTCTCGCCGGAAGCGGCGGCGGGCTGACGCCGCTGCCGCTGCCACCGGCGGCGCCGACATATATATATAGGTGTCCCAACCGCTTAGCGGCGGTGCAGAGGCGCGCATTGACCGCGGCTGTCCATTTCGGTAAATCGATTTAGAGAAGCGCCTCGAATTGCCGGGAACGGTAAACAGTTTAAACAAAAAACGGTTTGTCGGCGGGATGACCGTCGGCGTGCGGGAGGAAGCGATGAACAAGCTCGGCGTGCATGCGCTGGTGTGGGTCGGCGGCTGGAGCCATGAGGAATGCGCGAAGGCCATCGGCCAGACCGCGGCGCTCGGCTACGACCTGATCGAGATCCCCGCGCTCGATCCCAAGTCGATCGATGTCGACTTCACCCGCCGTACGCTCGAGCAGAACAAGCTCGGCGTTACCATGTCGCTCGGGCTCGATGCCGCCAGCGACATCTCCAGCGGCGATCCGGACAAGATCACGCGCGGCGAGGCGCTGCTGCTGGATGCGCTGCGGGTGGCGCGCGACATCGGTGCCACCCATGTCTGCGGCATCCTCTATTCCGCGTTCCAGAAATACTTCATCCCGCCGACCGAGAAGGGCATCCAAGGCTCGATCGACGCCATCCGCCGCTTCTGCGGCGAGGCGGCCAAGAGCAACATCACCATCGGCATGGAAGTGGTGAATCGCTACGAAAGCAACGTGCTCAACACCGCGGCCCAGGCGGTCGACTTCTGCAAGCGGGTCGGCGCGACCAACATCAAGGTGCATCTCGACACCTATCACATGCACATCGAGGAAGCCGACATCGAGGCAGCGATCGTCCAGACCGGATCGATGCTGGGCTATTTCCACATCGGCGAGTCCAACCGCGGCTATCTCGGCGCGGGCTCGCTCGATTTCGACCGGGTGTTCCGCGGCCTCGCCAAGGCGGAGTACAAAGGGCCGATCACGTTCGAATCCTTCTCCTCCGCGGTGGTGAACCAGCCGCTGTCGGGCATCCTCGCCATCTGGCGCAACCTGTGGACCGACGGCCGCGACTTGGCCGGTCACGCCAAGGACTTCATCGAAACCGGCCTGAAGGCCGCGCAGGAAGCCCACGCCCGCAGCAAGGTCGGATTGCAATAGCCGCCATTCTGTGCGACCCCTGCGGCAAGGGGCGGCAGGGGAAGTCTCGCAGCCCATCGGGTGAGGCTGCCGGCGGTCCATGACTCTCTTCATCGTCATCCTGTTCGTGCTGACCTATTTCGGCATGGCGCTGGGCCGCATTCCAGGCTCCCGGGTCGACCGGACGGGCATCGCGATGATCGTCGCGGTGGTGCTGGTCGCCGCCGGCGCCGTGCCCGGCAGGGAGATCGCGGCTGCGATTGATTTCCCGACCCTGCTGCTGCTCGCCGGCCTGATGATCCTCTCGGCGCGAGTCGGCGCGGCCGGGTTCTACGACGCGGCGGCGGCGTGGATCGCGCGACAGGCGGGGCGGCCGCTGCGGCTGCTGGCCCTCACCATCGCCATCGGCGGCGCGCTGTCGGCCTTCCTGGTCAACGACATCGTGGTGTTCGCCATGACGCCGCTGCTGTGCGCGGGCTTGGCCGCGCGCAAGCTGGACGCGCGGCCGTTTCTGTTCGGGCTGGCGGCGGCCAGCAATGCCGGATCGGCGGCCACTCTCATCGGCAATCCGCAGAACATCATGATCGGGCAGGTCGGCGGCCTCGGCTTCTGGTCGTACTTCGCGGCGGCGATCGTGCCGTCGGTCCTCGGCCTCGTCATCTCGTTCGTCTGCATCGCCTGGCTCTGGCGCGGCAGCCTGCGGGCGGAGGCCGTTGCGACGCCGGTTGCCGCGCCGCAGTTCGATCGGCGCGCGACGAGCATCTGCGGCATCGCGCTGCTGGTCCTGCTGGTCCTGTTCACGACGCCGTTGCCGCGCGAGATTTCCGCGCTGCTGATCGCCGCCTGCCTAATCGTGAGCCGAAAATTCGTGACCCGCCAACTGCTGGACGAAATCGACCTGCCGCTGCTGATCCTGTTCGCGGGGCTGTTCGTGGTGAACGACGCCTTTGCGCGGACCGGCCTTGCCGAGCAGGCGATGCGCGGCCTGGAAGGCGCCGGGCTGTTGCCCGACCGTGTCTCGCTGCTGTCCCCGCTGGCGCTGGCGCTCAGCAACACCATCGGCAACGTGCCGGCGGTGGTGATGATCCTGAAGGTCTGGCACGGCATTCCCGAAGGCACGATGGTTGGCCTTGCGATTCTCTCGACCCTGGCCGGCAACCTGTTCCTGGTCGGCAGTCTCGCCAACCTGATCGTGGCGGAGCGCGCGGCGGGGCAGGGCGTGCTGCTGTCGTTCCGCGATCACGCCAAGGCCGGCGTGCCGATCACGTTGCTGTCGATGCTGGTCGCCGGCCTGTGGCTATGGGGCGCTGGCTTCATGGGCTGGTGACGCGGCCATCGTGCGTTCGACCAGCAGCCAGCCCGCCGCGATCACCGCGCAGCTGGCGGCGACCACCGCAAACATGGTGGCGAGCGACGTCTGTGCGGCGATGAAGCCGAGAATGGGCGGGGTCGCGAGAAAGCCGGCATAGCCGAACGACACCACGAATGCGATGCTGGGGCCCGGCGCCGCATTGCGCCCGGCGGCGCTGATCAGAATCGGGACGATGTTGGAAAGGCCGATCCCGACCAGCGCAAAGCCAAGCACCGCCAGGATGTAGTCTTGGAACCCGATGGTGAGGACGAAGCCGATCAGCGCGATGATGGCGCTGGTCACCACCACGTTCCGCTCGCCGAAGCGCACGCGCATCCAGTCGCCGGACAGCCGACACAGCGCCATGGTCGCGGAGAACGCCCCATAGCCCCAGGCGGCGCGCTCGATGCTTGCCTGGAGGTCGCCGGTCAGGAACAGGGAACTCCAGTCGCGGACCGCGCCTTCGGCCGAAAAGCTCAGGGTCGCCAGCAGGGCGAGAACGAGCGTGAGGCGGCTGATCACCAGCCGCTGCTTCGACTTCTCGTGGGTGTGGTGCCGCAGCGCGACCAGGTGATGCTGGCAGGTCAGGAACAGCAGCACGATCGCGACGGTCAGCACCAGCGCCTGCGTGAGGTCGGACGAGACCGCCAGCAATTGACTGACGGCGGCCGTGCCGACCACGCCGCCGACGCTCCACATGCCGTGGAACGACGCCATGACGCGCCAGTCCATATGCGCCTCGACGTCCGCGGCATAGGCATTCATCGCGACGTCCATCAAGCCGCCGGCGGCGCCGAACAGCAGGACGGCGGCGGCGAACACCTCCAGCGTCGGGGCCGTGGACAGCGCAAGGTAGGCCACCAGGAAGACCACGAGGCTGAGGCGGATGAGCAGGCCCGCACCGAAGCGCGCGATCAGATGGCCGCTGAAGAGCATCGCGGCCACCGCGCCGACGCCCATGCCGAGCAGGACCAGGCCCAGCGTGCTTTCGTCCATCTCCAGGCGTTGGGTCGCGCGCGGTACCTGCGCGGCCCAGCCGCCGAAGGCGGCGCCGTTGAGGAAGAACGTCATCGCCGTGGGAAACCAGAAGCGATGAATCGCGCGGGAGAGTTGGGGGGAAAGCAACGCCGGTCCTGTAATGATCTCGCGGTGACTATGCGCCCGACAATCTCCCGAGCCCGCGCAGAGGTGTCAATGCGGCGCCCTGATGATTTTCCCGCAAGCGTGGGCGCTATGACGCGCCGGCGCCCGAGCGATGTGCCGGTGGAGAAACCGTTCCAGTCTCGAGATCGGCCAGCCACACCTGGCCGTCGGTCCGGTTGAGGCGGACCTGCGCGGTGCGGCCGCGCGCCATCTGTCCCTTGGCCTTTTCGATCGCAGCCACGATCGCCGCCTGCTGGTCGTTGTGTCCGGTGGAATAGCGCCCGAGATGCAGCACCCGCCACGCACCGTTGTGCCTGACCACGTCATACGTGCGCAATTCCGGCGGCTTGTCCGTCGCCGTCAGCCGGCTTTGGCGCAACTCTTGCAGCCGCGTCTCCTTTTGGTGGAACCGCCGCTGCCGCTCGAGCACGTCCTCGCCCGGCTGCTGCGCGGTGCGCTCGGCCATCTGCGATTCGTTCCGGTCGAGAAGGTCCTGAAGTTTCGGCACGCCCTGACCCCGGCTTATCTTGCTTATGGATCGACCCGCTGCGACCCGTCCCAGCACCATATGTGGAGTCAACGCCGCGAAGCCTGCGGGGTTCCCCGCAGTGCCGGGCGCTGATCCATGCGGGGCGGCGTCTTCCCAGGTCGCACGGCTGGGTTGTCTGTCCTAGCGTCCTCTGGCATGATTCGGCCTGCGCGGGCCGCGCCGGGGACTGGCCGGGCCGGCAGGAAATGGGGGAAATCATGGCTGCTGAACCGGGTACGGTGCAGTTCTCGATCGGGCGCGTGATCGGGGACAGTTTCGGCGTGTTGGCGCGCAACATTGTCAGTTTCGGAATCCTATCGCTCCTCATCGGCCTTATCGGGTTGGTGTTTGGCTTTTTGTTCTTGGATACGTCGCAGCTGGAGGCGGCTGAGGGCGATCCGGCCCAATTCGAAGCGGCCCTGCAGCAGGTCAATTGGTGGGGATTTGCACTCACGATCTTGGTTATCATCGTTGTCTACTTCCTGACCCAGGCGGCAATCATCTACGGCACATTCCAGGATCTTAGGGGCCAGAAAGCGAGCGTCGGCGATTGCATCACGCGTGGCCTGAGCTCTGTCGTGCCCGTCGCCGTCGGTAGCATCTTGCTGTCGCTGGGCGTCATGATCGGCACGATTCTCCTTATCGTGCCGGGGATCATCCTGACCCTAATGTGGTGGGTGTATGTACCCGCGCTCGTGGTTGAGGGCAAAGGCATTATCGGAGCCTTCGGTCGAAGCCGTGAGCTGACGCGCGGTCGTCGGTGGCACATACTTGGACTGATAATCCTCCTGATTGTCCTGATGTTGGTCGTCAGTTTCATCGCGCAATTTGTTGTCGTGATCATCGCCTCGCAAGGCGAATTGGCGGCGAGCATCATTGAGTATGTCTTTAATGCGCTGGTAACCGCCTACACTGCGGTTCTCGCGGCAGTCGCCTACTACTACCTGCGTGCCGAAAAGGAAGGCGTTGATGTGAATGAGATCGCCCGCGTCTTCGACTAGGCGCAGTGGGGAAGAAGTGCGCCGGAGTCGATGTCCTGGTTCATGTCTTCGATTGACCGCTCAGCTCTTGTCGTGCTTGTCGCGGCGGCGCTTGCCGAACAGCATCTTGCGCTCGAGGT
>DATEOK010000141.1:0-40821 GCA_035274225.1 Dongiaceae bacterium
CCCAATAGCCGCCGACGGTTCCCTCCAGCGCGCGCTTCCACGGCTGGTCGAACGCCTCGATGACGTTGTAGTCGAGCCCGCGCTCGTGCGCGTAGGCGAGGAAGCCGCGGATGAAGCCGGCCTGCTCCACCAGCCCGGGCAGCGCGCGCTCGCGCTGCTTGCCGGCGGACGGGTAACCGGTCTCGCCGATATAGATGGTCTTGCCCGGCATCTCCGCCTCGACCATGCGCAGGATGGTGTCGATATGCAGGACGCCATCTTCTGCCGGTACCGGGTCATCCTCCCAATAGGGCAGGATGTGGATGGTGACGAAATCCACGTCGTCAGCCAGCTCCGGATGGCGCAGCCAGAACTCCCACACGTCGGCATAGGTGACGGGCATGCCGGTCGCCGCCTTGACCCGCTTCAGCAAGTCTTCCAGCACCGAGGCCGGCTGCTCCTGGCGCAGCAGCACCTCGTTGCCGACGATGATGCCCTTGATGGTGCCGGGATGCGCCTTGGCGAGCTCGATGCCGCGCGCGATCTGGATCTCGTTGTCCTTGGGTTCGCGCCCGATCCACAAGCCCATGAGGACCTTCATGCCGAGCTTCTCGGCGATCGGCAGCACCTGGTCGAGGCCCTGGTTGACCGCGTAGATGCGCACGCAGTCGCTCTCGGTCTTGAGGTGCGTCAGGTCTTCCTCGACCTGCGCGCGCGGGATGACCAAAGTCGGATCGAACGGCGTCTGCTCGCCGCGGAACGGCGCGTAGGAGACGCAGGCGAAGCGCCCGCCAGGCGCATCCGGCATCGGCACCGGCGCCGCGCGCCACAGCCAGAATCCGGTGATTGCCAGGATCGCGAGAATGCCGCCGGCCAACACGGCGAAAAGCCGAGCTCCCGTCATCTCCCGTCAGCGCCCAGTCGTCATTCGGCGGCCCTGGCGGTGCCGGCAGGCAGAACCGTCGAGGGCAGGTCCGGCAGCGGCGCAGTCGCGCGGTGCCACTTGAACACCGGCAGCACGTTGATCATCGACATGACCAGCGCCGCGAAGAACGGCAGGGCCTGCACCAGCATCAGCGCGCACCACAACTTGGCGGTCGGCTCCATCGGGCCGCGCTGCCAGATCACGCCGGCGCCCGACAGCACCAGCATCAGGAAGATCGCCGTCTCCTCCCGCGCCGAGATGAGGCCGCGGATGATGGCCGGCTGGTTCTCCATCTTGGGCGTACGATGGAACGGCAGGTTGGAGGTGAAAAGGCCGCGCCACACCGCCTTGGAAACCGCGTAGGACAGCGACAGGCCGGCCAGCGCGGCACCCAGGTTGTCGGCAAAGCTGCACGGCACCTTGCTGGCGTAGAGCCACATCGACTTGCCGACCTTGAAGAAGAACATGCCGAGTGTGACGATGAGATACAGCGTCAGCGGCGGCTCGACCTTGTCCGGCATCCAGATCATGCCGATGCTCCAGGCGATCGCCAGATAGACGAACAGCAGCTGCAGCCCGTCGGCGATCCACGGCATCCAGCCCGCCAGGAACTGGTAGCGCTGCGCCGGATTGAGCCGCTTGTGGCCGAACGGCAGCAGGTCACGCCAGTGGCCCTTCATGATGGTCATGGCGCCATAGGCCCAGCGATAGCGCTGCTTGCGATAGGCCTCGAAGCTGTCGGGCATCAGGCCCTTGCCGTAGCTCTGCTCGGTATAGACCGCGCGATAGCCCTTCTCGAACAGGCGCAAGCCGAGCTCGGCATCCTCGGTGATGCACCATTCGCCCCAGCCGCCGACCTCGGCCAGCGCCGACTTGCGGATCAGCGCCATGGTGCCGTGCTGGATGATCGCGTTCTTCTCGTCGCGCGTCTTCATGCCGAGATGGAAGAAGCCGGCATATTCCCAGAAGCACATGCGCTTGAAGAGATCCTCGTGCGCATCGCGATAATCCTGCGGCGCCTGCATCAGCGCGACCTCAGGGTCGGCGAAATACGGCACCAGGTCCTTCAGCCACTCCGGCCGCACCTTGTAGTCGCTGTCGATGGTGGCGACGATCTCGGCATCGGGATCGGTCTGGGTCAGCGCGTAGTTGAGCGCGCCGGCCTTGAAGCCCGGCCATTTCGGCAGGTGGAAGAACTTGAAGTTCGGCCGGTTGAGCGAGGCGATATAGGCCTGCACCGGCTGCCACACCGCGTCGTCCTTGGTGTTGTTGTCGATGATGAGGACTTCGTAGCGCGCATAGTCGAGCTTCTCGAGCGCCCGGATGGTCTCGATCATCATGTCCGGCGGCTCGTTGTAGCAGGGGACGTGGATCGAGACCTTGGGCAGCTTCCAGGTGCCGCGCACCGGCGGCGGGATGCGCCGGCGCCGGCTCTGGCCCAGCCACAGGTTGACCGCCATCTCCACGCCTTCGATCAGGAAGATCGCAAGCAACAGCACGGTGGCCGGTGCGATCATCGCCAGCGCCACGATGTCGAACCAGGTGAGATAGCGTCCGCTATAGGTGGCATAGACCCAGACCGCGATCATCACGCCGCTCTGCCCGAGCAGCGCCAGGAAGAAGCGGCCGCGGCCGACCAGGCCCAATTCCGCGCGCAGCACCCACAGCACGAATGGCAGGCCGAGGCCGAGGATGGCGGCGGCCAGCCAGCGCCAGTTCTGGTAATTGACCAGGATGCCTTGCAATGCGGGCTTCAGGTTGCGGTGGCCATCCCACACGCCCCAATAGGCTCCGACGCCGCCTTCGAACTCCGCTTTCCAAGGCTGATCGAAGCCTTCGATGATGAAATACTCGATGTTGTTCTTCTTGGCTTCGCGCACGAAGTTGCGCAGGAAGATGCCCTGGTTGACCGGCGAGGCAATCGCGCCCTGGCGCTGCAGGCCCTGGCTCGGCCAGCCGACCTCGGTCAGGACAACGGGCTTGTCAGCGACGGGCTTGTCAATGCCTCGCGCCTTCAGCTCCTCTCTCAGCTGGTCGCCCCGCTTTTTGATCTCATCCTTCACCGCCTGATAGTTGCCCATGGTCCACGGCACCGCGTCCTGCACCGGGATGCCGTTCCAGAACGGCAGGATGTGGACAGCGACAAAGTCGACCTCGTCCAGCAGCTCGGGATGGTCCAGCCACACGCCGTACGGCTCCGCGGTGCTGACCGGGATGCCGGGCAGGCGGCGCTTCACCTCGCGGATGTATTCGATCAGCTGCGGCACCTTGACCAGGTTCTTATAGATCGCCTCGTTGCCGACCGTGACCCGGCTGACACTGCCGTTGTGCTCGGCGAGCGCGACCAGGTTATCGATCTCCTGCTGGTTCTTCTTGGGATCGACGTCGATCCAAGCGCCAGCCATCACGCGCAGGCCCATCTTGTCCGCCATGGTAGGCACGCCGAAATTAGCGCCGACGGTGGAATAGGTGCGGATCTGGCTGGTGAGGCCCGCCATCAGCGACAAGTCGCCGCGGACCTCCGCCAGGGTCGGCTCCTTGCCGTTGATCGGATTGGCGCTCTCGCGGAACGGGGTGTAGGTGAGGCCGGAGACGTCCTGGGTCCAGGGATCCTGCTCGACCGGCCGATTCAGCAGCACCCAGGTGCCGGCAAACAACACGGCGACCACCAAGCCGATCATCCAGTTCGAGAGACGCATTGTATTCGGTTCCGAGACGCGCGTTGCCAGCGTTGATTTTGGGCGTCCGCAGACAAACGCCCGGCAGCTTCAGCCGTTCCATCGGAACCCGAAAAAGGCCACTGGCATATCTGCAGACGGGGCGCAATTTCGGGCGCACCCGGCCGAAGATCAAGGGCCAAACCCGTGCCCCTTGGGACAATAGTGTGTGATCGCTGCGATCTATCCCGAATCGCGACGCAAGGTCGCAGGATCAGCCGGTGCGGGTCAGCCGCCGGAACGACAGAATCATCATTAACACGGCGATGGTGGAGCCGACCGCGAGGATGCCGCCGAACCAGGGGGTCAGCCCATACGAAACGCTCTCGGCATTGAAGCTGCCACCGGCAAGCGGGCTCCCTGGCGGCTGCGCGGCGAAGAACCGGGTGAGCTGGATGTCGATCCATGCCGTCCTGCTGACGAACAGGTCGACCGCGTTGACCAGCACGACGGCGATGCCGAGCCACAGTCCCAGCGGCGAAAGCTTGTAGAACAACGCGCCGGCCAGGATGGTGATCAGGCCCCAGGAGGTGAAGATCGCCGCGCCCAGCGCCGGATCGAGCATGACACCGAACAGCGGGACCTTGTCCAGCTGCGTCCACAAAGTGGCGGTGGTGGAGCCCCATTGCACGAAGACGAAGCCGAGCAGCAGGGTGATCCAGCTCTCGCCGGAATGGATCTCGTCATCCACCGATCCGTCCGGCTGGATACCGAGCATCCAATGGCCGGGCGACAAGCCGATCGGCACGACGATGCACAGCAGGACGAGGATGCCGGTGAGGATCATCGGGTTGAGCGCCGGCCCGATCGCGGCCCCGGCGAAACCGAGCGGCACAGACAGCACCGCTAGGTTCAAGAAAAAGGTGTGGATACGGCGCAAGGTTGAGGCCGGGATGGACTTTCCCTAATCCTCGATTGCCAGGAAAATGTGCCTTTTGAGGATTAAGTCCCGGTAAATGGCCTAATCGGGCAGCGCCATGGGCTTTAGCTCGTCGAACCGGTCGCCCGGCCCCGGATTGTCTTTTGGGGTTTCGCCGCCCAGGTGCTTGAGGATGCCCCACACGGCGTTGAGCCCGGTGGTCACCGCGCCCTCGACCCAGCCCGGAGTCCAGGACACGTCGTCGCCGGCGATGAAGATGCCGCGCTCCTGTGGCGGCAAGGCGTCCTGGACGAAGTGGCAGTACATCCGGTGGTTGTAGCGGTAGTGGCCGGGCAGGGCGCCCTTGAAGGCGCCGAGGAAGTTGGGGTCGCTCTCCCAGGAGACGGTGATCGGATCGCCGATGATGTGGCTGGCGATGTCGACGTTGGGATAGACCTGCTTCAGCGCGTTCAGCATCAGCTTGACCCGCTTCTCGACCGGCAGCGGCAGCAGCTTCAGCGCATCGCCCATCCAGGAATAGGAGAGGCAGATGACCCCAGGCTTGTCCGGCCCGTTGTCGAACAGGTAGGTGCCGCGGGTCAGCCGGTCGCTCAACGTCATGCTCATGACGTCGCGGCCGGTCTTCGGGTCCTTGTCCTTCCAGAACGGCCGGTCGACCATCACGAAGGTCTTGGCCGACTGCATGTAGCGCGTGCGGTCCAGCGCCATCCAATGCTTCTGCGAGAACATCTGCTCGGCGACCTCAATATGAGTCGTGAGCAGCCAGGATTGGCAGGTTACCAGCACGGCGGGGAACTCCCGCGTGGCGCCCCAGCGGTCGGTGATGGCGAAGCGGTTGCCGGATGCCGGTGCGATCCGTATCACGCCCGGCCGCGGCGCGCCGCCATGCAGCGTCTCCAGCGAGGTGCCCCGCGGCCAGTGCGCCATCTTGTCCGGCTGCATCTTCCAGAGGCGCCGCGGCATCTGCTCGACGCCGCCGGTGACCAGGCGCTGGTCCTCATCGCAGTTGGTGTAGACGACGCGCAGGATCTCCAGCATCGAGTTGGGGAAGTCGGTGTCCCAGCCGCCGGTACCGAAGCCGACCTGACCGAAGATCTCCAGGTGGCGGAACGAGCGGCGCATGAAGGCATCGGACGTGGCGATGAAGCCGTAGAAAGTGCGGTCGTCCCAGATCGGGATCAGGCGGTTCCAGATCTCCTTGATTCGCCGCACGTCGCGGGCGCGGATCGCCGCCTGCATGGCGCTGAACTGCGCGCCATGCTCCAGCGCCTCGCTCCACGCCGCCGCGACCTCGTGGAAGACCTTCGGCAGGTCATCGAGCTTCTCGGCATAGAGCGGCTGGCCGGCGAGGTCGACCACCGTGCTGTGCGATGCTGAGGTCAGCGGGTTGGGGAAGGGCGTGTGCTCAAGCCCGACCTGATCGAGGTAGTGGAAGAAGGCGGTGGAGCAGGTCGGAAAGCGCATGCCGCCCAGCTCCGCGACGATGCCTTCCGCGCCTTCGAACGGGACCGAGCGCAACCGTCCGCCGATGCGCGCCGCCTCGTAGATGACCGGCTTCAGCCCCAGCTTCATCAACTCGAACGCCGCCACCATGCCGGCCGCACCGGCGCCGACGACCGCAACCTCGGTGCCGAGCTTGTCCGCCGGCAGCTTGCCGAGGCCTGCGGGGTGCTTGATCCAGTCGTCGAACGCGAACGGAAAGTCCGGCCCGAAATAGGTGACCGGCCGCTTGTCGGCGGGTTCGCTGACGGCGGGAACGTGGGAAGCGGTCATGGCAAGCCCCTTCTCTGAACGGCGAGAGGCACGCGCCATAGTTGGGTGCTGCTTGCAGGCGATCTTTGAGCCGCGCTTGCCGGCAGGATGATGCCCCCCAAGGCAAGCTTAGCGCCCGCCACGGAGCCAAACAAGCAAGGGCTACTGCGCCGCCGCCTGCCGCGCGGCCGGGCGCACGGCGTAGTTGGACGCCATCTGCCGCCCCTGCTCGCATTCGCGCGCATAGGTGATGAGGTGATGCGCGACCAGCGCGATGTGGATCACCTCCTCGATCTGCTTCTTGCGCAGCGCCGGCCAAGCCATGCGCCAGAAGGTGCGGCGGTAGTCCGACAGAATCCCGACATGCAGGAAGATGTTGCCGAGGCAGGTCAGTGCCTTCTTGATGTTCGGCCAGTTCAGCCTTGCACGCGTCACCGGCAGCTTCTTGCGGTTGGGGAAGGTGTGGCGCGCGTTGTGGTCGAAGCGGGCATAGACCGCTTCCGGTTCATAGGCGTGGCGCACGCATTGGTGCCAGCTTTCCACCACCTCCTCGTACGGCCGCAGGAAGACGATGTTCGATTCCCGCGTCTCGTCCTCCACCAGGCGTCCTGTGTCCTTCAGCCGGTCCCACAGCGGCGTGCGCGGCAAGGCTTGCAGCATGTTGATCGCGAGCAACGGAATGTGCGAGGCGTCGACGAAATCGTTGATATGCGCCGCCGTCTCCGGCGTGTCGGTGTCGAGGCCGAGGATGATGCCCGACACCACTTCCATGCCGTGCCGGTTGAGCGTCTCGACGCCCTCCAGCAGCGGAACGGCGAGGTTGTGCTCCTTGTGCATGACATTCAGCGCGGCCAGCTCCGGCGTCTCGATGCCGCAGAACACCGTGGTGAAATAGGCTTCGCGCATCTGCTCCAAGAGGTCCGGCAGCTTGGCGATGTTGAGTGTCGCCTCGCAGGCGAAGCGCACCGGATAGCCGCGCTCCTTCTGCCACGCGATCAGATGCGGCAACAGTTCGCGCGCGGCTTTGCGGTTGGCGATGAAGTTGTCGTCGACAAAATAGATCGCGCCCATGGGCCCCTGCGCCAGCATGGCGTCCAGCTCGGCCAGGATCTGCTGCGGCTCCTTGAGCCGCGGCTGGCGGCCATAGAGCGCCGGGATGTCGCAGAACTCGCAGCGGTACGGGCAGCCGCTGGAGAACTGCACCGAGCCCAGCATGTATTTCCCGCCGTCGATCAGGTGATAGGCGGGGATCGGAAAATCCGACAGCGGCAGGCGCTCCGCCGTCTCGAAGCGCTGCTGCGCGGCTGGCCGGCCGATATCGCGGTCGAGTGTCGCGATCAGCGCTTCAGTGGCGTCGCCGACCTCGCCGATGTGGAGATAGTCGAATTCGGCATAGAGCTCCGGGCTGGCGGAGACCGACGGGCCGCCGAGCGCGCAGACCTTGCCGCGCGCATGGGCGCGACGGGCGATGTCCAGCATCGCTTGCCGCTGGATGTGCATGCCGCTGACGAACACCGCGTCCGCCCAATCGAACTCGTGATGGGTGGCCGGGCGGATATTCTCATCGATGAAGCGGACGTCCCAGGCCGCCGGCAGATAGGCGGCGATCAGCAGGATGCCCTGCGGCGGCATGAACGCCTTCACGCCCATCAGCTTGTAGGCATGCTCGAACGTGCCGAACGACGGGGTGTAGCGTGGAAAGACGCAGAGGATGCGACGCGGATGCTGTGCGACTGCTTGGCTTCTCATGGCCGGCCCTTTTTTCGGTGTTGACGCGTCACTGCGACAATTGCCGTCGCTCTACTACACCTGAACGTATGATGTGTTCCGTGCTCGATCCAATCCATTTGGCTCCCACGATGTGCATTCTGGCACAGTTCGCGCGGATTTGAAGGGCCCTAAGCTATTGCGGGAACTGGGTTCGCACATTCTCCCGGAAGGGGCAGGCGGCCGTTGGGGGTCAGGGCAGTGGCGGCTGGCGGAGCAGCCTACTCCTCGATCGTGAGGATGCGCCGGATCTCGTCGGTCTTCAGGCCGATGGCCTGGGGCCGGCGGATGCGGGGCAGCGCGACCACGTCATAGAGCTCGTGCAGGATACCTTCCATCTTCAGCCAATGGACGGCGGCGCCGGTCTTAAGGTCGATGACCATCAGCGCGCAGATCGGATCGGCGTTGCGCCGCGCCAGCGCCTCGTCCAGCGGCAGGCCGCTGAAGGTCTTGTTCTCGCGCGGCTGCGACAGCCCGACGATGGCGAAGTTGCCGTGGAACGCAAGGCCGCGCAGATAGCCCGGGCAGAATGCGATCTCCTCGAACGCGCCGCTGCCGGGGTCGAGCCTGCCGAACCGGCCGGTGCCGGAATCGAGCAGATAGAGATTGCCGTCATGGAGGCGCGGCGAATGCGGCATGGTGAGGCCGCGCGCCACGATCTCGTTGGCGCGCACGTCGATGACGATGCCGCCGCCGGTGCGCCGGTCCCGCCACCCGTCGGTGACGTCGCTCTCGCTGACTGCCGTGACATAGGCCGGCGTGCCGTCGCGCATGGCGAGGCCGTTCAGGTGGCAGCGGTCTTCCGGCACCAGCTTGGAGATGAAGGTCGGGCGCCACAGCGGGCGGAAGCTCTTGCCCTCCGAGACGGTGGCGAGGCAGGAGAACAAGGTGTTGGCAAAGACCGGCCGGCCGTCGGAATCGAGCGCGACGTCGTGGATGTCGATGTCGCCGGTGGTGTAGGCCAACTGCGGCACGTATACGCGATCATAGCCCTCGTGCAGCTCGCCCGGGCCCAGCACGTTCTCGAACCGCCAGAGCTGATAGAGCGTCGACATCCACAGGCTCTGGCCGTTCGACCACAGCCCCATGCAGCGGTTGAAGGTGCGCTCGAAGATCGACAGCCGGCCGGTCGGCTGCAGCCCGACGAAGATGATCTTGCCCGCCTGGTAAGTGGTGAACGCGAGCGACAGGTTATTCTCCGCCAGCCACTGCGGGAACTGTCGCGACGGGAACAGCTCGAACTTCGGCGGGACCGCGCCTGCAGCCTGGGTGTCCATGCCGCTCAGGCTACCGCGACCGCGATGTCTTGGTCGACCGCAATCTTCACGCTGGCCGCGGCATAGATGGCATAGCCGATCACGCTCGAGGTGTCCGGTGCGCTCCAGCCGTCCGCCGGGTCGAGCGAGAGCGTGTCGCCGATCTCGCCGTCGATCTTCAGCACATTGTCGATCTCGCTCACCCCGCCCACATCGCTGTTTTGCGCATCGATCTCCAGCACATCTGCGAGCTGCAACGTGAGCTGGTTCGAGAAGCCATTGTCGGTGTCGATGGTCTCGATATTCCGGATCGTGGTGTGGTTGGCGGTCGCCGCATTGTTGTCGATGTCACCGAAATCGATCACCCCGTCGAAATCGAGGTGCAACACATCCTCGCCATTGCCGCCATCAGCGCGCTGGAACGTGCGGTCGCCGGCATGGATCACGTCGTTGCCGGCGGCGCCCTGGAATGCGTCGGCACCGCCGGCGCCGACGAGCACATCGTTGCCAAGGCCGCCGACGAAGGATTCCGCCGCGGCGGTTCCGACCAACACGTCATCGTTCGCGGTGCCGAGGTGGTTGACCGAGCCCGTGATGTCGCCGCCATACAGCACGTAAGCGGAATTGGCGTAAGGCGCGCCGACCAGCAGATCGGCGAAACCGTCGCCATTGATGTCGCCGGCCGCGCTCACATCCTGGCCTGCGCGATCCTCCGCTGCGGCGCCGGAAATTGCGAATCCCTGGTCGGCGCCGAGATTCGTTACGTCGATGTCGCCCGGCCCCCCTTGCTTGCCATAGATCAGGAACGCTTGTCCGGCATCCTCTCTGTCAGCCACATTGAGGTCCGGGGCGCCGACCAGGATGTCGTCGATCCCATCGCCATTGACGTCGCCAGCCGAGGCCACCGAGCGTCCGATCTCGCCGCCACTCTCGAACCCAGAGAGCAGGAAGCCCTGGTCGCTGGTCAGGGTGGTGAGGTCGAGGTCGCTGAAACCGCTCTCCTTGCCGTAAACGACATAGGTAATGCCTGAGTAGTCGACGCCGCCGCGATAGGCACTGATGACGAGGTCGCCGATCCCATCGCCATTGATGTCGCCCGCGCTGTCGACGGCTCTGCCGACGAAATCCTCATAGCCCCCGTTGCCCGTGAGCTTGAAGCCCGCGCTCGGCGCGAGCGCTGCAAGGTCGATGTCGCCCAAGCCGGCGGCGTTGCCATAGATGACGTAGCCGCGGCCAATGCCGAAGCTGAAAAATGGCGCGCCGATGATGATGTCGTCGAACCCGTCGCCGTTGATGTCTCCGGCCGAGCTCGCGGCTTCGCCCGCGTAGTCGACGCTGGTTTCACCCGCGATCCTGAAGCCCCGGTCTGGCGTCAGCGCCCCCAGGTCAACATCGCCCGTGTTGAGCTGGCCGTATATCACATACGACTCGCCCGCATAGAGGCGGCCGTCAGGGCTGGCCTTGCGCGCATTGACGAGGATGTCGTCGATCCCGTCGCCATTGAAATCGCCGGCCGAGGTGGCAACGAACCCCGCGTTATCGCCGGCCGCGCCGCCGGAGATCGTGAACCCCACTCCCGGTGGCATCGACGCTACATCGACGTCGCCAGGCCCGCCGCTGGACCCGAAGATGACATAGGCCTGGCCGGCATCGACGCCCGCTTTGGCATCCGCGACCGGCGAGCCGAAGATGACATCGTCGATGCCGTCCCCGTTGAAGTCGCCGGTGGCGCCGCCACCGACCCCGGCGTCGTCGCCGGGTACAGTACGCGAGACGACGAAACCTTGATCCGGCGTCAGCGTTGCCAGGTCGATCTCGCTCAACCCGCCGGCCTTGCCGAAGATCACATAGGACTTGTCGGCGCTGACGACGAAATCATCGATCCCGTCGTTGTTGATGTCGCCCGCCAGGCCGACATCGGAGGCGCCGGCAATCTTGAATCCTTCATCGGGCGTCAGATCGGCCAAGTCGACGCGGCTCATCGGAAAGACGTCGACGCCGCTGGCCAGCAAGGTCACGGTGCCATTGGTCCAGCTGGTATACGTACCGGTCTGGCCGAACGGGTCGACGACCTCTCCGCCCTCGACCCATCCCTGATCGGCGAGCGTGACGATGTCCGGCCCATCGCCCTTGACGAGGAGGGTGTTTGGCCCGAATGCGCCGCCGTTGGAACCGGTCATGCGCGCGATGCTGGCGGCATCGAGCGTGACGTGATCGACGTTGAATTGATCGAGATCCAGGATCTCGATGCTCTGGAAGCGGTCGCGCAGGCCGGCGGTAAAGTCGAGCGCCGGGCCGATATCACTGACCGCCACCGTGTCGATGCCGTTCCCGCCATCGACCCGCACCACCTCGCCCGGCGCCAGCACGATGACGTCGTCGCCGGCACCGCCGTGGAACGCGTCCTTGCCGCCACCGCCTTCGAGGCGATCGTTGCCGAGACCGCCAATGAAAACCTCGTCGGCCCCGCTGCCGGTCAGGGTATCGTCGCCCGCGGTGCCCGCGTGGGTGACGGCGCCGGTGAGGTCACCGCCGTAGACGACATAGGCCTTGCCGTTGCTCTGAGCATCCGGAGCGCCGATGACGATATCGGCATAGCCATCGCCGTTGATGTCGCCCGCCGCCCTGACCGACCTGCCGGTCGCATCGTCTTCCCCGGCACCCGAGAGCTTCAGGCCGACATCGCTCGTGAGCGTTGCCAGGTTGATGTCGCCAAGGCCACCCGCCTTGCCGAAGATGAGGTAGGCTTCGCCCGCGTCCTCGCGTCCGCCCGGGTCGGCCTCGGGCGCGCCGATCAGCAGGTCGTCGATCCCGTCGCCGTTGACATCGCCGGCCGAGCTGATCGATCGCCCGCTCGCATCGTATGGCCCAACCCCGAAGACGCTGAAGCCCTGATCGGATGTCAGCGTGCTCAGGTCGATGTCGCCCGGCCCACCCGCCTTGCCGTAGATCACCGCCGTGCGCCCGGAATACGGGCCCTGCTCCGCATCGGCGACCGCCAGGTCCTCGAACCCGTCGCCATTGATGTCGCCGGCAGCGCTGACCACCAGGCCGTTGCTCTCGGTAGACTCATCGAAGGGCGCGATCTGGAATCCGTCCGCTCCGCTCAGGCTCCTGAGATCGACCACGGCGGGAATGCCGGCCTGGCCGTATATGACGTAGCCACGGCCAGGCACGCCGGCGCCGGCGCCGACGGCGACATCGTCGAACCCATCGCCGTTGATGTCTCCGATTCCATTTACGAAGTGGGTCGAGCTGTCGTTGACCATTCGGAAGCCCTGCGCCGAGGTCAGGGTGCGAAGGTCGATGTCGTCCAGGCCGCCGACCTTGCCATAGATCACATAGGCTTCAGCCGCTGCCGTTCCGTTCTGGTAGAGCGAGGATGGCGCGCTGAGGATGATGTCGTCGATGCCGTCGCCGTTCACATCGCCGGCCGACCGCACGGTGTTGGCGCTGTGGCTGTAGTCGGTGACGCCGGCGATGGTGAAACCCTGCGCCGGCGTCAGCGCGCCAAGGTCGATATCGCCAGGCCCGCCCGCCTTGCCATAGATGACGTAGGTCTCGCCGGCACCGGGGCGGCCAAGCGGATCGGCGCCGACGGCGCCGACGAGGAGATCGGCGATGCCGTCGCCATTGACATCGCCGGCGTCGCTGACCGAGTTGCCGGCGCCGTCCCCGGCGGCTCCGCCGCTGATCTTGAATCCCTGGGTGGGCGTGAGGGTGGCGAGGTCGATGTCGGACAGGCCGCCGGCCTTGCCGAAGATGACATAGGACTGTCCCGCGCCGACGCCGCTGGCGGGATCGGCGCCGCGCGCGCCGACGATGAAATCGTCGATGCCGTCGTCGTTGACATCGCCGACCATGCTGACCGCGGTGCCGGCCTGATCCCCTGACGCGACGCCGGTGATGGTGAAGCCCTGCTCCGGCGACAGATCGGCGAGGTCGATGTCGCCGATCGCGAGAACCGTCACCTCGGTTTCGATCAGCGCGGTGGCTTCGCCATTGATCCAGCGGGCGTAGGTCCCCTTCTGGCCAAACGGGTCAGTGACTTCACCGTCGATGGCCCAGCCGGAATCGGCGAGGGTCACCACGTCGCCCTCAAAATCTCCGTCGCCTTTGATCAGGACCGTGTTCGGCCCGAAGGCGCTTCCGTTCGATCCGGACATGTGCGTGACAGTGGAGCTGTCGAGCGTCAGTGCGATGGACGCGACTCCCTCGAGATCCAGGATCTCGATGCTCTCAACGCGGTCCCGCAGGTTGCCGGTCAGATCGATCGCGTTGCCGAACTCGCTGGCCTTGAGCGTATCGATGCCGCTGCCGCCATCGACCAGGATCGGATCGCCGAATTGGCCTGTCCCGGCCAGGATCAGATCGTCGCCGGCACCGCCGTGAAAGGCGTTGCCATCGCCGAACGAGTTGCCGAGCACGTCGTTGCCGAGGCCGCCGACAAACACCTCGCCGCTGCCGCCGGTGAGGGTGTCGTCTCCGTCGGTACCGAGTTGCGTGACCGACTTGGTGAAATTGCCGCCATAGATAACTGCAGATTCTCCGGTCTTTTCGGTGCCGACGATGAGGTCGGCGAAGCCGTCGCCGTCGACATCGCCCGCGCGGCTCACGCGGTCGCCGGTCGAGATGCGGAACCCCTGGTCGTCGGTCAGGCCAGCCAGCTCGATGTCGGCGAGGCCACCCGCCTTGCCGTAGATCACGAAGGCGCCGTCGACGATGACATCGTCGATGCCGTCGCCGTTGACGTCGCCGGCGTCGCTGACGGACAGGCTGGTGAACTGCTCGAAGCTCACTCCGGTGATCTTGAACCCTTCGGCGGGCGTCAGAGCCGCGAGGTCGATATCTCCCTGCCCGCCATCCTTGCCATACACCACGTAGGCAAGGCCCGCCGCGTAGTTGCCTGACGACAATTCGCCTTTCGAACCGATGATTATGTCGGCAATCCCGTCGCCGTTGATGTCGCCGGCTGCGCTGACGGCGTAGCCGCTAGCGTCATTTTGCTTGGCGCCGGCGATCCTGAAGCCCTGAGCCGGGGTGAACTCATCGAGGTTGATGTCGCCGATTCCGCCGATCTTGCCATAGATCACAAAGGCCTCGCCCGCACCGTCGCGATCGAACGGATGACCGATTGTGCCGGCGACGATATCGTCGATCCCATCGCCGTTGATGTCGCCGGCACCGTCGACCATGCGCGGCGATGCGATCGTGGTGCCGTCGGCCGGGGTCAAGGCGGCCAGGTCGATATCGCCGAGCCCACCCGCCTTCCCATAGATGAGGTAACAAAGACCCTCATGGATTTGCCGGACTAGGATATCGTCGATGCCGTCTCCATTGACGTCGCCGGCGTCGCCAAACTGGCTCTCGAGAGTGAAGAAGGCGCCAGGGACCGCACCGAACATCTTGAAGCCTTGCGCCGGCGTGAGCGTGCCAAGATCGATATCCGACAGGCCGCCTTCCTTGCCGTAGATCACATAGGATTCGCCCGCGCCATCACGACCGAGAGGGTCGGCCAGCGGCGCGCCGACGATGAAATCCTCGATGCCGTCGCCGTTGACATCGCCGGTGCGGCTGACCGAGGCTCCGCTGGCATCGCCTGCGGCACCGCCGGAGAGCTTGAAGCCCTGCGCGGGGGTCAGCGTCGCAAGATCGATGTCGTCGACACCTCCTGCTTTGCCATAGATGACGTAGGATTCGCCGGCATCGGCGCGGCCGAACGGATCGGCACCGGGCACGCCGACGATCACGTCGTCGAAACCATCGGCATTGACATCGCCGGCCGAGCCGACGATGGCGGCGCCGGCGATCTTGAAGCCTTCGTCCTCCGACAGCGTCGCAATGTCGATGTTGCTAGATGAGACGCCGACGCCCTGCTCGACCAGTACCGTGGCGGTTCCGTTGGTCCACGCAGTGAAGATGCCAACCTGTCCGAACGGGTTCACCTTCGTCCCGTCCTCGGCCCATCCGCTGTCGCCAAAGGCGAGCAGGTCGTCGGCCGCCCCCCGGATCAGCATCGTCTTGCCGTTGGATGCCGCCATTTGCGTGACATTCGCGGCGTCGATAACCAATGTCGTCGGTCCGCCGGTGCCCAGATCGAACATCTCAATCGAAGCAAAACGCTCGCGCAGATCGGTAGTCAGGTCGAGTTCGCGGCCAAATCCCGCTGGTGCCACGGTGTCGAATCCGCTCCCGCCGTCGACCAGAGTCGGATCACCGTTCACATCGGCCGCGTCGTCGTCCCCTTTTCCCAGCACGATGGTGTCATTGCCGGAGTCGCCGTGAAACTCATCGACCCCACCACCGCCCACGAGAATATCGTTGCCGCCGGCGCCGTTAAGGGTATTGGCGCTGTCATTGCCGGTGATGACATTCGCACTGGAATTGCCCGTCCCCTCGCTGCCCTCCAGGCTGCCACCGAGCAGCGTCAGGTTCTCGATGCGAGTGTAAGGAGCAAGGCTGAAGCTGATGCTACTGCGGACCTCGTCGGCCCAGCCGCCGCTGCGCGAGTTCTGGATATCCTCGACAATGATGTCGCCCAGCGAATCGACGAAATACACATCGTTGCCCTTGCCGCCGGTCATGACGTCTTCGCCGCCGCCGCCATCCAGCACGTCGTCGCCGCGGCCGCCGGTCAACGTGTCATTGCCGTCGCCGCCCTGCAGCCGGTCGTTCTTCAGTCCGCCGATCAGGGAATCATCGCCTTCGCCGCCGCGCAGGAGGTCGTTGCCAGAGAAGCCGTTCAGCGTGTCGTTGCCGGCCAGGCCGTTGATGACATCGTTGCCCTCGTCGAAGCCGGTCACCTTGTTGTCGAGGTCATTCAGAAAAGTGACGATGCTCGGGCGGAAGACCTGGGAGCCGTTCAGCGCGGCGCTCCAGACGTCGATGCCGTCCGTCACTTTCGACTGGCCGGCGAACAGGAAGTTGCCGGCGCCGGCGATGTTGTCGAGTTGCTCGAGAGCCGTGTCCTCGAGCGTGACGGTGCCGGTGCGCGTCGGATCGTCCACGACGCTCACCACCACGCCGGTGCCGGCCTGTTCCAGCAGCAGGTTCGCCGCGGCGATATCGAGCGCCAGGGTGTCGAGCTCGGCCGGATCGGCCGGCGTGCTGCCGGTGCCGAAGGCGACGAAATTCGCGATGCTGGTGTCGGTGGAGAAATCGATGGTGAAGGTCTTTGCGCCGCCGGCGCCATCCAGATCGGCCATGGTGCACCCATCCCAAGAGACCCCATTGGAGCGGCCCAATGGTGACGTAATAGCCAATGTCTCAGAGCGAACCCGCGCGGCCGCCGGCCCCTTCGCAATGTCCCGCCGGTGACAGCGCAGCGACGGCAATCGAGCAAATAGGATTGCCACCCAAACCTACGGGTGAATTTCTCATGACGCCGCGTCGCCAACCACAAACAAAACGATGATATCGGACTGTGCCGTCCTGAACCGTCGCGAGCGCCGCGGCGCTCTTCTCGCAGGTGTGCGAAGCGTGCTAATGACGCACATGGCATCGGGGCAACAAAAGGCCCCGCTGCGTGGGGGGCGCTGCGCGGTGGCCGAATCTCGATCCAACGTCAATTGGCGCAATGTCGTCGCGCCCTGCGCGGCAGTCTGCGTATTCACGGTGTCGCTGGGCGAAGCGTTTCCCCTGCTGTCGCTGAAACTGGAATCGTGGGGGGTCGATCCCAAGATCATCGGCCTCAATTCAGCGACCGGGCCGCTGGGCATCCTGCTCGCGGGCCTCGTCATTCCCCGCCTGTCGCACGCCTTCGGACCAAAGCCCGTGGCGATCTTCATGGCCATCGCCACCGGGCTGATCTTTCTGGCCTATCCAACCTTTCCGACACTCTGGGCGTGGTTTCCACTGCGTCTGCTCCAGGGCATGTTCGTCGCCACCCTGTTCGCCCTCAGCGAAGCTTGGATCCTCGGCTCGGCCGGCCCATGGCGCGGCCGCATCGTCGGCGTCTATGCCACCTGCATTTCGGCAACCTTCGGGATCGGTCCGGCGATCGTCGGCTGGGTCGGGATCGAAGGCTACGCCGCCTTCGCGATCGGCGCGGCCATCCTGTTCCTGGCGACCGTGCCCATATCCCTGGTGTCGCCGCCGGCCGGCGAGCGCGATCGCCAGCATGTCTCCATGCTGCATTTCCTGCCGAAGGCACCGTTGTTGCTGACTGCGATCTACGCCCACGCGATCTTCGACGGCGGCATGCTGGGGTTCGTCTCGATCTACGGTGTGCGGACCGGGATGAGCTTCGAGGGCGCTGCGCTGTTGCTGACCGTCCTCTCCCTTGGCAACGTGTTCTTCCAGATCCCGATCGGATGGATCGCCGATCGCACCTCGAAGCGCGGCACCATCATCGTCTGCTTTGTCGTGGCATCGGCGGGCCTCGCGCTGATGCCGTTTGCCATCGGCAGCGGGTGGATCTGGCCGCTGCTGCTGGTCATGGGCGCGGCGGGGTTCGGCATCTACACGGCGGGGCTGTCGGAGCTCGGCGACCGCTTCAGCGGCGCTGACCTGATCGCGGGCACCTCCGCCTTCACGACAATCTGGGGCCTTGGCGCGCTGACCGGTGCGATCCTGAGCGGTTTCGCCATGGATGCCTTCGGGCCTCACGGCTTCCCCGGCGTGCTGCTGGCGGTTTTCGTCTGCTACTTGGCCATCCAGGCGGCCCGCGCCGTACGCTCCAGGATGGCGACAGCGGAATAGGTGCGCCGGCACTAGCGATAGCTGACCAGCCGTTCGCCCGGCTCGAACGCCGCGATCGATTGCTGCCAGGAGGCGCGCGGCCAGCGCAGTTGCACCGAGGCATCCGCGGGCCGGTAGCAGGCGGTATAGACCGTGCCCCAGTCGCCCGTCTTCACCGGGCGATAGATCGGCGCCTGCAGGAAGCGGTCGGCGAGATGCTCGAGCGTCTCGTTAGGGTTGCCGATGACGTTCTCCAGCAGCGCCTCGCGCCGCACCGTATCGGCGATGCGCGGATCGTGGGGCCGCATGTTGGCATCCTGGCGGTTGGCGGAATAAGGCTCACGGCGCACCTCCGGCTCGCGGTCGGGCGAGATGAAGACCGTGCGCCAGTCTCCGGCGCGATCGAGGATCGCGAGATTGTACGGCAGATGGACGGGTACGCGCTGCAGGACCTTGAGCGCGTCCTGCGCGCTGCGGCAGGTCTCCAGGATGTAGCGCAGCACCATGGCGATGCCGAAGCCTTCGCCCTCGGCCTTGCGGCCGCCGAACGCCAGCGAGACACAGAGCCCGTCCTGGTTGATGCCATCGAGCACGCCCCACAAGCAGTCGCTCATGCTCAGCGTCGTCATGGCGGTGAATTGGCCGTGCAGCAGCACCGCGTCGCACAGCTCCGGCGGGAAGTCGTAGTTGCGGACGAGGGCGGGCCGGTCGCGCGTCCACAATGCCTGGGTACAGCCGCTCACGAACGGCGGCGGTTGCCACAGCGACAGGAAGCGCGCCACCAGGTCGCTGCCGCCGAAGGTCTCGCTCAGGCGCTCCCAGGCCGGTACCAGCTCCGGCATGTGGCGCTTGAGACTGCGCCCGCAGGCAAGGTAGCTCGGCCGCGCGGTGTCGGTCTCCTGCAGGTACCAGCGCAGATAGTTGGACCAGCGCGCCTCGAACAGCGAAGTGAGGCTCGATCCCGAGCCGTCATCCTTGACGGCGCAGAACGTCAGCCCATTCATCGCCGCCTAGTCACTTGCTGAGAAATATGTCGGGCGCCGGCGTTGCGGTCGGCTCCGCGCTGTCGCGCAGGAACATGCGGCCCAGCTGCTCCTTGGGATCGGCGGCGCCGACATTGCCCGGCTGCACCGGCAAGGCCTGGTCCGGTGCCGCCGGGTTCTCGCGCGAGCGGCGGCCGGGGCGCACCAGCGGGCCCAGCGAATCGAGATAGGCGCGCTCGAACTTCTTGTCATAGACCGGGAACTCGACGGCGCGGTCGCGGAAGCTCTTCATCGGCTGGCCGAGATGGCGCATGCCGCGCTGGCGCTGGTGGCGCACCTGGTCGAGGTCGATCTCGATCGGGATGAACTCCTCGTTGGTGGAGGACTGGTGCACCACGCGCCCCGACGGGTCGAACACCGCGGACTGGCCGTTGCCGCCGGCGGCAAGGCCGTTGATGTCGAAGATGTAGCACTGGAACATCGCGGCCGACGCCTTGGCGACGGCAAGGTCGACGTCGCGGTCGATGGTGTGCGTCATCACCGGGTGCAGGATGACCTCCGCACCCATGGCGGTGACGGTGCGCATCGTCTCCGGGAACCAGATGTCGTAGCAATTGAGCAAGCCGAAGCGGCCCACGTCCGGCACGTCGAACACGCAGAACCGGTCGCCCGACGCCACGCCTTCCTCGAACGGCGTGAACGGGAACATCTTGGAATAGCGCGCGATCACCTCGCCCTTGGGATTGATGACCGGCGAGGTGTTGTAGATCGCGCCGTCGCGCTTCTCGTAGAGCGAGCCGGGCACGAACCAGATGCCATGCTCGCGGGCCATCTCCTGGAACTCTTGCTCGGCCGGGCCGGGCAGCGCTTGCGCGTAATGCAGCGACGAACCGAACGGCGCCAGCTCGGAGAGCACGACCATCTCCACCCATGGGTAATAGTGCATCAGCAGCTTCAGGCGCTGACGGATGCCGTCGATGTTTCGCTCCGGCAGGACATGCATCTGGATGCCTGCGATGGCGAAGGGGGTCATTCAAAGCTCCGAATCAGTTCCGACTCTCGGGCGATACCAGACTCCATAAATGGGGTGCTGGCAACGACAGTTCCGGCGGCACCCTGCCGCAGCGGAGTTAAGATACTGTTGAACAAAGAAATATCCGAAATATCCAAGACCTGGAAGGGCTTCGCCGATGGGCTGCGCGGTTCAGGCGCCGTTCATCGGTAATCGGCATAGTAGGAGCCGTTGGGGACCAATTACTCGAGAAAGCCCGACGCGGCCAGGCTCTAGCAGCAGCCGGCTGACTAACAAGGCACCCGCAAAGAGGCAACGCGGGCCACACCCCGAAGGCCCGCCGCCGCTCAACCCCTCCCTTCCCCTCAGCTGGGAGGGGTTTTTCTTTGCAGCTGGGTGTGATGCCGGGCTCATGTATGATCGCGCCCATTCAGAGAGTGATGTTGTTCATATCCAGCCTTCGCCGGTCCGGCCTACAGCCGGGACAGGTGTGGCCTGCTGCGTAACCCCATGGCCGCATCGTGGTCGGTCTGCGATCGCGGGATTATTTTACGGAGTAGATATCCATGTGCGGAATATTCGCGCTCTTCTCTCGCCGAAATCCGGTTCAACTCGAGACACTCCAGCGGGCCACCGCGCGGCTCCAGCACCGCGGCCCGGACGGGCAGCGCCACTGGATCAGCGCTGATCGAAAGGTCGGCCTGGGCCACGCACGGCTCAGCATCATCGACCTCGCGACCGGCGACCAGCCGATCGCCAGCGCGGATCAGCGCACCCACCTCATTGCCAACGGCGAATTCTACGGCTACGAGGCGATCCGCGGCGAGCTTCTTGAATCGGGCCACACGCTCCGCACCAAGTCGGACAGCGAGATCGCGCTGCACCTCTACCGCGACCTCGGCCCGCAGTGCCTGCACCGGCTGTGCGGCGAGTTCGCCTTCGTCATCTGGGACGAAACCGAGCGCGTGATGTTCGCCGCGCGCGACCGCTTCGGCATCAAGCCGCTGTTCTATGCTCTGCACGAGGACACGCTGTATTTCGCATCCGAGGTGAAGGCGCTGTTCGCCGCGGGCGTCCCGGCGCGCTGGGATTCCGAGAATTTCTGGCAGATGGTCGAGCAGGGCGGCCACCAGGCCCGCACCCTGTTCCACGGCGTCTTCCAGGTCCCGCCGGGCCACTATCTGATCGCGACCGACAGCCACGTCCAGGTCAACAAGTATTGGGACTTCGACTATCCGATGGCCGACACAGCCGGCCCGCGCCGTTCGGACGAGGACTACAAGGCGGAGTTTCGCCACGTACTGGAGGAGGCGGTGCGCATCCGGCTGCGCGCCGACGTGCCGGTCGGCTGCTATCTCAGCGGCGGCCTCGATTCCTGCTCCGTGCTCGGCCTCGCGGCGCGCCATCATCCGGATTCGATCCGCGCCTTCACGCTGACGTTCGATCGCGCCGAATACGACGAGGAGAAGGAAGCGCGCGAGATGGCGGCCAAGGTCGGCGCGGAATTCCATCCGATCCCGATCCGCCAGGACGATCTCGCCGACAATTTTGCCGATGCCATCCAGCAGTCCGAGATGGTCTGCCTCAACGCCCACGGCGTCGCCAAATTCCTGCTCAGCCGCGCCGTGCGCAAGGCCGGTTACAAGGTGGTCATGACGGGCGAGGGCTCGGACGAGATCCTCGGCGGCTACGCCCACTTCCGGCGCGACATGCTGCTGTACAACCGCACCGGCCAGGATGCCGCGGTGGTCGAGAAGCTGCTCAAGGAACTCTCGGACCTGAACTCCGTGTCGCGCGGCATGCTGCTGCCCGATGGCGAGTCCGGCGCGTTGGACGATGTCAAGCGCCTGCTCGGCTTCGTCCCGTCGTGGATGGAGACCTTCTCGGGGCGCGCGATGAAGCTGCGTGAAGTGCTGTCCGACAATTATCTATCCGCGATCGGTCGGCGCCAGGGTTATCGCGCGCTGCTCAGCGAGATCGACGTGCGGCGCCAGCTGACTGGGCGGGAGCCGGTGAACCAGTCGCTGTATCTGTGGTCCAAGACCGCGCTGCCGTACTACATCCTCACCTTCCTCGGCGACCGGATGGAGATGGGCCACTCGATCGAGGGCCGGGTGCCCTTCCTCGACCACCACGTCGTGGAGGTCATCCGCTCCCAGCCGGTCAACCAGAAGATCCGCGGCATGACCGAGAAATACGTGCTGCGCGAAGCGGCGCGCGAGGTCATCACGGATACGATCTACCGCCGGCAGAAGCACCCGTTCCTGGCGCCGCCGGCGACGCTCAATCCGCAAGGGCGGCTCAACGCCTTCGTGCAGGACACGCTGCGCGGCCCGGCCCTTGCCGCGATGCCGTTCTTCGACCGGAAGAAGGTCGTCGGTCTTCTCGACCGGATCGACGACATGGATGACGGCGGCCGCGTTTCCAACGACCAGACGCTGATGCTGATCGCCAGCGCCTGCGTGCTGCAGGATCGCTTCAAACTGGCGGCGTGAGCAGTGCTCGAGGGGGAGGATCGCTTAGAACATCTTCCCCCACCAGGCCTGCGGCGGCACCGGCGGTGCGTCGGGCGCGGGCGCGATGCCGTGGAATTGCGCCTTGATGCCGGCGTTCCACAGCTTGGCGCGGTCGATCAGCTTGCGGTCGTCGGTCTGGAAGCGGCCGTGCGACACCAGGATGCCGAGGTCGGCGCCGTAGTAGCGATATTGCCCGGCGCCATAGACGCGCAGATAGAACGCTTCCTTCTCGTCGCCCACGCTGGTGAACTGCCCGGCGCGCCGCACGAAGCTGACATTGCCATCCTGGTTCATGCGCCAGATGCCGGTGGGTGGCGCCTTGGTGATCAGCTCGACCTTGTCCTCGGTCTGCTTCAGGATCAGCTGGCACCACGGCGCATAGTCCGTCCAGCGCGCCTGCACCTGCTCGAGGTCGACCTCCCAGTCGACGTCGAGGAACTCCAGCAGATGAAACAGGAACAGCGGGCATCCGCCGTAGGTCGTGGTGATGAGGTTGGTCGGTGGCGAGGCGCCGCTGATGCGCGGGTTGAGCTCGCCGAGATAGACTTCCTGGTCGTCGGTATCCACCAGGAAGTCGCAGCAGAACACGCCCTTGTAGCCTTCCTGCCAGAGCCGGTCGCCGAGCTTGCGCACCATCTCGCGCACCTTATCCTGCACGCGCCTGGGCAGGATGTCGGGGGTGATGTCGTTGCCGCACCAGCCGCCCTTGTATGGTGTCACCTCGGCAAAGCCGGTGATGTCGGTCATGACTGGGCCGACCAGCGTGCCGTGGCGCGTGGCGCAGCCTTCGACCGTGCCGGGCAGGTGATTGATGCGCTTCATCACCTTCAGGTCTTCGCCCTTCATCTTGACCGCGAACTTGTCCCAGTCGTCCTTGGTCTTGATGAAGAAGGTGGTGCGGCCGGAATCGCCGTACGGCGTCTGCACCACGAGGTCGCGCCCGAGCTTCGCCTTCTCCGCCAGCGTCATGAGTTCGTCGAACGAGTCGGCGCGGCCCATGCAGTTGGGCGCGCTGGCGACGCCCGCTTCGTTGCCGAGGCGGGTGGTGACGATCTTGGAATCGATATGCACGCGCAGCTTCGCCGGCGGCAGCGCCATCTCCAAGCCGAGGTCGGCGACGAGGCGCTCCGATTCCTCGTCGAACATGATGAACATGACCTTGCCGGTCTTGCCGCGCTTGCGGATGTGGTCGACCACTTCCTTGTGGCTCAAGAGGTAGTTGCCAACCTCTTCCATGGAGCGGAACTCGCGCGGGCCGGTCTCCTGCGGCGTGAAGCAGCGCGGGTGATAGCCGTCGAAGCTGTCGAAATAGGTGATGTATTCGAGCCCGCCCACCCACTGGTCGAGGCCCAGCAGGTTGAACGGAACCGGCGTCACGAAATAGATCGGCGTGCGGTTGGCGCTGAGGAACGAGTAGATGTCCGTCAGGCTGCGCAGCTTTGGCTTGTCTTGCGCCATGATGCCCCCTGTTCCCGGCTCCGTCTGACGCGGAGCTCAGGATCAAAGCCTAGGCCAGCTTTACCGAGGGGGACAAGAGATTCCGGCGAAAGGCACCCACCTTCCGTCATGGCAAGGCTGGGCCTTGCCATCCACGAGTTTCATTGGGCGAGACCGAATAGCTACAAGCAAACTCGTGGATCCCAAGGCCAAGCCCCGTCGGCGGGGGATGACGGAGAATGGCTGAGGCGGCGTCGAGCGCTACGCGACGCTCTTGAACGCTTCCATCCCCGCGACCAATGCGGATCGCGTGCCCGGCTCCATGGCGGAATGGCCGGCGTCGGGAATGACGGTGTAGCGGGCCTGCGGCCAGGCGCGGGCGAGGTCGTCGGCGCTGCGGACCGGGCAGACCAGGTCATAGCGGCCCTGCACGATGTAGGTCGGGATGGTACGGATGCGGTCGATGTTGTCGAGCAGGTAGTTGTCCGGCAGGAAGATGCTGTTGCGGAAATAGTGCGCTTCCATGCGCGCGAGGCCGAGCGCCAGCGCGTCGGCGGAAAAGGCGCGCACCGTCTCCGGGCTCGGCAGCAAGGTGGAACAGGCGCCTTCGTAGACGCTCCAGGCTCGCGCCGCGGGCATGTGGATCTTCGGATCGGGGTTGCTGAGGCGGGCCCAATAGGCTTCCAGGATGTTGCCGCGCTCGTTCTCCGGCAGATGTCCGGCAAAGGCGCGCCAAGCCTCGGGCGCGAACTCGCGCAGGCCGTAGAGGAACCAGTCGATCTCCGACTTGCGGAACAGGAAGATGCCGCGCAGCGCGAGGCCGCGCACCCGCTCCGGGTTATGCTCGGCGTAGGCGAGCGCGAGGGTCGAGCCCCAGGACCCGCCGAACACGAACCAGCGGTCGATGCCGAGATGCAGGCGCAGCTTCTCCATGTCGGCGATCAGGTGGACGGTGGTGTTGTCCTTGATCTCGCCCAGCGGCAGGGACCGGCCGCTGCCGCGCTGGTCGAAGATGACGATCCGGTAGAACGCGGGGTCGAAGAACCGCCGGTGGGTGGCATTGGCCCCGGCGCCCGGCCCGCCGTGCAGGAAGACGACCGGGACACCTTTCGGGTTGCCGCACTGCTCGTAATACATCCGATGTGGCGCGGAAAGGGCGAGGAAGCCGGTATCGTAGGGCTCGATTTCGGGGAACAAGTCCTTGGCGGGCATTGCGCGCTGACATCCGATCTGAAGGTGCTCAAGAGGTTGTAAGTGGCTGGTCCCGTTCCCTCAACCCCAAAACGGATGGTCCCGGCACCCGTCGTCACACCCTTTTGAAGCCTTGGCCCATTTGCAGCCTCTTGGTGCGGGAACCGGCAGGACGATAGACTCGTTGCTCGAAACAGCGCCCGAAGCTGCGTACAGGGATTGAAGGAGCGGATCGCCATGACGAGGACCACAGCCACCCCAACATGGCGCCAACTCGCCCTGCTGACCGCCGCCGTCGGTGCCTTGGCTGGTGCCGGCTGTTCCACCGGGTCCAGTGCGGCCACCGGACGAACCTTCTCAACCCCTATCTCCGAACAACAGGAAGCCCAGCTTGGGCGCGAGGAGCACCCAAAGATCCTTGAGGAGTTCGGCGGGGAGTATAAGGAAAAGCCGGAGCTGACCACCTATGTCAGCTCGGTCGGCCAGTTCATCGCCTCGACCTCCGAGCGCAAGGACGTCAAATACACCTTCACCGTGCTGAACACGCCCGACGTCAACGCCTTCGCGGTGCCGGGCGGCTACATCTACACCACCCGCGGCCTGCTCGCCCTCGCCAACAACGAGGCGGAGCTGGCGAGCGTGCTGGGCCACGAGACCGGCCACATCACCGCGCGGCACACGGCGGAGCGCGCAGGGCAGGCGCAGCAGACCCAGCTCGGCGTGCTCGGCGCGACGCTGCTCGGCGCGGTGCTCGGCGGGCAGACCGGCGCCGATCTCGCCGGCGGCCTCGCCTCGCAATATGGCCAGGTGCGCCTCGCCGGCTACTCGCAGGAGCAGGAGTTCGAGGCGGACTCCCTCGGCGTGCGCTACATGAAACGCGCGACCTACGACCCGCAGGCTTCGGCTACCTTCCTCGGCGCGTTGCGTTCAGAGACCCAGCTGGAGGCCAAGCTCGCCGGCAAGGACCCGAACGTAGTCGACGACCAGAACATGCTGGCCTCGCATCCGCGCACCGTCGACCGCGTGCAGCGCGCGATCCAGGAAGCGGGCGGCGCCCAGCCCGGCGGCATGCTGGAGCGCGACATCTACCTCTCGAAGATCGACGGCATCATGTTCGGCGACGACCCGTCGCAAGGCGTGATCACGGGCGGCAAGTTCGTGCATCCGCCGCTGCGCTTCGCCTTCGAGGTGCCGAGCGGCTACAAGCTGGTCAACCTGCCCGACGTGGTCGCGATCAAGGGGCCGAAGGGCACGCTCGGCAACCTCACGCTCGCCGATCCGCAGCCCTCGGGCAGCCTGACCGCCGCGATGCAGAACTACGATCCCAAGGGCCGCATCGTCTTCGACAACATCGAGCAAATCACCATCAACGGCATGGAGGCGGTGACCGCCGTCACCCGCGTCAACACCAACTCGGGCAACGCCAACTACCGCGCGGTGCTGATCCGCCACCCGAGCGGCAAGGTCTACGAGTTCGTGTTCCTGTCGCTCGCCGATCTCGGCGCGCGCTACGACGGCGACTTCCAGAAGATCGCCAGCAGCTTCCGCCAGATCGACGCCAACGAAGCGCAGCAGTACAACAAGGCCCAGCGCATCCGCATCGTCGCCGTGAAGGCCGGCGATACGGTCCAGTCCCTGTCCGGCAAGATGGTGGTGGCGGACGACAAGGAAGGGTGGTTCCGCGTCCTCAACGGCCTCACCAATGGGCAGCAGGTGCAGGCCGGACAGAAGGTGAAGATCGTCGCGTACTGAGGTGATGGCAAGCGGCGGCGGGCCGGCGATCCGCATCTCGCCAGGCCGGCAAGTGTGCTACAACGCGTGACGATGCGATCCATTCCAGACGCGCACGCATGACGAGGGTCATCGCGCCAGAGAATCGGCCGGCAAAGCGCTACGTGCGGTTGCCGATCTGGCTCGTCCTGGTTATGGCCCTCGGCGGCATGACCAGCGTCATGGCCCTGGTGATCGGCGTCGGGTTCTACTTTTTCGGCTTCACCGGCACCCGCGAGCTGGTGCAGGAGCTGGGCGAAACCTCGCTGGCGCAGCTCAGCGAGACCGTCGACTCCCAGCTGCAGCCGGCATACGACCAGGCGCGCTTCCTGGCCGATCTGCTCAGCCGCGACCAGGTCGACCCCAATGACAACCAGCGACTGGGCGATGTTCTGCTCGGCTCGATGGCGGCGGTCCGCCAGCTGCGGGCGGTCGCCTATGTCGGCATGGATGAACGCCTGGTGTGGGCGGGCGCCAAATCGGACGGCCGCGGATATGACGTGCAATCGGCGACCATCGCCGGCGACACGCAGATCCTCGATATCCTGGAGCGCGTCCGCCAGAGCGGCCTGCCATTCTGGTCAGAGCCGGTCCAATTCAACTGGTCGGATGGGCCTCTGCTGATCGCGGTCGCGCCGGTCTTTCGCGATGCCGAGCCAACGGGGTTCATCGGCGCCGCCGTGTCAATGCGGGCAGCATCGGCCCGTATGGAGCGGGTTGCCGGCGACACTGAATTGGTCGCGTTCGTGCTGACGGCGGAAGGGCGCGTGCTGATGCACGGCGACGTCGCCGCGAAAGTGCCGCCGGGCCGGCGGTGGGCGGACGACGCAATCCTGCCGACGCGCATGGAGTTTCCCGATCCCGTGCTGGCGGCGATGCCGTGGCCGCCGCCCTTCACCAGGCTAAGCGGGGAGCGCAGCGCGGGATCGAATGATTTCGGAGTCGAGCCGATCTCGCTGCCTGACGGCAATGCGCTCATAGCCTACCGGCAGCAACGCGGGTACAACGCGAAACCCTGGATCGTCGGGTACCATCTCCCTGAAACACGGCTGGATCGTTCGTTTGCCGCCATCAACCAAGCAATCCCGTTCGCCCTGGCCGTGCTGCTGGTCGCGCTTGGCCTCGCCTACTGGCTGGGGCGCTCGATCGCAAAGCCGATGACCATCCTGTCGCAAGCCGGCCAGCGCCTGGCGCGGCTTGACTTCACGCCGCTTGAGATCAAGTCCAGCCGCATCAGGGAGGTCGAGCGCGCGGTGGAAGCGCAGCGCGCCATGCGCAACGGCTTGCAGTGGCTCAGCAACTATATCCCTCGGACCCTGACCCCGCTGCTGATGAAAAGCGGCGACCAGCTGATCTCGCGCGAGCGCGACATCGTGGTGCTGTTCACCGATATCGTTGGCTTCTCCACCATCGCGGAAGGCCGTCCGGCCGCCAAGCTGGCAGCCCTGCTCAACCGCCATTTCGGATTGCTCGGCGCGATCATCGAGCAGGAAGGCGGCACTATCGACAAGTATATCGGCGATTCGATCATGGCCTTCTGGGGCGCGCCACTCGACCAGGAAGACATGGCCGATCGCGCAGTGCGCAGCGCGCAGCGCATCGCCCAGAAGATGCACGTCGACAACGAACGGCGCGCGCGCAAGGGATTGAGGCCGCTACGCATCCGCATCGGCATCCACAAGGGACCGGCGCTGGTCGGCAACATCGGCGCACCGGGACGGGTGAATTACACGCTGGTCGGCGACACGGTGAACGTGGCCCAGCGGCTGGAGCAGTTCGGCCGTCAAGTCGACGGCGGATCGGAAGACGCCATCATCGTCATCAGCGAGACGCTGGCCCGGGCGCTGCCGCCCGGCCTTGCGCTGATCGATTGCGGCGAGCATGTCTTCCACGGCCGCACCACCGCCATGCGCGTGTTCCGCGTTCCGATGGTGTAGTCGGATCAGGCCTCGACCAGGTCGAGGATGTCGCCCTTGGGGTCGAGGCAGGCGACCAGCGCCTTGCCGCCGAAGCCGCAGCCGCCGTCGAGGGTGATGGCGAAGGCGCTCATCGCCGGGCCGGCATGGTGGCGGTCGAAGCCGCGCACCACCTTCAGGAACTCGCCATACGGATGGTTGAGCGTCGCGAAGCCGGCGCTGCCCCACCACAGCGTGTCGCCCTGCGCGTCGAGCGGGCGGTCGGGATCGATGCCGGCATGCACGAACAGCAGGCCATAGTCGTCGGTGTAGGCGGCGCGGCGCAGCTCCGCCATCAGCTGATAGTGGCCGGGCCGCGTTTGCATGGCGGCGCGCAGGCTGTTGGTCCAGCGCGTGATGGCCAGCGCGCCCTCGCGGCAGCGGATGATGCCCTCGGCTGGGTCGCCGCTATAAGCCGTGATGGTGGTGCCGACGCCCTGTTGCAGCATCCAGGGCAGCACTTCCTTGGGGTTGGGCGCGAACTGCAGCTGCAGCAGCTTCTGCCACATCACCTCCTGCTGGCCGCGCAGGTACGCGATGTCGATGGTGAACATGCGCGGGCGCGCCAGGATCTGGCGGCGGAAGCTCACCAGCTCGTCCATCACGCCCGCGACGTCGCTGCCACGGCCCATCATGCCGCCGAGATAGATCAGCCGGTCGCCGTCCTTGAACTGCTCGCTGACATAGCCATGGAGCGCGCGCAGCCGTGCCGTGTCGCCATGAACCGGCGATATCGCCCAGATGCGCCGCGCGGCGCGCAGGACGGCGAATTTCTCTGGCTCTGGCATTGTGCTTGAAGTTTCCCGGAGGCCGGCAGTTCCGAATCGGATGGCCGTTGGACTCTAGCAATTGGGGGCGTATCGCCAAAGCGAATCGAAATCCCCCGACGGATGGCGGGGAGCCATCCGTCCGGCGGTCGAGACCCGGAGGTCCCGCCACTAGGGGGCCTCTCGAGGAGAGAGCTCGGTGTTGGTGTGGAGTGGCCGCCCTCAGGCGGCCACGGCCTTCAGCACTTGGTGCAGGCGCTGATGGGCCGACTGCTCATCGATCCCGTCGATCGCCGCCAGCTCGCGCACCAGGCGGTCCAGGGCGGCCTGATAGATCTGCCGCTCGCTATAGGACTGGTCCGGCTGGTCCGCATTGCGATGCAGGTCGCGCACCACCTCGGCGATCGAAACCGGATCGCCGGAATTGATCTTGGCCTCGTATTCCTGGGCCCGGCGCGACCACATGGCGCGCTTCACGCGCGAGCGGCCCTTCAGGGTCTGCAGCGCCGCATCCATCACCTTGCGCGACGAGAGCTTGCGCAGGCCGGAATTCTTCGCCTTGGCGACCGGCACGCGCAGGGTCATCCGATCCTTCTCGAAATGAATGATGATCAGCTGCAGCGAATGACCGGAAACCTCCTGGGTCTCGACGCCCAGGATCTTGCCCACGCCATGGGTCGGGTAAACGACGAAATCACCCTTCCGGAAACCGGAATCCTTGTCCTTGGTAATGCTCGCCACGCTCTTCTTCGCCTTCTCAACCACGATCTAAACCTCCGAACCGGCCGCCGCCCGCTTTCCAGGAAACTTCCTCAGGGGAAGTCTCGTTGCGGAGCCCTCAATGCAGGCAGGGCAGGTAACCCACCCCGGAACCACATAGCAGCCAAACACCGCGCCCGGACCCTTGTGGATCCAGGCTGAAAACACACTACTTGTAGGCTTGGGCGACCAAAAACGAGCGTATGGGAAACCCGCGTTAACCAATACGCGTCGCCAACCAGACCTGTGGAAATATATATCAGAAAGGCCCTTCTGGTTCAAGGAAGGGGCGGATATGGGCAGATATGCAACAGGCGCAATTAACCATTCTACGGAACCGGTTGGGCTCCGCGGCGGTCGCTCCGATCAGCTCAAATCCCTGGAAAGGCTAAACTTTCCCGGGGTTCGGGCTGAAATGCTGAGCGAACTTCTCGGCAACGCCCTTCCACTGGTCGGCGTCGGTCGGCGCCTCGCCCTTGCGCGTGATGTTGGGCCACTCGGCGGCGTATTGCCGGTTGATCTCCAGCCACTTTTCCATGCCGCCCTCGCTGTCGGGCAGGATGGCATCGGCCGGGCACTCGGGCTCGCATACGCCGCAATCGATGCACTCGTCTGGATGGATCACCAGCATGTTCTCGCCGACGTAGAAGCAATCGACCGGGCACACTTCCACGCAATCCATGTACTTGCACTTGATGCAAGCCTCGGTCACGACATAGGCCATCGGTCTCTACTCCGTCACGTCGCGGTGTGAAATGCTCGGGACCCGCGTTCAATCCGGGGCCGAGTTAGCACAGCACATTGGGCCACGCAACTGCGCGCACCGACCGCAGCCTGCATGGTCCGCGCGGCTGCCATGTTCATGAGTCTGGTCAGCCCGGCTCGCTCGACTTGAGCTGCGCGATCCTGCGGCCATCGCGCTTGGTGGGACGGCCGGCGCCCGGCGTTCGTTCCTCGAACGGCGCGCTTCCCGCTGCCTTCTGCGCAGCAGCGGGGCGAGGCGGGTCGAGATCCTCGTACAACGCCTGCGCCTCCGGAGCCGGTCCGCGCCGGCTGCCCAGCGCCACCACCTTGATGACGCGGATATGCGGCCCCAGGGGAAATGTCAGCACATCGCCCACCTTCACGGTGTAGTGCGCCTTCTGCGTCGGCGCGCCGTTGACCCGCATGCGCCCGTCCACGATCAGCCTGGTTGCGAGCGAGCGCGTCTTCACGAAGCGTGCGAACCACAGCCACTTGTCCAGCCGGAGCGGCCCGCCCTCGGTCATCGCTGGCATCAGCGCGAGGTCTCGCGCAGGCGCGCGAGCACGGAGAAGGGTGAGTTGGGATCGGGCGGGGGAACCGGCGCCGCACGCACCGGACGACGGCGCTTGTAGGTTTCCTCTTCCCGCTTGCCTTCGATGACGAAGCCGAACTCGCTCATCAGCGGCCGGACCAGGTCCTGCGGCACCTCGAGCGAGGCGGCCAGCGCCGCGTCCCATTTCAGCGCGCCCTGCGCCGACAGGCGATGGGTGCGCTCCGACAGCCGTTCCAGCCGCTCGAAGCTCAGCGCGTGGCCGTTGATGGCGCGGTAGCCTCCCGCCGCGAGCAGGCGGTCCGGCACTGGCTGCGGCAACGCGATCACGTCGCCGGTCAGATCGGGAAGAGGCGCGCCGCTTTGCGCGTGGATGGCCTGCAGGCGCATCAGCAGGTGGCGCGAGGAGCGTCCGCCGAGGGTCGGCAGCCACACCGTCTCCCGCCCCAGGCGCAGCCCTAATGCGCGCAGGCGGCGACGATCCTCCTTGCCGAGCTCGGCGATCTGCTGCGCCACCTGCCGCCGCGGCAGCGCGCCCAGCGCTTCGGCGACCTGGTAGGCGAGGCCGCGCGCATGGGCCGACAGTTCGGCATTGACCAGCGTGAAGAGCGGCCGCAGCCGCCGCTGCAGCGTGGTGTCGATCCAGGTGCGCAGCCGCTGGTCGATCATGCGACGGAAACCGCCGTCGAGCAGGTCGTCGACCTTCAGCTCCAGCCGCGGATGCAGCGGGCCATCGCCGGGCCGCAGGCTCGCCACGACGGCACGCCGCCACAGGATGTCGCCCGTTTCGGTCAGCTTGAACTGACCGTCGGCGTCCTCGGTCAGCTGCGCGGCGCGGTCCGCCAGCGCCGGACCGAGGGCACGGCGCGCGGCGGCGAACAGGGGCTTCGCCTCCTCGGCGTCGACGCCGGACACCGGCGCGAACCGCAATCCGCTGAGGGTGCCGACGACGTGCCCTTCGACGATCACCTCGTCGGCGGCATTCACCGCGGCGACCACCTCGCTGCCCGACGTGAGGCGGCGATGCAGCGCCGCGCGCCGGCGGTCGACGAAACGCTGGGTGAGGGCGGCGTGCAGCGCCTCCGACAGGCGGTCCTCGATCTCCTGCGCGCGCGCCTGCCAGTGGCCGGGATCGGCGACCCAATCGGAGCGGTTGGCGATGAAGGACCAGGTGCGCACATGGGCGATGCGCTGGGTCAGCTGGTCGATGTCACCATCGATACGATCGAGGCGTGCGATCTGGTCCGCCACCCAATCATTCGGCAGGCGGCCCTTGATCAGGAAGCGGTAGAGCTGTGCCAGCAGCCGCACATGCGCATCGGTCATCAGCTTGCGGAAGTCCGGCACCTGGCAGACCTCCCACAGCAGCTGGACACGGTCGCGGCCGTGCGCCAGGTCGGCGATCTCCGGATCGCGCGCCATCTGCTGCAGCGATTGATGGTCCTCCGCCTCCTGCTGGCGGATCAGGCCCGGATGCGGCGGGCGCGTCTCAAGCGAGCGCAGCACGTGATCGATGGAGCGGAAGTCGAGATCGGCGCGCCGCCACATCAGGTGGGTCAGCGGATCGACGCGGTGATTCTCCACCGCATCGACGATCTCCGGATCCATCGGTCCCACCTCGGCGGTGGTGCCGAAGGTGCCGTCGCTCATGTGCCGCCCGGCACGGCCGGCGATCTGGCTGATCTCCGCCTTGGTCAGCGGCCGCGCCACGCGGCCGTCGAACTTGCGCAAGGCGGCGAAGCAGACGTGACCCACGTCCATGTTGAGGCCCATGCCGATCGCATCGGTCGCCACCAGATAGTCGACCTCGCCGGCTTGGTACATCTCGACCTGGGCATTGCGCGTACGGGGTGAGAGAGCGCCCATCACGATCGCGGTGCCACCGCGCTGGCGGCGGATCAAATCGGCGATGGCGTACACTTCGGCGGCGGAGAAGGCGACCACCGCGCTACGCGACGGCAGGCGCGTGATCTTCTTCGGCCCGGCGTAGGTCAGCGTGGAAAAACGCGGGCGCTGGATGAACTCGGTCTTCGGCACCAGCGCGCGGATCCAGCGGCTGATGGAATCGGAGCCCATCACCATGGTCTCTTCCAGGCCGCGCGCATGCAGCAATCGGTCGGTGAAGATGTGGCCGCGCTCGGAATCGGCGGCGAGCTGGATCTCGTCGATCGCGACGAAGGCGACCGGGCGGTCGACCGGCATGGATTCGACCGTGCACACGAAATAGCGCGCGCCGGGCGGGATGATCTTTTCCTCGCCGGTCACCAGCGCGACCTGCGCCGGACCCTTGACCTTGACGAGGCGGTCGTAATTTTCGCGCGCCAGCAGCCGCAGCGGGAAACCGATCATGCCGGAACGGTGACCGATCAACCGCTCCATGGCTAAATGGGTCTTGCCGGTATTGGTCGGGCCGAGAACCGCGGTCAGCCGCGCTTCCGAGTCGCTCATGATCCCTAGAGTCTCGGGTCCCATTCAGGACAATTCAAGACCGGCCTCAGCTAACGCCGGGTAAATCGCTAACGCCGGGTAAATCGCAGGAAGACCGGCTGCCTGCCTTCCCGCAAGGCCTTGGATTCATAGCGGGTTTGCGGCCAGTCGGGGGTTCGGGCACGCCAGTCCGCCGGCCCTTTGGCGATCCAGGCAAAGGCCGGATGTCGCATCAAATGAGCAAGCGCCCAGCCGATATAGGTCGGGTCGTCGCTGGCCACCCGGAACTCGGCGCCCGGCTTCATCAGGCGCGCCAGCAGGTCGAGGTTGGCCGGCTGGATGAAGCGGCGGTCGGCATGGCGCCGCTTGGGCCAGGGGTCGGGGAACAGCAGGAACACGCGGTCGAGCGACGCCTCCGGCAGTGCATCGAGCAGGTCGCGCGCGTCCTCGGGGTACAGCCGCACATTGTCGCACCCGCTCGCCGAGACCTGGGCCAGCAGGGTGGCGATGCCGTTCAGGAATACTTCGCAGCCGATCAGCCCGGCGTCGCGGTTGCTGCGCGCCTGCTCCGCCAGATGCTCGCCGCCGCCGAAGCCGATCTCGAGCCAGACTTGTTTCGGCTCCCGGGCGAACAGGGACTTCGGATCGAGCTTGCCATGGTCCGGCAGGGCGATCGCCAAGCGCGGCAGCAGCGTGTCGATCAGCTGCTGCTGCCCCTTGCGCAACGGCCGCCCCTTGCGCCGGCCGTAGAAGCGCCTGTTCTCATGAGTGTTGGCGTCCGGCATCGTGCTGCGATCCGGTTCCATCAGCGCAGAGAAGACGTCGCTGCTAGTTGAAGGCCGACTGCAGCCCCGCGACCAGATCCAGCTTCTCCCACGAGAAGCCGCCATCGGTCTCCGGCTCGCGGCCGAAATGCCCGTAGGCCGCGGTGCGCGCATAGATCGGCCGGTTGAGCTTCAGGTGCTTGCGAATGCCGCGCGGGCTGAGGTCCATCAGCTCGGTCAGCGTCTTAATCAGCTTTTCCTCGTCGACCTTGCCGGTGCCGTAGGTGTGCACATAGACCGACAGCGGCTTGGAGACGCCGATCGCGTACGACAGCTGGATGGTGCATTTGTCGGCGAGCTTGGCGCCCACCACGTTCTTCGCCAGATAGCGCGCAGCGTAGGCAGCCGAGCGGTCGACCTTGGTCGGGTCCTTGCCGGAGAAGGCGCCGCCGCCATGGGGGGCCGCGCCGCCGTAGGTGTCGACGATGATCTTGCGGCCGGTGAGGCCGGCATCGCCGTCCGGACCGCCGATCACGAAGCGGCCGGTCGGGTTCACGTAGAATTCGTTCTCGGGGCACATCCAGCCCTGCGGCAGGACCTTCAGCACGTACGGGCGCACGATCTCGCGCACCGCATTCTGGTCGAGCTCTTCGGCATGCTGCGTGGAGACGACGACGGAGGTCGCCTTCACCGGCTTGCCGTTCTCGTACAGCAGCGTGACCTGGCTCTTGGCGTCGGGGCCGAGGCCCTTCTCCTTGCCCGAGCGGCGCGCTTCCGACAGCAGCTTCAGGATGCGATGGGCGTAGTAGATCGGCGCGGGCATCAGATGCTCGGTCTCGTTCACCGCGTGGCCGAACATGATGCCCTGGTCGCCGGCGCCCTCGTCCTTGTTACCGGCGGCGTCGACGCCCACCGCGATGTCCGCGGACTGCGAGTGGACGTAGCAGTCGACGATCGCCTTCTTCCAATGGAAGCCGTCCTGCTCGTAGCCGATATCCTTGATCGCCTGGCGCGCGCCTTCGATCATTACCTCGGAGGTGACGCTCTTCGGGCCGCGCACTTCGCCGGCCAGCACGACGCGGTTGGTGGTGCACAGCGTCTCGACCGCAACGCGCGATTCTGGATCGGCAGCCAGGAACGCATCGACGACGGAGTCGGAGATGCGGTCGCAGACCTTGTCCGGATGGCCTTCGGAAACGCTCTCGCTGGTGAACAGGTACGATTTCTTGGACAAGGCTCGTTCCTTAAACGCTCGTGTGGAATGTGAGTGAAATGCAACGCGCCGGAACTTGCCCGTAAGGCTAAGGCCGGCGCGTCGGGTCGCGGGATATTGGTTGAGCGGGACCGGGTGGTCAAGCGCCGGTTCGGCAAGAATTACTCGCGCTCGGTGTTAATTATTCCTCATCGCCGCGATAAGACTTCGCAATCGATTTGGTGAGTTCGAAGATGCGCTTGCGGACGGCCGGATCGCCGATCTTGTAGTAGGCCCGTACCAGCTCCAGGGTCTCGCGCTTGGCCATCGGATCGGGTTCGTAGTCGGGGGCGGGCGGATGTGCCAGGCCCATCAGCTTGGACGGTGTTTTCTCCTGGACCCCAGGCGCCATGTCCTCGAAGAAATAAGCGACCGTAACGTCCAGCACGCGCGAAAGATCGAACAGGCGGCTGGAGCCGACGCGATTCGCACCGCGCTCGTACTTCTGCACCTGCTGGAAGGTGAGGCCGATCGCTTCGGCCAACCGCTCCTGGCTCATACCCAGCAAGGTACGCCGCAGCCTGATGCGGCTGCCGACGTGAACGTCGATCGGATTGGGGAAGCCTTTGCTGGCCATGCGGCCGGACGATTTGCGTGGTCGCGCCATTTTCCTGGACTCTTTCGACTCATTTCTAAGGGATTGTTGCATTTCTATATTCTCGCTTTTTCCGGTCTACACAACCTACCACAAGTATAGGACGTTGGTTCGATTGGATGGTCGCGCCCGGGTGGCGGTGCGGCCACAGCCATGTTGAACGGGTCGAGTGGGTTAAACCCGGCGCTGCGTTCCGCGCATGATCAATCCAACCCCTATCGCCAGCGCCACGAGCACCAATGCAACCGGCATGGTGAGACCGGTACGCGAAAACAAGGTGGGCGCCAGCGGTGCGGGTAGCAACACATCAAGCGCCCCTTCGGTTCCCAGCGGAAGCGACGCCATCACCCGGCCGAACGGATCGACCATGGCCGTGATTCCGGTGTTGGCAGCGCGCGCGAGCGGCAGGCCTTCCTCGACCGCGCGGAACCGCGCGCTGGCGAAATGCTGATATGGTCCCGGTGATCGCCCGAACCATCCGTCATTGGTTACGTTCAGCAGCCAATCGGGCCGATGGGCCGGATCGGTCACCGCGCCCGGAAAGATGACCTCGTAGCAAATGAGGGGACTGAACGGCGGCAAGCCAGGCGCACTTACAGTGACGGGGCCTGGCCCCGCGGAGAAATCACCGGCCCCGGCCGTCAGCTTGGAGACGAAGGGACCAATGACATCGCGCAGCGGCACATATTCGCCGAGCGGGACCAAATGGAACTTGTCGGCGGTCGCCACGATGCGCGCCTGCGGGTCGACCACGGCCAGCGAATTCCAATAGCGCTCCGGCTCGCCCTGCGGCGGATCGCCGCGTAGGGTGCCGGTGACGAGCAGGCCGTTCGGTGGTGCCGCCGCCGCGACCAACATGCGCCAATCGTCGCGGCGATCGAGGAACACGGTCGCCGCGGTCTCCGGCCAGATCACCGCCTGCACCTGCTCGAGCCCCGGCGTCGTGGTGCTGAGCCGGACGTGCTGCATGATGTCACGGTCGCGATGCGCGCCGGTCAGCTTCTCCACCTGATCGATGTTGCCCTGGACGAGGCGAAGCATGGTGGCCGGCCGGCTGACGGCGGCCAGGTCCCCGGCATCCTCGGGCGCCAGCCGCCAGGCGCCGAAGCCATAAAGCAGCGCGATGACGGCGAGAGCGGCAGCGCCGGCGCGCACATCGTTGCGCCGGTCGCCGCGGCCCATCGACGACAGCAGACCGCACAGGAGGATCGTGATGAAGCTGAGGCCCCACGCGCTCCACAGCGCAGCGGACTGCATCATGGGCAGATTGACGCTCCACACATAGGCCGGGAGGTTCCAGGGGAAGCCGGTGAACAGATGCCCGCGCAGCCATTCGGCGACGGTCCAGGTCGCCGCCAGCAACAGCGCGCGTGCGAGCGGCGATGCGTTCCGGTGCCAAGCCGTCCCCAGCGCGAGCGCGGGAAACACCGCCATGTAGGCGGCAAGCCCGGCGATCACGAACGGCACCATCCAGCCGAACTGCCACGGATCGATGAGGAACGAGTTGGCGATCCAGAAGAATCCGGCGAGGCAATGGCCGAAGCCCCACCACCAGCCCATCGCGAGCGCGGACCGGCGGCGCGCCGCCGTCTCCGCCGCCCAGATCAGCGCCACCAGTCCGACCGCGAACAACGGCAGCGCATTGACCGGCGGAAAGGCGAGAGCCGCGATCGCGCCGAAGATCATCAGGATCAGCCGTCGCGACCAGCGGCCGCGCCGCAGGAACCAACTCTGGTACCGCGCGGCGAACCCCAACGCGCCGCCGGCGGATGTTCTGCTCAAGACAAGCTCAGGGGTCATGATGCTCCCGCGCGACCGTCGCCAATCGTCACGCCCGGTCGTCTGGCGCGATCGGCTTGGCGTTGCGCACGCGCAGGCGCTTGATTCGGCGCGGATCGGCGTCGATCACTTCGAACGCGATGCCGGAGGAATGCGTGACAAGCTCGCCGCGCGACGGCACCCGGTCGGTCAGCGACATGACCAGGCCGCCAAGCGTGTCGATATCGTGCTCGCGCTCGTCTTCGGTCAGGATGGGGCCAACGCGCGATTCGAATTCCTCGATGGTGGTGCGCGCATCGGCCAGCCACGTGCTGTCCGGGCGCTGCACCAGGCTCGGGCCGCGCACCACGTCGTGCTCGTCCTCGATTTCGCCGATCACTTCCTCGACCAAATCCTCGATCGTGACCAGGCCGTCGATGCCGCCGAACTCGTCCACCACCAGCGCGATATGGGCGCGTGACAGGCGCATCTGCAGCAGCAGGTCGAGCACCCGGATCGACGGTGCCACGAACATCGGCGCGCGCATGATCTTGGCAAGCTGGAAGGTCTCCGGCTCGAAGATGTACGGCAGCACGTCCTTGATGTGGACGATACCGATGACTTCGTCGAGGTCGCTGCGATAGATCGGCACGCGCGAATGGCCGTGCTCGCGCACCAGCTGGATCAACTCGCGGAACTCGATGTCCTCCGGCGCGGCGCGGATGTCGACGCGCGGCGTCATCACGTCGTAGGCGGTCTTCTCGCCCAGCTTCAGGATGTTGAGCAACAGCGAAGACTCGCCGGCCGCCGGCTGATCGGCGTCGGTGGTCTCGCTTTCCTCGATGAACTCCTCGATCGCCTCGCGCAGTGCGGCCTCGCTGTCGCGGCGTTTCAGGAAGCGGAACAGCCCGCGCAAGCCTTTTCTTTGTTTTTCCTCGGCAGTCAGTTCGCTCATCGGCGCATCTCATAAGGATTGGCGATACCCATGCCGGCCAGCGCCGCGATCTCCAGCGCTTCCATGGCTTCGGCATCGCGATCTTGCTCGTGGTCGTAGCCCAGCAGATGCAGCACGCCATGCACCGCGAGGTGCGAGAGATGATGCTGCAGGCTCTTGCGCTGGGCCTTCGCCTCGCGCGCGATCACGCCGGAGGTCAGCACCACGTCGCCCAGCAGCCACGGCATGCCGGGCATCGGACGTTCCGCATCCAGCGCCGCGAAGCTGAGCACGTTGGTCGGCTTGTCCTTGCCGCGATAGGCGCGGTTCAGCGCGCGCATCCTCTTGTCGTCCGTCAGGACGAAGGAGATCTCATGCCCGATGCGAGAACCCTTCCAGCCGTCGCTCTTGGCCTCCGCCAGCGCATCGCGCGCCGCACGGCGCAGCAGGCGCGCAGCGTCGGGAGCGAGCTTGGTCCAGCTCTGGTCCGCGACGGAGATTGCAATGGAAAGGCGCGGTCGGTCCGCCATCAGGAGCACTGGACGGCGATCAGCCGTCCACCCCCTTGCTGGACTCGGTGACGGGTGACGCCGAACGACTCGTCTTCTTGCGATCGCGCGAATCGTAGGCGCTGACGATCTTTTGAACCAGGTGGTGGCGCACCACGTCGCGGTTGGAGAAGCGCACCGTGCCGACGCCCTCGACATTCTCGATCGCCTCGAGCGCGTCACGCAGGCCGGACTTCTGCCCCGGCGGCAGGTCGATCTGGGTCAAGTCGCCGTTGACCGCCATGCGCGAATTCTCGCCGAGACGCGTGAGAAACATCTTCATCTGCATCGGCGAGGTATTCTGCGCCTCGTCCAGGATGACGAAGGAATTGGCGAGGGTGCGGCCGCGCATGAAGGCGAGGGGCGCGACCTCGATCTCGCCGGTGGTCAGGCGCTTCACCACCTGGTCGCCCGGCATCATGTCGTGCAGCGCGTCGTAGAGCGGGCGCAGATAGGGATCGACCTTTTCCTTGAGGTCGCCGGGCAGGAAGCCGAGCCGCTCGCCCGCCTCGACCGCGGGGCGCGACAGGATGATGCGATCGACCGTGCCCTTGGCCAGCATCGCCACCGCGACCGCGACCGCCAGATAGGTCTTGCCGGTGCCGGCGGGGCCGATGCCGAACACCAGCTCCTGTTCGTGCAGCAAGCGGATGTATTTCGCCTGCGAGGCGGAGCGCGGCGTGATCAGGCGCTTCTGGGTCTTGATCGAGGTGCCGTCGCCAAGGTTGCCGGAGCCGAACAGGTTCGGCTCCGCGCCGCCGTCGTCACCGCGCGGGGTGTCGTCCTGCCGCGACAGGCGGATGGCCGCGTCGATGTCGTGCTTGTCGAGCTGCTGCCCGCGTTTCAGGCGCTGATAGAGGCCGGTCAGGATCTGCCGCGCGACCGTGACGCTGTCCTCGGCGCC
>DATEOK010000142.1:0-16976 GCA_035274225.1 Dongiaceae bacterium
CGACTATTACATCGTCGACAACCTCGCCGACGTGGTCACGGAGGCCATCGACAACGGCAAGGGCGGCAGCATCGACACGGCGGAGAGCTCCATCACCTACAGCCTGGCCGCGCGCGTCAACGTCGATCATCTAATCCTGACCGGCAGCGGCAATAGCAACGGCACCGGCAACGCACTCAACAATGAGATCACGGGGAATGCGGGCAACAACCTGCTGACCGGCGGCACCGGCAACGACACGCTCGCCGGCGGCGATGGGGCCGACAAGCTGACCGGCGGCACCGGCAATGATGTGTTCGACTTCAACCTCGTGGGCGAACTGGGCGATCTCGATATCATCACCGATTTCAAGAAGGGCCTGGATCGGATTGATATCTCGAACCTGCTCGAAGAGGTGCTGTACGCCGGTTCCGATGTCTTCGGCGATGGCGTCGTTGCCTTCACCTACGACAAGACGACGACGAATATCTGGTTCGACGCCGACGGCTCGGCCGGAGTTGGCGCGGGATCGTCGCTGGCAAGCGTGCTGAACGCGAACTTGACCAGCGCCGACAGCGCCAGCTTTATCGTCTAGCCACCATCAGCTCCGCGTCCGCCGCCTCCAGGGCCTGCACCAGCTCTGCCGGCGGCGGGGTATCGGAGCGGGCAGGCGGCGATCAGGCCCTTGGCGGCTAGCTTGCTGGGTCGGCGGCGACCATGCACCCCGGCCTTTGATCCCATCGGGGTGGTAATATTTGCGGCATTTTCAGGATTTTTCGCCCAACGACACCTTCCGGTAATGGACTTGTGAACTTTTCCCGCTACAGTCGCGACGAACCAGCAGTGGCATAACGCTGGTCTGCGCGACTTAGAAGTGTGCCTGACCGCAAGAGGGCGCCGCATGGGGCGGCACGGCTGGGCCGAGAGTTTGGGGAAGCATTTGAAATGACGTCACCGTATGTGTCGGGCGACATCGGTACCTATGGGCTGTCCAGCGATCCGAGGATCAATCCGCTCCTGGTCTGGGGATACAAGTGGGGAAGTACTTCCGTCGGCACCCCGGTCTCGCTGACCTACAGCTTCCCGCAAGCCGGCGCGGACTGGCTGAACAACTACTACGACCAGGAGCCATTCAGAGGTTTTCAGGCCTTTGACAGCGCGCAGCAAAACGCCGCGCGCACAGGGCTCGACCTCTGGTCTCACGTCGCGAACATCACGTTCACCGAGATTCCCGAGAACACAAATCCAGGCAGCGAAGACGTCGGCGATCTGCGTTTCGGCAACAGCGGCGCCGTCACCAACTCGCCATCGGCGGCCTGGGGCTACCTGCCGTACGAAGACGGCAGCAACATGTGGCCCGAGAACGGCGACATCTGGTTCGACCATGCCTATTTCCCGAACCTTGAGCTGAGTCGGGGCCAATTCGGCTTCTCCACCATGATCCACGAGATCGGGCATGCGATCGGTCTCGATCATCCGTTCGCCGACGTGGCGGGCGAGCTGGCAGTACCGGCGGCGCAGAACAACCAGCGCTACACGATCATGGCGTACAACCTCTACAGCGGTGCGACCATCGAGGCCTATGGCCCGATGCTGTACGACATCGCCGCCATCCAGTATCTGTACGGCGCCAACATGACGTGGCACGCTGGCGACGATGTCTACCAGTTCTCCCCCGGCCAGGAATATTTCGAGTGCATCTGGGACGCCGGCGGTCACGACACAATCGACCTGTCGCTGCAGAGCCGCAACCAGGTCATCAACCTGAACGCCGGCACCTTCAGCTCGATCGGCGTCAAGAATAACGGGCAGACCGGCAACGGCAACGTCTCGATCGCGTTCAAGGTCGAGATCGAGGACGCGATCGGCGGCTCCGGGCACGACAAGATCACCGGCAACATCCTCGCCAACAAGCTGGATGGCGGCAGCGGCAACGATACCATCGTCGCAGGCGTCGGCAACGATACGCTGGACGGCAGTCTCGGCGTGGACTCGATGAACGGCGAGAAGGGCAACGATCTCTACCGGGTCAATGTCGCCACCGACAAAGTCGTCGAATCGTTGACGCAGGCCCAGGGCGGCGGCGTCGACACCGTCGAGAGCGAGGTGAGCTACAGCCTTGCGCTGCTCGCAAACGTCGAGAATGTGACGCTGCTCGGCAATGCCCTCAACGCGACCGGCAATGCTCAGGTCAACACGCTGGTCGGCAATGCGGCCGGCAACATCCTCGACGGCAAGGCGGGTGCGGACGTCCTCAAGGGCGGCGCCGGTAACGACGTCTATGTGCTCGACAATACTGGCGACGCGGTCAACGAGCAGGGAAATACCGACAGCCATGATGAGTTGCGCAGCGCGACGATCCGGTTCGCGGCGACGGTCGCGGACATCGAGGACTATTCCTATACCGGCACGCTGGCCTGGACCTTCACCGGAAACGGCGTCGACAACAGGCTCTCCGGCGGCAGCGTCGGCGACGCCTTGAATGGCGCGGACGGCAACGATGCGCTCTCCGGCAACAACGGCAACGATACGCTGACCGGCGGCAGCGGCCTCGACTGGCTGGATGGCGGGGCGGGCAGCGACAAGATGAGGGGCGGTATCGGCAACGACACCTACGTGCTCAGCGCCGCGACCGATGTCATCGACGAGGAAGGGAACACCGATACCGGCGACACGGTCCGTGCCGGCCTTTCGCTAACCCTCGCCACGGTGGGCGGCGGCGCGATCGAGAACGCGACCTTGCTGGGCACGACCGCGATCAACGCGACCGGCACCGGCGGTGCCAATGTTCTCACCGGCAATGACGGCGCCAACATTCTGGACGGCGCCGGCGGGGCCGACACCCTGATCGGCGGCAAGGGCAACGACACCTATGTCGTCGACAATGCCGGCGATGTGGTGACCGAGTCCGGCGCGGCTGGCGGCATCGACCTGGTGCGGAGCGCGATCAGCTACCAACTCGCCGGCAATGTCGAGAAACTCACCCTCATCGGCAAGAGCAGCATCACCGCGACGGGCAATAGCCTCGCGAACGTGCTCACTGGAAATGAAGGGGCGAACACTCTCGATGGGTCCAGCGGCGCCGACACCCTTATCGGCGGAAAGGGCAACGACACCTACATCGTCGACAACGCCTCGGACATCGTCAGCGAAACCATAACCAATGCCAACGGCGGCGGTATCGATACGGTCATCGCGTCCGTCAGTTACAGCATCGCAACCTTTGCCAATGTCGACAATCTTGTACTGGCTGGTGGCGCCGGCAGCATCAACGCCACCGGTAACGCCGCTGCCAACACCCTGACCGGCAACGAGGGCGCCAACGTGTTGAATGGCGGCGGCGGCGCCGGCAACGACGTCTATGTGGTCGACAATGCCGGCGACGCGGTCAACGAGCAGGGAAATACCGACAGCCATGATGAATTGCGCAGCGCGACCATCCGGTTCGCGGCGACGGTCGCGGGTATCGAGGACTATGCCTATACGGGGGCGCTGGCCTGGACCTTCACCGGAAATGGCGTCGACAACAGGCTCTCCGGCGGCAGCGTCGGCGACTCCCTGAATGGCGCGGATGGCAACGACATCCTGTCCGGCAACAACGGCAACGATACGCTGATCGGTGGCAGCGGCCTTGATTGGCTGGACGGCGGGGCGGGCTCCGACAAGCTGCGAGGCGGCGCCGGCAATGACACCTACGTGATCAGCGCCGCGACCGATGTCATCGACGAGGAAGGGAACACCGATACCGGCGACACGGTCCGTGCCAGTTTTTCGATAGCCCTCGGCGCGGTGGGCGGCGGTGCGATCGAAAACGCGACCTTGCTGGGTACTGCGGCGATCAACGCGACCGGCACTAGCGGGTCCAATGTCCTCACCGGCAATGACGGCGCCAACATTCTGGACGGCGGCGGCGGGGCCGACACCCTGATCGGCGGCAAGGGCAACGACACCTATGTCGTCGACAATGCCGGTGACCAGGTCGTCGAGACGGCCGATGGCGGCATCGACGTCGTCACGAGCTCAACGGTCTCCGTCAGTCTTGCGTCATTCGCCAATGTCGAGAAACTGACGCTCACCGGCAAGAGCAGCATCAGCGCCACGGGCAACGGCCTTGCAAACATTCTGACTGGCAATGAGGGTGCCAACACCCTCAATGGCGCTGGCGGCGCGGACACGCTGATCGGCGGGGCAGGCGATGATGTCTACGTGGTCGATACCGCGGGAGATGTCATCAACGAGACCATCAGCAATGCGCTGGGCGGCGGCATCGATACTGTCGTTGCCGATGTGAGCTACAGCATCGCCGCCTTTGCCAATGTCGATAACCTTGTATTGGCTGGCGGCGCGGGCAACATCGACGCCACCGGCAACGCTGCGGCCAACACCCTGACCGGCAATGAGGGCGGCAACGTGCTGGATGGCGGTGGTGGCGCAGACCTGCTGTTCGGCGGGGCTGGCAACGACATCTACCTGGTCGACAATGCCGGCGACGTCGTCAACGAGCAGAGCAATACCGACGCAAACGACGAACTCCGGAGCGCCGCTTTCCTGCTGGGGGCGGTCGCTGGGATCGAGCATTACACCTACAGCGGGTCCGCGGCCTGGAATTTCACCGGCACGTCCGCCGACAACAAGGTCAGCGGAGGTACGGGCAACGACATTCTGAATGGCGCGGCTAGCAACGATACGCTGTCTGGCAACGGCGGCAACGATACGCTGATCGGCGGTATCGGTGAGGACTGGCTGGAAGGTGGCGCCGGCAACGATGCGATGAGGGGCGGTGCTGGCAACGATACTTATGTGGTCACGGACGTCGGCGACACGATCGATGAAGAAGCCAACGCCGACTCCGCGGACGTGGTGCGCACGACTATCTCCGTGAATCTGGCAAGCCTTGGCGGCGGCGCGATCGAGCAGGCAATCTTGCTGGGCGTCAATGCTATCAACGCAACCGGCGACAGTGTCGCCAATGTCCTGACGGGCAATGAGGCGGCCAACATCCTGGATGGGGCCGGTGGCGCAGACATTCTCGCCGGCGGCAAAGGCAACGACACCTACGTGGTCGACGAGGCCGGCGACCAGATCATCGAGGCTGCCGATGGCGGCGTCGATGTCGTCACCAGCTCGACGATCTCCCTCAATCTCGCGTCCTTCGCCAATGTCGAGAATGTCACGTTGACGGGCTCCAACAATATCGGCGCCACGGGCGACGGCTTGGCGAACGTCCTGACCGGCAATGACGGCAAGAACACGCTCAATGGCGGTGGCGGCGCCGACACGCTGATCGGCGGCAAGGGCGACGATACCTACCTTGTCGATGGCCTCGACGATGTGATCAGCGAGACTTTCGCCAACGGCTCGCTAGGCGGGATCGACACGGTCGTCGCCGATTTCACCTACAGCATCGCGGCGGTCGCGAACGTCGACAATATTACGTTGATCGGCGGCGCGCAGGCCAATGCCACCGGCAATGCAGCCGGCAACGTCCTGACCGGCAACGGCAGCGACAATGTGCTCGATGGCGGGGCAGGCGTGGATACGCTGAAGGGTGGCGCCGGAAATGACGTCTATGTCATCGACACCGCGAGTGACGTGATTGATGAGGAATCCAACACCGACACCGGTGATGAAGTGCGGGCGAGCTACCTGCTGACAGGCACGCTCGCAGGCATAGAAAACTACGCGTACACGGGATTTGGTGCCTGGACCTTCACCGGAAACGGATTGGACAACATCATCACCGGCGGCCACGGCTCCGATACGCTGAGCGGCGGCGGAGGATCGGATACGCTCAGAGGCGGCGGCGGCTTCGATGTCTACCTCATCGACGCCGATGATATTGTCGACGAGCAGGGTGGGTATGCCGATGTGTGGGACGAGGTTCGAGTCAATTTCCTGATTGCATCGACAATCCTTGGCATCGAAAAATACACCTACACGGGAAGCAGTGACTGGAGCTTCAGCGGAGACGGTTTGAACAATTGGCTCACCGGCGGTAGCGGGAGCGACACCCTGGCTGGGGGCACCGGTGACGATTGGCTCGACGGAGGCGCCGGCGTCGACGTGATCAAGGGTGGTTCCGGCAACGATAGCTATTTCATCGACAATGCCGGTGACACGATCGACGAAGAAGGCAATGCTGACACTGCCGATTGGGTGCGTGCCGCCGTTTCGGTGAATCTGGCGACACTGGCCGGCGGCGCGATCGAGCACGCCGTTTTGCTCGGGCAAGATGCGCTGAATGCGACGGGCAATGGCGCGAACAACGTACTGACCGGCAACGACGGCAACAACATCCTCGACGGCGGCGGTGGCAACGACGTTCTCACCGGTGGAAAAGGGGACGACACCTACATTGTGGACGGCTTCAAAGACTTCATTCAGGAGCTTTTCAGCAACGCAGAGGGTGGCGGCATCGATACCGTCATCAGCACGCTTAATTTCTCAATCCAGGATATGGCCTACGTCGACAACATAACGATCACGGGCGACCAGTTTGGTGGTGTGACGGCGACAGGCAATGCGGGCGCAAATGTCTTGACCTACACTGGCCCTGGCTATTCATACTTGAATGGATTGGGCGGTGACGATCGGCTGATCGGCAATAACGATGGGGATTTTTTTAATGGGGGAGATGGCAACGATTACATTCTGGGCGGTGGTTGGCACGACAACATAACAGGCGGCGCCGGGATCGACGTCATCGACTACAACCACGTGAATGAACTCGGCGATAGCGTCATGGATTTCAAGGTAGGCGCGGGCGGAGACATTCTCGATCTGCACGATCTGCTGGCCGACGTCGGCTATTCGGGCTCAGATCCCTTTGGCGACGGGTATCTTTCGTACACCTACACCCCCAACGCATGGTCACAGCTGTATTTTGATGCCGATGGAAAAGGCAGCGGCTCCGCATTTGTCGAGGTGGCGCTCTTGTTCTCCGCCAACCTGGGCCAGGCGACCGCCGAGAACTACATCTTCTAGACGCCTGGTCATGCGACCTGCACTTCGACGTCTGCCGCCTCCAGGGCCTGCGCCAGCTCTGCGGGCGGCGGGGCGTCGGTCACCAGCAGGTCGATCTCGGCGAGCGGGCAGGCGGCGATCAGGCCCTTGGCGGTGAACTTGCTGGCGTCGGCGGCGACGATCACGCGCTCGGCGCGCTCGACCAGCACGCGGCACACCTCGACCTCGCACATGTGGTGATCCATCACGCCGAACTCGCGGCTGATCGCGGCGGCCGAGAGGATGGCGGTCTCGGCGGTGAACTGCGCCAGATAGGAGAGGCAGGCCGGGCCATAGGCGGCGCAATCGTCGGCGCGCACCTCGCCGCCCGCCAGGAACACCCGGTTGCCATCGCCCGGCGCCAGCATCTGCGCTACCGGCGCGGAGATGGTGACGGTGGTGAGGTTGCGGTGCCCGCGCAGCCCCTCGGCGACGTAGAGCGTGGTGGAGCCGCTGTCGATCAGCAGGGATTCGCCGTCCTTGATCTCGCGCGCGATCGCCTGGGCGATGCGCTTCTTGGCGCCCATGTTGGCGGCCATGCGGCGCTGCAGCGGCTCGTCGTCGCGGCTCTCCGGCCACAGCACGTTGCCGTGCTGCTTGACCAGGATGCCCTTGGCGGCGAGCGTGCGCACGTCGCGCCGGATGGTTTCGGTCGAGACCTGGAGCGCGTCGGCGAGCGCGGTGACGCTCATGATGCGGTCGCGGCGCAGGCGCTCCACCAGGTCTTCCTGGCGGGTGTTCAAGCGCAGCGACGTCCACCCTTCTTCCGATGCCATAGGTCTCCCCTTTACCCGATCTCGGCGCCCGGCGAAATGCCGAAACGCCGGCGGAAACGCTCGGCCGCCGCCCGCAGCAGACGGTCAGCCACGATGCCCAGGAACGCGACGCACAGTCCGGCAATGATGCCGCGGCCCATGTCGACCTTGGTCAAGGCGATATAGACCTCCTGTCCGAGGTCGCGCGTGCCGACCAGGGCGGTGATCACCAGCATCGAGAGCGCGAATAGAATGGTCTGGTTGATGCCGAGCATGATCTCGGGCATGGCGAGCGGCAGCTGCACCCGCCACAGGATCTGCCGCCGGGTACAGCCGGTGGCGATGGCCGCCTCGATCAGGTGCGGCGCCACCTGACGGATGCCGTGGATGGTGTAGCGGATCGCCGGGGTCACCGCGAAGGCGACGATGGCGATCAGCGCGGTCACGTCGCCGACCCGGAACAGCATCACCACCGGGATGAGATAGACGAAGGAGGGCAGGGTCTGGAGGGTATCGACCACCACGCGCTGCAGGTGGTCGAACCATTGGCTGCGCGTTGCGATCACGCCGAGCGGGATGCCGATCAGGCACGAGATGAAGGCGGCGATGGCGCACAGGTAGATCGTGACCATCGCCTTGTCCCACAAGCCGACCGCGGCGATGAAGGCGATCAGCAGCCCGCACAGCAGCGCCAGATTGCGGTCGCGCAGCCGCCAGCCTGCATAGGCCGCGATCAGCACCGCGCCCACCCACGGCACCGCCAGCAGCGCCAGCTTGATGGGATTGAGCACGTAGATCAGCAGCGTGGTACGCACCAGTTCGAAATAGTCGAAGTAGTTGATGTTGATCCACTTCACGAGCGCGTCCCACATCGGCGCGGTGGTGATGGTCATGCCCTGCGGCACGCCGGCCAGGATCGGGACGAATTGGCTGATCCAGGTGGTGGTGGTCAGCACGGCGACGCCGATCAGGAAGTGGGGATGGCGCCGATGGAACGGCGTGCCGGGGCGATACAGCTCGACCTTCGGCTCGGCGGCGGCCTGGCTCAGGCGATCCAGCGCGATCGCCAGCGCGGTGATGGCAAGGCCTGCTTCCAGCCCGACGCCAATCTTCTGGTTCCTGAGGGCGAACAGCACATCGTAGCCGAGGCCGTCGGCGCCGACCATCGAGGCGATGATCACCATGTTGAGGGTCAGCATGATGACCTGGTTGACGCCGACCATCAGCGTCGGCTTGGCGCTCGGCAGCAGGATGCGCCACAGCATCTGTCGGCGCGTGCAGCCGGTCATGCGGCCCAGCTCCTGGATCTCCGCCGGCACCCGGTGCAGCGCCAGCGTGGTAGCGCGCACCATCGGCGGCATGGCGAAGGCGACGGTGGCGATCAGTGGCGTCACCGGCGTGAAGCCGAACAGGAACAGGATCGGGATGATGTAGGCGAAGGCCGGCACGGTCTGCATCAGGTCGAGCAGCGGCCGCACCGCGTAGTGATCGAAGCGCGGGTTGCGGTAGGTGGCGATCCCGATCACCAGCCCCAGCAGCACGCCAACCGGCACGCACACCACGACCAGCGCCAGCGTGATCATGGCGCGGTCCCACTGCCCGAACAGCGCGAGATAAAAGAAGCACAGGAATGCGACCCACGCCGTGCGCTTGCCGCCGAGAGCGTGACCCATCAGGGTCACGGCGGCGAGGACGCCGATCCACGACAGGCGCGGCACGGCGATGGCGCTGTCGCCCGCGCCGATGGTGAAGCCCTTGGCGAAGATGCCGACGGCGAGATCCAGCGGCACCTGCAGTGCCGCCGAGATCGCGCGGGTGAAGGGCGTGATGGTGTCGATCACCGCCTTGGAAAAGGCGGTGATCTCGTGCGCCAACGGCAACACCCAGCCCTTCGGATAATTGGCCGCCCAGTTCGCGTACTGGGGATAGAGCGCAATCGCCACGGTGCCCGCAATCAACGCCATCCAGACGAACGCCGGCCACACGCTGGTGCGGCGCTGCGTCGGAGCGTGCAGCGCGAGGTCGGTCACGGCGCCGATCCGTTGCTGCGGCCGAGCAGCATGTCGAGGATCGGCATCGGCGCGATCTCGCCCAGCATGCGGCCCTCGGCATCGACCACGGCGAATGGCTTGCCGGTCTCGATGATCTGGCCGGCGACCACCCCGATCTTGTCGGTGTCGCGCACCGTGCCGACCAGGGTGTGTCCGGCGTTGACCGGTTGCATCAGGCTCCTGACCGACATCACCTTGCTGCGCTGCACGTCGCGGGTGAACTCGGCGACATAGTCGGTGGCGGGATGGAGGATCAGCTCCTCCGGCGTGCCGACCTGCACCAGCGCGCCGTCCTTCATGATGGCGATGCGGTCGGCGAGGCGGATCGCTTCGTCGAAATCATGGGTGATGAAGACGATGGTCTTCTTCAGCACAGCCTGCAAGCGTTGCAGCTCCGCCTGCATCTCGCGCCGGATCAACGGGTCGAGCGCGGAGAACGGCTCGTCCAGGAACCACAGCTCCGGACCGACCGCGAGCGAGCGCGCGATGCCGACGCGTTGCTGCTGCCCGCCGGAGAGCTCGCGCGGATAGGACAGCTCCCGGCCTTTCAGCCCCACCAGCTCGATCACTTCGCGCGCCCGCGTGAGGCGCTTGGACTTGGAAATGCCCTGGATCGCCAGCGGGAACGCGACGTTGTCGAGCACGCTCAGATGCGGCAGCAGGGCGAAGTTCTGGAACACCATGCCCATCTTGTGCCGGCGGATCTCGATCATCTCGCGGTTTCGCGCCTTCAGCAGGTCGCGGCCTTCGAACATCACTTCGCCCGCTGTCGGTTCGATCAGGCGCGACAGGCAGCGCAGCAAGGTAGACTTGCCCGAGCCGCTGAGCCCCATGACGATGAAGATCTCGCCTTCCGCCACGTCGATGCTGACATCGCGCACCGCGCCGACCAGGCCGGCGGCGGCCAGCTCCTCGGCGCTCGGCGGCGTGGCGCGGCCGTTGAGGAAAGCCTCGGACTCCTGCCCGAACAGCTTCCACACATGGCGGCAGGACAGCTTCACCGGGTGACCCGCGCGCTGTTGATGCACCGCCATGCTTGCCCCTGCCGTGTTCTTTTCCGGATCAGTTTGGCCTCGAAGAAACGGGCCAGCAAGTGCAACGCCACCTGCTGGCCCGCCCGTGTTCCCCAACACCTTTATTTGGCCGTTATTGGCCGGCCCACCCCTTGATCTTGTCCTTGTTGGCGGCGATCCAGGCGTCCGCGACCGCATCGACACTTTGGCCGTCGAGGTCGACCTGACCGATCAGGGAATTCATCTCGTCGTCGCCAAGTTGATAGGCCTTGGAAATCTTGTAAGCGACCGGCCACTTGTCCTTCATGCCGGCCCAGGCATACTTCCAGATCTCGCCGTGCGGCTTGCCGCAATCATAGGCCATGTCCTTGTTCTCGCCCCAGGCAGGGTCGCTGTAGCACTCGGGCGTGTATTCCGGGAACTGCACCCACTCGCCCTTGAATTTCGCCGGCGCCCAGTGCGGTGAGTAAATCCAGAGCAGGATTGGCGCCTGCCGTTGATAGGCCGATTCTAATTCCGCGAACAGATTGGCGTCGGTCCCCGCATGCACGACTTCGTAGTTGAGCCCTAGCGCTTCGACGCGCTCGTCATCGAAACCTGCCCAAGTGACTGGCCCACCGAGGTAGCGACCCTTAGGCGCGGTCTCGGCCGTCGAGAATGCCTCGGCGCAATCGTTCAGCGCCTTCCAATCGGGCAAGCCCGGGCACTTCTCCTTCATGTAAATGGGATACCACCATTCTTCCTTGGCCTTGGGGCCAAGCGGGCCCAGCCGCTCGGTCTTTCCGGTCTTGTCGGCTTCCGCCATCGCGTCTCCGGCGGTGGTGTCCCAGTATTCGAGGCCGAGCGCGAGGTCGCCCGACGGCAAGCCGGTGCCGATGCTGGCGAGATAGTCGGCGTTCACGATCTCGACCTTGTAGCCGTAGGATTCGAGGATCTTCGCCAGGATCTTGGTGTTGAGGACGGCGCCGGTCCAATCGAAGTTCGCGATCTTGATCGGGTCGGTGCTTTCCGGGACCTCCGCGAGGGCGGGCGCCGCCGTCGCGATCAGGGCCAGCGCCGCGGCGCCGCCCAGAATCATGTTCCGCATCGATGCCTCCACTGTCGTCGGGCCGAGCTTCGCCCTTTGCTGATTGAACGCTCGCCTGAAATCCAACATGGAAAACACGATTGCTGCAAGCAAAATGTTAATATCTTGTGGTTAGCAGATTGGTTTGTTGGTTTTGGTGCTGGAATTTTCAGCATTCATGTGGTTTCGTGCTGATAAAAGCGCCCCAGGAGAGCCGCCCACCGTGTCCGAACCCGCCCACGCCACGCGCCATGCCGAGATCCTGATCCTCGGCGGCGGCATCCTCGGCTGCTCGATCGCCTATCACCTGACGCGCGCCGGCAAATGCGACGTGGTGATCCTGGAAAAGAGCGGCCTGACCCACGGCGCCACCTGGCACGCGGCGGGGCTGGTTGGCCAGCTGCGCTCCTCGCGCAACACCACGCGCATGCTGAAGCACTCGGTCGAGCTCTACGACCGGCTCGAAGCGGAGACCGGGCAGGCGATCGACTGGAAGAAATACGGCTCGCTGCGCCTCGCCTGCTCCGAGCAGCGCGAGATGGAGAACCGCCGCCTGATGACCATGGCGAAGAGCTTCGATCTCGAGATGCAGTGGCTCTCGCCCCAACAGTCTCAGGAGCTGTTCCCGCTGATGAGCACGGAGGACGTGCGCTCGGCGATCTTCATCCCGAGCGACGGCTATATCGACCCCGCCAGCGTCGCGCAGGCGCTGGCCAAGGGCGCCAAGGACAAGGGCGCCAAGATCGTGATCGGCGAGCGCGCCACCAGTTTCACGGTGGAGAACGAGCGCGTGACGCGGATCGAGACCGACCAGGGCGCCTGGACCTGCGATCTGCTGGTCAACGCCTGTGGCATGTGGGGCCATGAGGTCGGCCAGCTCGCCGGCGTGCGCGTGCCATCCTTCGCGGTCGAGCACCAGTATCTCATCACCGATCCGATCCCCGACGCGCCGAAGCGCATGCCGACCATGCGCGACCCCGATCATCTGGTCTATTACAAGCCGGAAGTGCGCGGCCTGGTGGTCGGCGGCTACGAGCCCGACACGCTGCCTTTCGCGCCGAACGGCATTCCGCGCCAATTCGCGCAGGAGCTGCTGCCGAGCAACTTCGACCGCTTCGAGCAGCTGGCGCAGCTCGCCGCCAAGCGCACCCCCATCGTCAACCAGGTCGGCGTGCGGCAGCTGCTGAACGGCCCGATCCCGTACTCCGCCGACGGCGATTTCGTGATGGGCAAGGCGCCGGAGCTGGCGAACTACTTCGTGTGCAACGGCTTCCTCTACGGCATCGCGGCCGGCGGTGGCGCGGGCCGCATGATGGCGGAGTGGATCATCGACGGCCGGCCCAGCCTCAACCTGTGGCCGCTGGATATCCGCCGTTTCGGCTTCCACCACGCCACCCGGCACTTCATGTATGCGCGCGCGGTCGAGCTTTACGGCGGTCATTACAAGTTCGCCTTTCCCGCCAAGGAGCACGAGACCCAGCGTGGCATCCGCCGCTCGCCGCTCTATGAGACGCTGAAGGCGCGCGGCGCGGTGTTTGGCTCGCGTGGCGGCTGGGAGCGGCCGAACTGGTTCGCGCCGAATGGCACCGAGGCGAAGGACAAGCCGGACTTCGACCGCGCCAAGACCAACTGGTTCAAGCACGTTGGCGAAGAGCATAAGGCGGTGCGCGAGCGCGTGGCGCTGATCGACCAGACCTCGTTCTCCAAGTTCGAGCTGGCGGGCGAGGGCGTGGTGCCGTTCCTGCAGCGCATCGCCGTCTCCAACATGGACCGGCCGGTCGGCAGCGTCATCTATACCCAGCTGTGCAACGAGCGCGGCGGCATCGAATGCGACCTCACCTTCACGCGGCTCACGCAGGACCGCTACTACTTCGTGACCGGTGCCGCCTTCGGCAAGCACGATGCGCACTGGATCCAGAGCCAGCTGCGCCGCAGCGGCTCGGTGCAGCTGAACGACGTGACCTCGGCGCGCGCCGTGATCAACCTGTGCGGGCCGAAAGCGCGCGCGGTGCTGGAACAGGTGGTCGAGGAGGATGCCTCCAACGCGGCGTTCCCGTTTGCGACCATGCGCGAGATCACGGTCGGCGCCGCGCCGGTGCGCGCCATCCGCATCGGCTATGTCGGCGAGTTGGGCTGGGAGCTGCATGTGCCGACAGAATATGCCGCGCATGTCTATGAGCTGCTGCGCGAGGCGGGCGAGCCACACGGCATCGCCGACGTCGGCTATCGCGCGATCGACTCCCTGCGCATGGAAAAGGGCTACCTCTATTGGTCTAGCGACATCACGCCGGACTACTCGCCGCTGGAGGCCGGTCTCGGCTTCCGCATCAACTTCAACAAGGGCGACTTCGTCGGCCGCGACGCCCTGCAGAGACAGCGCGAGGCCGGCGTGAAGCAGAAGCTAGTCACTTTTGTCCTCGACGAGTACCTGCCGCTCTACGGCAGCGAGGCGGTGATGGTGGACGGCAAGGTCGTCGGCGTCACCACCGGCGGCAATTTCGGCTACACTGTGGGCAAGGCGATCGGCTACGGCTACCTGCCCGCGGACCTGATCGCGCGCGGCGAGGTCGAGATCGAGGCTTTCGGCAAGGTCAGCAAGGCGCGGATCGCTACCAAGGCGGTCTACGATCCGGAAAACCTGCGATTGAAGGCGTGAGGAGCGGGGCATGAGTGCGGACATCGATCGCAACGACGTGCTGACCGCGATGCGCGGCATCGACCTGTTCAAGGACGTGCCGGAGAATGCGATCAAGCTGGAGCGGCTGGGTGGCCTCACCAACCGCAACTACCGCATCGATTCGCCGCGCGGTCGCCATGTGCTGCGCATTCCCGGCGCCGGCACCAGCGAATATATCAGCCGCAAGAACGAGGCTCACGCCGCCCGCTCCGCCGCCAAGGTCGGCGTCAATGCCGACGTCGTGCATTTCGACGAAGCGACCGGCGTGATGCTGTGCCGCTTCATCGATGGCGGCATCACCCTGAATGCCGAGCGGTTCAAGGATCTGGGCTCGGTCAGGCGCTCCGCCGTGGCGCTGAGGCGCGTGCACGACAACGCCGCGCCGTTCCTCAATCGCTTCGAGCTGTTCCAGATGGTCGACGAGTATCTCGACATCCTCGCCAAGAAGAACGCGCCACTGCCCGACGGCTACCACGATGTGAAGCGCGAGGCGGAGGCCGTGCGCGCGGCGCTCAATACGCGGCCGCTGCCGATCAAGCCGTGCCACTGCGATCCGCTGGCGGAGAATTTCCTCGACACTGGCAGCCAAGTCCACGTGATCGACTGGGAATATGCCGGCAACAACGATCCGATGTGGGACCTGGGCGACGTCTCGGTCGAGGCGGCTTTCGGCCCGGACCAGGACGAGGCGCTGCTGGAAGCCTATTTCGGCGGCGGGGCGCCCGCCGGGGACCGAGGCCGGATGGTCCTCTACAAGGCGATGTGCGACCTGCTGTGGACGCTGTGGGGCATCATCCAGCACGTGAACCAGAATCCGGTGGACGATTTCTGGGCCTATGCCGTCAACCGCTTCGAGCGCTGCAAGAAGCTGATGGGCTCTCCGGATTTCGGCAAGCACCTGCAGGCGGTCAGAGATAGGTGACGCGGATAGATTCAACCCCCACCCTAACCCTCCCCCAACTTGGGGGAGGGGACTAAGGAACTCCCTCCCCCGAGCCGGGGGAGGTTGGGGTGGGGGCGCTAAGCGAAGGCTCTCAGGTATTGTCCAAGATCAGGCATCATTCATGACCACACTTCCCACCCAGGTCCGCGCGGTTGTCATCGGCGGCGGCATCATCGGCTGCTCGACGGCCTATCACCTGGCCAAGCTCGGCTGGAAGGATGTGGTGCTGATCGAGCGCAACAAGCTGACGTCGGGCAGCACCTGGCACGCCGCCGGCCTGGTGGGGCAGTTGCGCACCTCCGCCAACATCACCCAGCTGCTGAAATACTCGGTCGAGCTCTACGATAAGCTGGAGCAGGAGACCGGCCTCGCGACCGGGTGGAAGCGCAACGGCGGCCTGCGTCTCGCCTGCAATGCCGAGCGCATGACCGAGATCAAGCGCCAGGCGACGACGGCGCACTCCTTCGGCCTGGAGATGGAGCTGCTGTCGCCGCAGGAGGCGCAGAAGCTGTGGCCGGTCATGGACATCTCCGACGTGGTCGGCGCCGCCTTCCTGCCGACCGACGGCCAAGTCAACCCGGCCGACATCACCCAGTCGCTCGCCAAGGGTGCGCGCATGGGCGGGGTCAAGATCATCGAAGAGGTCGCGGTCACCGGCATCCTCATCGACAGAGGCCGCGCGGTCGGGGTCGAGACCAATCAGGGCACCATCAAGGCCGAGGTCGTGGTGAATTGCTGCGGCCAGTGGGCGCGTCGCGTCGGCGCGCTGGCGGGAGTCAGCGTGCCGCTGACCTCGGTGCAGCACCAGTATCTGGTGACCGAGGCGATTCCTGGCGTGCCGAAGGACCTGCCGACCCTGCGCGATCCCGATCGCCTGATCTACTTCAAGGAAGAGGTCGGCGGCCTGGTGATGGGCGGCTACGAGCACAACCCGAAGCCCTGGCAGACTCATCCGCTGCCGGAGGACTTCGCGTTCCAGCTGCTGGAGAACGACACCGACCATTTCGAGCCACTGATGGAGCAGGCACTGGCGCGCGTGCCGGCATTGGAGAAGGCCGGCATCAAGCAGATGATCAACGGCCCGGAGAGCTTCACGCCCGACGGCAATTTCATCCTGGGCGAGGCGCCGGAGCTGAAGAACTTCTATGTCGGCGCCGGCTTCAACGCCTTCGGCATCGCGTCGGGCGGCGGCGCCGGTCGCGCGCTGGCCGAGTGGGTGGCGGAGGGCGAAGCGCCGATGGACCTGTGGCCGGTCGACATCCGCCGCTTCGGCCAGGTGCATCGCGACCGCAATTGGGTCATCACCCGCACGCTCGAAGCCTACGCGCATCACTATTCGATGGCGTGGCCGCACGAGGAACTGGTGAGCGCGCGGCCGGTGCGCACCTCGCCGCTCTATGGGCGGCTGAAGGAGCAGGGCGCGGTGTTCGGCTGGAAGCTCGGCTGGGAGCGGCCCAACTGGTTCGCGCCCAAGGGTGTCGAGCAGAACG
>DATEOK010000143.1:0-3125 GCA_035274225.1 Dongiaceae bacterium
CGCGCCTCGGCCGGGCGCGCGGGCCTCGAATACCTCAAGCGGCGTGGCCTCACTGACGACACCATGCGGCGGTTCCGGCTCGGCCACTCGCCGGATACGGGGCACGCGCTGAAGGCGGCGCTGGAAAAGGCCAGCATTCCCGAAGCCATCTCGATCGAGGCTGGGCTGCTCATCAAGCCGGAAGACGGCCGCGCCTGCTTCGATCGATTCCGCGGCCGGGTGATGTTCCCGATCCTCGATCGCAAGGGCCAGGCGATCGCGTTCGGCGGGCGCATCCTGGACCAGGGCGAGCCGAAATATCTGAACTCCCCGGAGACGCCGCTCTTCCACAAGGGCCGCGTGCTGTATGGCCTCAACCACGCGCAGAAGACCGCGCGCGAGACCAACGAGATCATCGTGGTCGAAGGCTATATGGACGTGATCGCGCTGGCCCAGGCCGGCGTCAGCAACGCGGTCGCGCCGCTCGGCACCGCGCTGACCGAGGACCAGATCGCGCTGCTCTGGCGCATGGCGCAGGAGCCGGTCCTCTGCTTCGACGGCGACAATGCCGGCCAGCGCGCCGCCGCTCGGGCGGCGGATCGGGCGATCCCGCTGCTGAAGCCGGGCCTCTCCCTGCGATTTGCCTGGATGCCGGCGGGCGAGGATCCGGATTCCCTGGTGCGGGCCAGGGGTGCCGCCGGGTTCCGCGACGAACTGGCGCGGATGGAGCCGCTGGTCGACGTGCTGTGGCAACAGGTGCTGGCCGACCGGCCGCTGGATACGCCGGAGCGCCGGGCCGGATTCCGGCGGGATCTGGCCGAAGCGGTGAGCCGCATTGCCGACAAATCGGTCCAGGATGCCTATCGCCAGGAGACCCATCGCCGGCTCGATGAGCTGTTCCGGCCCCAGCCGAAGGCGGCTTTTCAGGCCGGTTCAGGGCAATTCGGCGGCCAAAAAGGCAGATTTCCGGGTCGCCAAGTCCCCATGCCGGTGGGCGGGGAGGCAGCCAAGCGGGGGGTGGCCAATATCCAGCGCACGCCCTACGAACTGATTTTGGTCACCCTTGTTAACCATCCAGACTTGATTGGTCGGCATTGTGAGACGGTGGGTGACGTGGAGTTTCCCCGCGGTGACCTTGACTCTTTGAAGGGGGCGATTATAGACCTCGCTGCCGGCCAGCCGCATCTTGACTCCAAGGGGTTTCGGAACCATTTGAACGACCTGGGTTTTGCAGGGACCCTGGAAGCCCTGATTGCGCGCACAGGCCCAATGAAGTTTACCCTTCCGTCGGCGGACATAACGGTCGCCGAGGAGGGGCTTTTGCATGTGATTGGGTTGTTGCGGGAGAAACTGAGCGTGAAACCGGAACTGTCGGCAACGGCTCAGGCGCTGGAAAGCGCGATGGCGAATCCCGGCGACCCGAATGCAGAGACTTCCGCACTCACCCGCTTCGAGGCGGCGCGGCAGATGGCGCTGGACGGCGAAAGCCAGCGCCGTGACCTGGATCGCGCCCCCGGTTGGGGCGGTGAGGACTAGACATAGAGTAGGGGATTCGTTTCGGCCTTGAACGGGGGTTCAACGGGCCGGGACATACAAGATGTAGAGCAGGTGGTGAGATGGCAGTGAAACCGCAGCCCAAGCAGGATGCGACCAAGCCGCGCGAGGAAGGCGCCGAGCCCTTGATGGATGGCATGAACACTGCCATGCGCAAGATGCTCGCCAAGGCCAAGGAAAAGGGATTCGTCACCAGCAAGGAGCTGAACGCGGTCCTGCCGTCGGAGCAGGTCTCGACCGACCAGATCGAAGACATGATGGCCCAGCTCAACGAGATGGGCATCAATGTCGTCGAGGCGGATGAGGAGACCGAGGAAGCCGAGGATTCGGTCGAGGAAGAGACCCGGACCGTCGGCAACCTGGACGACGAGGAAGTCGGCCGCACCGACGACCCGGTCCGCATGTACCTGCGCGAGATGGGCTCGGTCGAGCTGCTGTCGCGCGAGGGCGAAATCGCCATCGCCAAGCGCATCGAGGCCGGCCGCGACATGATGATCGGCGGCATCGGCGAAAGCCCGATCACCCACCGCTACATCATCGACTGGCGCGACAAGCTGAAGGCGGGCGAGATCCTGCTGCGCGACATCATCGACCTCGACGCCACCATGGGCGGCGGTCCCGGCCAGGCGGAAATGGCGCAGGTAGAATCCGGCGAGGATCCCTTCGCCGAAGACGATGAGGAAGAAAAGAAGGAAAACCCCGAAGGCCAGCCCGGCGCCGAGGGCGGCGACGGCCAGAATCCTGACGACGCCGACGAAGTGAACATGTCGCTCGCCGCCATGGAGGCGCAGCTGCTGCCGGGCGTGCTGGAAGCGTTCGACAAGATCGCCGCGCTGTACAAGAAGCTGGAGAAGGCCCAGCAGAAGCGCCTCGAGAGCATCAAGGCGGGCGAGGATCTCAACCCGCGCTCGGAGAAGAACTACGAGAAGCTGAAGCTCGAGATGGTCGACCTGATGCGCGCCATCCGCCTCAACAACAACCGGATCGAGGCGCTGGTCGACGAGATGTACGGCCTCAACCGGCTGATGATCGGCCTCGAAGGCCAGCTGCTGCGCATCTGCCAGAAGTCCGGCGTCACGCGCGAGGACTTCCTCAAGCACTATTACGGCCAGGAGCTGGACCCGAAGTGGTTCCAGAAGCTCGGCCGCCTCACCGCCAAGGGCTGGAAGAACTTCCTCGCCAACGCCAAGGAAGAAGCCAAGACCATCCGCAACGACATCTCGCTGGTGGCGGACCGCGTTCACCTGCCGGTCGGCGACTTCCGCCGCATCGTCAACGTGATCCAGAAGGGCGAGCGCGAAGCCTCGCGCGCCAAGAAGGAGATGGTGGAGGCGAACCTGCGCCTCGTCATCTCGATCGCCAAGAAATACACCAACCGCGGCCTGCAGTTCCTGGATTTGATCCAGGAAGGCAACATCGGCCTGATGAAGGCGGTCGACAAGTTCGAGTACCGCCGCGGCTACAAGTTCTCGACCTACGCGACGTGGTGGATCCGGCAGGCGATCACCCGCTCGATCGCCGACCAGGCGCGCACCATCCGCATCCCGGTGCACATGATCGAGACCATCAACAAGCTGGTGCGCACCAGCCGC
>DATEOK010000144.1:0-25333 GCA_035274225.1 Dongiaceae bacterium
AAGGCAAATCGGTCATCCGCACCTTCCCGGACGCCTTCCTGGCGGAGGTCGGCGACTGGGAGCGCAAGCTCGCCGCCATCGAAGCCGGTACCCTCAAGATCTTCCGATTCTACGGAATCAAGATGGGGTCCGCATCCTTGATGTCGAACTGGTCATAATAGCGCGTCTTTTCAGAGGGTTAGGCTGAGGCGAGCGTGGGTTGACAGGATTCGTGCCGATCTCTATGTTCCGCGCCCGACCCAAAGACCGGAATTCGAGGACCGACCCATGAAGATCATCAATTCGCTGAAGTCGGCGAAGCGGCGCCACAAGGATTGCCGTATCGTCCGCCGCAAGGGCCGGGTCTATGTGATCAACAAGACCAACCCGCGCTACAAGGCGCGCCAGGGCTAAGCCCAGGCTGCACCTCCGAGTTTCGAGCCGCGCCGATCGCAAGATCGGCGCGGTTTCGTTTTGGGCGCGCCTGTTCCAATATCGCGGGATTGGGAGAGGCGATTCATGCTGCTGATGCCGGCGCCGGACCAGGAAGCAATCAACGACCGCGAGCGGATCGCGGCGGAGCTCGCCGCCCTTCTGCCGCCGGCGTCGGTGATCGCCGCGCCCGCCGCGCTCAAAGCCTACGAGACCGACGCCCTGACGGCCTACCGGCAGGTGCCGCTGGTCGCAGTGCTGCCGGCTTCAACCGAGGAGGTGGTGCGGGTGCTGCGCTACTGCCACCAGCGCAAGCTGAAGGTGGTCCCACGCGGCTCCGGAACTTCCCTGTCGGGCGGCGCGCTGCCTTTGGCCGATGGCGTGCTGGTCGGGCTCGGCAAGCTCAACCGCATCCTCGACATCGACTTCGACAACCGTTGTGCCGTGGTGCAGCCCGGCGTGACCAACCTCGCCATCAGCCACGCGGTCGCGGATCGCGGCTTCTATTACGCGCCGGATCCCTCGAGCCAGATCGCCTGCTCGATCGGCGGCAACGTTGCGGAGAATTCCGGCGGGGTGCATTGCCTGAAATACGGCCTCACCACCAACAACATGCTCGGCCTCGAAGTCGTGCTGATCGACGGTGAGGTGATGCGCGTCGGCGGCCGGCATTTCGATGCGGCGGGCTACGACCTGATGGGCATCCTCACCGGATCGGAAGGGCTGCTCGGCGTGGTCACGGAAGTGACGGTGCGGCTGCTGAAGCGCCCGCCAACGGCGCGCGCGCTGCTGGCCGGCTTTGCCAGCAGCGAGGCGGCGGGCGAAGCGGTCGCCGCCGTCATCGCGGCTGGCATCATTCCCGCCGGCATGGAGATGATGGACAAGCCGGCGGTCGCCGCGGTGGAAGCGTTCGTCCATGCCGGCTATCCGCTGGAGGCCGAGGCGCTGCTGATCGTCGAGCTCGACGGCACTGCCGCCGAGGTCGACGAACTGATGGCCCGGGTCAAGGCGATCGCCGAACAGAAGGGCGCAACGTCGCTACGCATCAGCCAGTCGGAGCAGGAGCGGCTGGTATTCTGGGCTGGGCGCAAGGCGGCGTTCCCGGCGGTCGGACGCATCTCTCCGGACTATCTCTGCATGGACGGCACGATCCCGCGCGGCCAGCTGCCGCTGGTGCTGACCCGCATGGCGGAGCTGTCGCGGCAACTGGGCCTGCGCATCGCCAACGTGTTCCATGCCGGCGACGGCAACTTGCACCCGCTCATTCTCTACGACGCCAACAAGCCCGGTGAACTCGACACGGCGGAGCGGCTCGGCGCGGAGATCCTGAAGCTGTGCGTGGAAGTCGGCGGCGTGCTGACCGGCGAGCACGGCGTCGGGATCGAGAAGCGCGACCTGATGCCGACCATGTTCAACGAGATCGACCTCGCCCAGCAGATGCGCCTCAAATGCGCGTTCGATGAGCATCAACTGCTCAATCCCGGCAAGGTGTTCCCAACGCTCCATCGCTGCGCGGAGATGGGCGCGATGCATGTGAGCGGCGGCAAGGTGCCGTTCCCCGACCTGCCGAGGTTCTGATTTCGTGCAGCGCATCCAGCCCGAGAGCACCCAGGACATCGTCGACACCGTGCGCACCCACGCCGAGGCGCGCCGGCCGCTGGCGATCGAGGGCTCGGGCAGCAAGAGCGGGCTGGGGCGGCCGGTGAACGCCGAAATGTTGCTATCGATGCGCGGGCTGAGCGGCATCATCAGCTATCAACCCGATGAGCTGGTGCTGACGGCGTGGAGCGGCACGCCGATGCGCGAGATCTGGGTTGCGCTGGCGGAGAAGCATCAGCACCTGGCGTTCGAGCCGGCGGCAAGCGCGCTCTATGGCAGCGGCAACGAAGCCGGCACCATCGGCGGCGTGCTGGCAAGCAACCTCTCCGGCCCGCGCCGGCCGAGCGCCGGTGCGGCGCGCGATCACTTCCTCGGCTTCAGCGCGGTCAACGGCCTGGGCGAGGAGTTCAAGGCCGGCGGCAAGGTGGTGAAGAACGTGACCGGCTACGACCTGCCCAAGCTGCTGGCGGGATCGATGGGGACTCTTGCGCTACTTCTCGAAGTGACGGTGAAGGTGCTGCCGGCGCCGGAGAAGCAGCGCACAGTGATCGTGCCGGTGCCCGACGTGGTGACCGGCCATCGCTGCCTGACGACGCAGCTGCGCGAGGCGTTCGAGATCGACGGCGCCGCATTCCTGCCGGCCGCGGTCGCGGCGCGCTCCGGCATCGACCTGGTGCGTGCGCCGGGCAGCGCGCTGGCGGCCATGCGCTTGACCGGATCGCCGGTCTCGGTCGCCGATCGCTGCGCCGCCTTGCGCGCGGCCGTCAGCCTGCCGAGCGAAGAGCTGCACAGCATGCGCTCGGAGGCTTTATGGTCGGAGATCAACGAGGTCACGCCGCTGCAGCAAGCGGAAGCGGGCGCGCTGTGGCGCCTGTCGGTCCCGCCGGCTTCCGGTGCAAAGATCGCGACGGCATTGGGACAAGGCGAAGACTGGCTGATGGATTGGGGCGGCGGGCGCCTGTGGATCGCGCGGCATAACACATCGGCCGAGGACGCCAGCGCCGTACGCAAGGCGGTCGCTGCCGTCGGCGGACACGCGACGCTGGTGCGCGGGCCGGACAGCCTGCGCCGCGCCATCGACGTGTTTCCATTGGAAGCGCCACCGCCGTTGCTGAAGCGCACCAAGGCCGCGTTCGATCCGCACGGAATCCTGAACCCGGGCCGCATGTATCGAGACTTATGATGACGGAAAACCCCTATAGCATCGACGAAATGAATCATCTGCTGGAGACCGAACAAGCGGACTTCACGGCCGCGGAGCGCGCCAAGTTCGCCCGCACCAAGGTTCCGGTGCGGCGGGTGCGCTGCTTCCGCAGCGAGCAGAAGACCGACGGTCACCTGTTCGTGGTGGCGGACGACGGCAAGACCGCGGTCGTGTTCGATGACGTCGAGCAGGAGTTTGCGATCAGCAAGTCGCATCTCCTCGATGGCGTGGTCCGCGAATGGGGTCTCGCCGGGTCGCTCGTCTTCGCCCTGATGCATTTGAAATAGCGCGCATGCAGACCAGCTTCTCCCTCGCGCAGCTCGCCAACCCGGACATCGCGGAAGCGGACAAGATCCTGCGTGCCTGCGTGCATTGCGGGTTCTGCACCGCGACCTGCCCGACCTATGTGCTGCTGGGCGACGAGCTGGATTCGCCGCGCGGGCGCATCTACCTGATCAAGGACATGCTGGAGCAGGACCGCGCCGCCGGCGAGGTCGAGGTCAAGCATATCGACCGCTGCCTGTCGTGCCTGTCCTGCATGACGACCTGTCCCTCGGGCGTGCACTACATGCACTTGGTGGACCAGGCGCGGGCGCATATCGAGAAGACCTACGCGCGGCCGACAGCGGACTACTGGCTGCGCCGCCTGCTCGCGACGATCCTGCCGCGGCCGCACCTGTTCCGCCTGGCACTGACCGGCGCGTCGCTGGCGCGCAGCCTCGGCGCGCACCGCTGGCTGCCGAAGCGCCTGCGCGCGATGGTGGGCCTGGCGAAGGATTGGCCGGCGACGCCGCGCGCGACCGACCGGGCGGGTGTGTTTCCCGCGCAGGGCGAACGGCGCGGCCGGGTCGCGATCCTGGCCGGCTGTGCGCAGCCGGTGCTGCGGCCGGAGATCAACGAGGCGGCGATCCGCCTGCTCAATCGCCTCGGCATCGAGGTGGTGGTGGCGGAAGGGGCAGGGTGCTGCGGCGCGCTCACCCATCACATGGGTTTCGAAGAGGCGGCGCACCAGTCCGCCAAGGCCACCATCGCGGCCTGGCATCGCGAGATCGCGGGCGAGGGATTGGATGCCATCGTCATCACCACCTCGGGCTGCGGCACGGTGATCAAGGATTACGGCTACATCTTCCGCAACGACCTGGACTGGAAGGAGCGCGCACAGGCGGTCTCGGCGCGCGCGCTCGACATCAGCGAGTATCTGGCGCGGCTCGGGGCCCTGCCGGCATCGGACGGGCCGACGCTGCGCCTCGCCTATCACGCCGCCTGTTCGTTGCAGCACGGACAAACGGTGACGAGCGCACCCAAGGCGCTGCTGAGGCAAGCCGGCTTCGAGGTGGTCGACGTGCCGGAGGGCCACCTGTGCTGCGGCTCGGCCGGCACCTACAACATGCTGCAGCCCGATCTCTCCGCCGCATTGCGCGATCGCAAGGCGGCGAACATCAACGGCCTCGCGCCGCAGGTCATCGCAACCGGCAACATCGGCTGCATACAGCAGCTCGAGGGCGCGGTGGGCGCGCCGATCCTGCATACGGTGGAGTTGTTGGATTGGGCGACCGGTGGTCCGGTGCCCGAGAAACTGCGCGGCTTGTCCTAGCTCTCGCCTAGGCAGCGCAACATCCGTTTCATGACATAGTGGCCGCGCTCGACCACCATCTCCTTCCAATCGTCGTGCTCCGGATAGAAGGCAGCGCGGATCTGGGCCTTGATCGCGCGGCCCTTGGCGGATTCGACGTCGCCGTGGCCGTGCGCATAGAGCCAGTTGTCGGCGCGCACCGCGTTCATCATGTCTTCCTTGCGCGGAATGGTGCCATATTCCAGCGTGATGCCGGCGATCTGCGCGTTGGTCAGGATCTGCGTGACTGCAATCTGGGTGTCGCCGACCACGTAGTAGGATGACGAGGTGCCGTCGTCGAAATAGGTCGCTTCGCCGCCCCACCAGCGCTGCATGATCGGGTGGCCAGGATCGCGCGCGGGGTGGTTGGACATGATCTCGCCGAAGCCGTAGGGCCCGATGCCGGTGTGCAGGTCGATGAAGGCGACGTGCCGCGCGGTTGTGGCGAAGGGTTTGAGAATGGCGCGCAGCGTGCGGTTGGACCACGTCGGCTGCGTGCCGCCGTAGAACACGCCCAGTGGGTCGACATACTGGCCGGAGGCGATGGCGGTCTCCAGCGCGTCGACGCCATGCTCGCTCGCATAGGCGCGCAGGGCGGCCAGGTTCTTGCGCTCGCTCTCTTCGGTAAACTCCTTCGGGCAGATGAAGTCGCGCAACTCGTCATAGCCGGGGTTGGCCGGCTTGGCGTTGCCGTGGTCGACGAAGTTGCGGTTGAGGTCGACATTGTCCTCGGTCACCCGGCGGACATGCGAGAAGCCGTACGGATTGATGGCATGGACGAACAGGATGGCCGTATCGGCGGGGAGTGGGTGATTGGCGGCGAGCCAGCCGACCTGGATGCCGGAGCCGCAGAAGCCTTCCGCGCCATGCGTGCCGGAGACGACGATCAACAAGCGGGACGCATTGCTGGGGCCGAGCACCGCCACGTCGGTGGTCAGCTCTTCGCCCTCCGCGCCCTTGGTTGGATTTCGATGCGACTCGATCTTCAGTCCGCGCCCGGCGGCCGCGGTGCGAAACGCTTCGCGCGCGGCGGCGTAGGTAGGACGGAAATACTGGCTGGCATTCATGGTTTGCGTCCGTTCGATCCGGTTCGATGTGCATTATGCATAGCTGAGGCCGGGTGCCGAGTGCTATCCTTCCGGCATGCGTCACGCCCTTGCAGTCCTGATTGCGATCTGGGGCCTTGGCTTCGCGGATGCGCGGTCGGATCAGACCGATCCGCGCCTCATCGGTTTGTTCGAGAAGCTGAGGACTGCGCCGTCTCCGGAAGCGGCGGCGCCGGTCGAGGCCGAGATCTGGACCATCTGGGCCAAGTCCGGCGATTCCGAGCTGGACCACGTGTTCGAGGTCGGCAGCCGCGCCATGTCGATCGGCGATACCGCCACCGCGCTCAAGGTCTTCGACGCCATCGTGCACAAGGCACCGAATTTCGCCGAAGGCTGGAACAAGCGTGCGACCGTTTATTACATGATGGGGAATTACGAGGCCTCGCTCGCCGACATCGATCACGTGCTGGAGCTGGAGCCGCACCATTTCGGCGCGTTGGCGGGACTGGGCCTCGTCAATATCGAGCTCGACCGCGACGAGGCGGCGCTCGATGCCTTCGAGCGCGTGCTGAAGGTCACGCCGCAGAGCCAGAGCGCCAAATACAACATCGAAGTCGTGAAGCAGCGCATCAAGGACAAGTCGATTTAGCGCGCATTCGAGCGATTCCCTTCACCGGAGGGTGGCGAGTGAGGCTCACTCGCCCGACTCATCTTGACAAGTCGGCCCCCGGACTCTCGACTGGCCGTCCCGCTGGCTCGAGGGGCAAGATGCAAGACCGCAGTTATTGGCGCCTGATTCGCGATCCTGGCTTTTCGTGGATGCTGGCATCCCAGTTCCTGGGCGCCTTCAACGTCAACGTCTATACCTGGGCGATCACCTTCTTCGCGCTCGACCTCGCGAGCCGGCCCGATGCGCCGTTCGCGGGCACGACCATGGTCGGCATCATCGGCGCGGTCTTCATCGTTCCCTACCTGCTGTTCTCGGACTATGCCGGACAGCTGGCCGACCACGTGACGAAGCGCACCGTGCTGATCGTGGTCAAGAGCTTCGAAATTGTCGTCATGGTCAGCGCCGTGGCGGCCTTCTGGCTGGCCGACATGCGGGCGATGCTGGTGGTGGCGTTCTTCATGGGCACCCAAGCGGCGCTCTACAGCCCGGCCAAATACGGCAGCCTGCCGGAGCTGCTGCCCGACCGCGACATCTCGCGCGGCAACGCCCTCATCGAGATGTCGACGTTCCTTGCCATCATCCTCGGCAGCGCGCTCGGCGGCGTCATCTACCAGGCATTCCACGACAGGATGCCGATCATCGGCCTCATCCTGCTGGCGATCGCGATTGTCGGTACCGCCTGCGCGTTCGGCATCGGGCGCACGCATCCGCGCGAGCGTGGACGACGCCCCTTCTCCTGGAACCCTGCCGGTACCCTCGCGCCGGGCCTGCGCCAGCTCTATCGCAATCGGCGGCTGTGGCTGACCGTCCTCGGGCTCAGCTACTTCTGGTTCATCGGCGCGCTGGTGCAGAAGCTGGTCACCGTGTTCGCGGTCCAGACCCTCGGCATGGCGCCCACCGAAACGACGCCGATCGGCCTGCTGGGCGTTGCGCTGGCGGTTGGCATCGGGATTGGCAGCCTGGTGGCCGGCCGGCTTTCGGGACACAAGGTCGAGCTAGGCCTGGTGCCGATCGGCGCCATCGGCATCACAATCGGCGCGCTGGTCCTTGCCACCATCGACAGCAGCTATGCCGCCACCATGGCCTGCCTTGGCGTGCTGGGATTCTTCGGCGGCATGTACAGCGTGCCGCTGAACGCGATGCTGCAGCAGAAGTCCGACGAAGATAAGCGCGGGCAGGTGATCGCCGCCAACAACATCATGAACACCACCGGCATCCTGCTGGCCGCCGGCGTCATGGTGCTCGCCGGCTTCGTCGGTGCGTCACCCAACCTGATTGCGGCGCTCGCCGGCCTGCTGACACTGGCCGTCATCGCTTATCTGCTGATCCTGCTGCCGGACTTCCTGATCCGTTTCTGCCTGTGGATGCTGACCCACTCGATCTACCGCATCCGCATCGTCGGGCCCGAGAACGTGCCGCTGAACGGGCCGGCGCTGCTGGTCGCCAATCACCTGTCCTTCATCGACGGGCTGCTGGTCGGCGCCTGCGTGCAGCGCTTCGTGCGCTTCATGGTCTATGCGCCGTTCTTCAAGATGCCGCTGCTGGGCAAGCTGTTCACCCTGATGCGCGCGATCCCGACCGGCGGCGGCGGGGCGCGCGGCGCGCTCGGCGCGATCAAGCGGGCGCGCGAGGAGCTGCAGGCGGGGCACGTCGTCTGCATCTTTGCCGAGGGCGCGATCAGTCGCACCGGCAACATGCTGCCGTTCAAGCGCGGCTTCGAGAAGATCATCGAAGGGATCGACGTGCCCATCATCCCGGTCCATCTCGACCAGGTGTGGGGCAGCATCTTCAGCTTCAAGGATGGCAGGTTCTTCTGGAAATGGCCGGTGCGGCTGTTCTATCCGGTGACGATCACGTTCGGGAAGCCTTTGCCAGGGAGCGCGCGCGCCTGGGACGTGCGGCAGAAGCTGCTGGAGATGGGCGGCGATGCCTTCCGCCACCGGCGCAAGAAGGTCGACCTGGTGCATCGCCGCTTCGTGGCGCAGGCCAAGCATTCCTGGCGCCGCTTCGCGATGACGGACTCGCTGGGGCAGACCGCAAACTTCGGCGAGGCGCTGACCGGTGCGTTCCTGCTGGCGCGCAAGCTCGACCAGGCACTGCCGCGCGCCAATCGCAATGTCGGCGTGCTGCTGCCGGCGTCGGTCGGCGCGGCGCTGGTCAATATGGGGCTGCTGCTCGCCGGCAGGGTGCCGGTCAACCTCAACTTCACCATCGGGCCGGAGGCGATGCAGGCGGCTGTCGACAAAGCCGGCATCACCCACATCGTGGCGGCGCGGCCGTTCCTCAGCAAGGCCAAGCTCGCGGAGCGCCCCGGCATGGTGTTCGTCGAGGATTTCTTGAAGAGCATCGGCAAGGGCGAGCGCGTGTTCTGGTACCTCACGCTGCGCCTGCTGCCGGTGTCGTGGATCGAGCGGCTGGCCGGCGGCGGCAATCAGACGCCGGACGATCTCTGCACCATCATGTTCTCTTCCGGCTCGACCGGAACGCCGAAAGGCGTGATGCTGTCGCACCACAATATCATGTCCAACCTCGAGGCGATCGCGCAGATCCTGTGGATCCAGCCCGACGACCGCATGATGGGCGTGCTGCCGTTCTTCCACTCGTTCGGCTTCACCGGCACCTTGTGCCTGCCCTTGCTCTGCGGCATCGGCGCGATCTATCACCCCAATCCGTTGGACGCCAAGACCATCGGCAAGCTGGCGCGCGAGCATGGCGCGACCATCCTCATCTCCACGCCGACCTTCTGCCAGGCCTACTACCGCACCTGCGGGCCGGAGGATTTCAAGACCCTGCGCCACGTCGTCGTCGGCGCGGAGCGCCTGCGCCCCGACTTCGCCGCGCAGTTCAAGGAGAAGTTCGGCCTCGACATGCTGGAAGGCTACGGTGCGACCGAGATGGGGCCGGTGGTCTCCGTCAACGTGCCGAATGTCGTGCACCAGGGTGCGGAGCAGGTCGGCCACAAGCCCGGGACGGTCGGCCACCCGCTGCCCGGCGTCGCGGCCAAGGTGGTGGATCCGGAGACCGGCCGTGATTTGAGCGAAGGGCAGGAGGGCCTGCTGCTGCTGAAGGGTCCGGGTCGCATGGTCGGCTATCTGGCCGACGAGAAGGCGACCGCGGCGGCTTTGCGCGACGAATGGTACGTGACCGGCGACATCGCGATCGTCGACGAAGACGGATTCATCAAGATCACCGACCGGCTGTCGCGCTTTTCCAAGATCGGCGGCGAGATGGTGCCGCACCTGAAGGTCGAGGAGGCGATGCTGCGCGTCCCTGGCGTCGAGGCGGCCTGCGTCACCGCGGTGCCCGACCCACAGCGCGGCGAGCGGCTGGTCGGCTTCTATGTCGCGAACGAGGCGATGGCGCCGCAGCTGGTCTGGCAGGCGCTCGGCGAAACCGACCTGCCGAAGATATTCATCCCGAAGGCTACCGACCTCCGCCGCATCGAGACACTGCCGGTGCTGGGCAGCGGCAAGATCGACCTGCGCGCGGTGAAGGCGCTAGCGGTCGCGGCTGAGTAGCCGGAACAGGATCGGCGCCGCCAGCACGATCATGAAGATCCGCACGATATGGTGGCTGGAGACATAGGCCGCATCGATGTCGAGCGAGAGCGCGATCAGGCTCATCTCCGCGAGGCCGCCGGGCGCGAAGGCGAGCAGCGCGGCGGAGAAGGGGATGCCGAGCGTGCTTTCCACCGCCTGCCCGAACACGGCGGCGAGCACCAGCAGGACCGCGGTGGCGACGATCGCCAGCGCGACCGCCTTGCCGACCGTGCGCGGCGAGACGCCGTCGAAGCGGGTGCCGACCATCGCGCCGACCACGACCTGCGCTGCAGCCACCAGCCACACCGGCGGTCGCGACTGGGTGATGCCAAGCGCGTGCACCAGGGCGCTCAACACCATCGGCCCGACCAACGCGTAGGCGGGAATGCGCAGCAGGCGGGCGACGAGGTATCCGACCACGCCACAGCCGGTCAGGATCAGCCACTCGCCCCATGCGATGTTGCCGGCATAGGTCGTGCCCGCGCCGACCGGCGTGTAGCCGCCGAGCCAGCGGTAGCCGAAGGAGAGCACGAAGATCGCGACCAGGATGCGGGCGGCGTGACTCATGGAGATGCGCGCCTCGTCGCCGCCCATCGCGCTGCCGGCCAGGATCATCTCGTTGAGCCCGCCGGGCGCCGCGGAGAAATACGCGGTGGCGGCGTCGTAGCGCGCCATGCGCCGGTAGAACAGCCACACGCCGGCGGTCGCCACCACCACGTAGAGGCCGAGCCAGGCAAAGCTGCCGATCCAGGTCGCCAGGCCCTGCACGATTTCCGGTGTGAAGGCGCTGCCGAGCATGACACCGAGGATCGCGACGAACACCAGGCGTAGGCTCGGCATCAAAGCGATCCGCACGCCGGAGATCGCCGCGATGGTGGTCGTCGCCATCGCACCCAGCATCCAGGGCAGCGGCAGATGCAGCAGATAGAACAACGCGCCGCCCGGAATCCCGATCGCCAGCGTCAGCAGCTTGGCGCGGGTCAGTAGCGTGGCGTGCATGATGCCGGAAATTCTGAAGGTTCGATCTCGAATCTCCTCCCCCAAACTGGGGGAGGGCTAGGGAGGGGGAAGCCGCGCTTCGGTGCGAGGCAGTCTTCGCTCGCTTCCCCCACCTCGATCCTCCCCCAGTTTGGGGGAGGAGGAAAAGCGATGCAGGGGTCTTCGCAGTCGAACAGAGAGACGACCAGGTGCATCCCGCTCACGCCTTCAGGCGCGCGAGCAGGCGGTCCATGAAGGCTTCGCATTGGGCGAGCTGGCTGATGGCGACGAACTCGTTGGGCTTGTGCGCCTGCTCGATGCTGCCGGGGCCGCACACGATCGCGGGCATGCCGGCTTCCTGGATCAGGCCGGCCTCGGTGCCGAACGCAACCTTGACCGTGTCGTTGGCCTGGGCCAGCGCCTTGGCGAGCACGACGATCTCGGCAGTCTCCGGCGTGTCGAGGCCGGGGAAGGCGGAGATATCCGACCAGGAGAAGCCGGCGTCCGGTGTGATCGCCTTCATCTCCGGCGTCAGTTTCTCGGCGAAGGCGCGCACGTCGCCATACAGCGCCTCCGGGTCGACGCCCGGCAGGTAGCGGAACTCGAAATCGAAGCGGCAATCCTTGGGCACGATGTTGAGTGCGGTGCCGCCCTGCACGATGCCGGTATGCACCGTGGTCCACGGCACGTCGTAGGCGTGATCGAACGGCCCTTCCGCCGCCAGGCGCCGGCCCATCGATCTCAGATGAGTGATGACCTCGGCGGCGTATTCGATCGCGTTGACGCCCTTGGGCGTGAGGGAGGAGTGGCATTCATGGCCGTGCACGTGGCAGCGCACGCTCTTCTTGCCCTTGTGCGCGGTGGTCACGCGCATCTCGGTCGGCTCGCCGATGATGACGCCCTTGGGCTTGATCGGCGCGTTCTTGAGTTTGGCGAGGGCACTGCGCACGCCGAGGCAGCCGACCTCTTCGTCGTACGACAGCAGCAGATGCACCGGCGTCTTGAGATCGCCGCGCGCGAACGCCTCGACCCAGGTCAGCGCGACCGCGACGAAGCCTTTCATGTCGCAAGTGCCGCGGCCGTGCAGCAAGCCATCCCTTTCGGTGATGATCCAGGGATCGGTCGACCAATCCTGGCCGTCGATCGGCACCACATCGGTGTGGCCGGAAAGACAGATGCCCGGCCGGTCGTTGGACCCGATGGTGGCGTAGAGGTTGGCTTTCTTCCCGGTCGCGTCCGGCATCAGTTCGCTGGCGATGCCGAAGCGGTCCAGATGATCGCGCACGAAATCGATGAGATCGAGATTGGAGTTCCGGCTGGTCGTATCCATCGAAACCAGACGGCGCAGCATGTCCATGCTGCGCGGATAATCGGCCACGATCCGCTTCCTGTTGACGTGAAAGGCGATTAACAATAGCGCCTGACCGAGCAATAACAAGCCGAACCAACCTCCGATGCTGCCGCTTGCCGAACTGGACCGGCATTTACCGGGCGTCTTGCTGAGCCGTGGCCCGCTTGGGCCGGCCCTGCCGCTGGTGTTTGATTCACCCCACAGCGGACGCGACTATCCGGAGGATTTCGGCCATGCGGTGCCGGTCGACCTGCTGCGCCGCGCCGAGGACGCCTTTGTCGACGAGCTGATCGAGACCGCGCCCAGCCATGGAGCGACCCTGCTCACAGCTTTGTTCCCGCGCTCCTACATCGATCCCAACCGCCACGAGCATGAGATCGACCCGGAGATGCTGGGCGAGCCATGGCCGCATCCGGTGGTGGCGAGCGAGAAGGCGGAGATGGGCCTGGGCCTGGTGCGGCGCCTGATCAAGGGCAATGTCGACATCTACGACCGGCCGCTCCGTGTCGCGGAGATTCTTGCGCGCATCGAAGGATTCCACCGGCCTTATGTCATGGAGCTGGCGCGGTTGATCGCGGCCGCGCACGAGACGCGCGGCGTCGCGTGGCACGTGAACTGCCATTCCATGCGTTCGGCCGGACGCAAGCGCGGCCACAGCATTCCGCGCGCCGACATGGTGCTGGGCGACCGCGACGGTACCAGCTGCGACGCCGACTTCACCGCGTTCGTCGCGGGCGTCGCGCGCGACCTCGGCTACCAGGTCGCGATCAACGATCCGTTCAAGGGAGCAGAGCTGGTCGCGCGCTTCGGCCGGCCGGACGATGGCCGGCACTCGTTACAGGTCGAGATCAACCGCGCGCTCTACATGGACGAGGACCGCATCGAGAAACGCGCCGACTTCGCCGGCTTCAAGCAGGACATGGACCGGCTGATCGGCGCGATTGCAGACTATGTACGCGACAGGGAATAAGGAAGCCTCGCATGATTCACGTGCTCGCCATCATCACCGCTAAGCCCGGCCAACGCGCCATGCTGCTGAAAGCCTTTAAGGCGATCATACCGACCGTGCATGCGGAAGCGGGCTGCGTCGAGTATGGACCGGTGATCGACGTGGACGGCGCTGATCCGGCGTTTGGGTCAGACACCTTCGTCGTGGTCGAGAAGTGGGAAAGCATGGCGACCCTCAAGGCGCATTCGGTCGCGCCGCACATGAAGGCTTACGGCGAGAAGACCAAGGACCTGGTGGCCAAGCGCGCGGTGCACGTTCTCACCGACGCTTGAGCGGGAGGCGAGATGGCAAAGGCGAAGCCTGTTCTCGACCAGTTGAACGTTGTCAGCGCCGACCCCGCGGCGTCGGTCGCGTTCTATCGGCGGCTGGGCGTCGACATCGCCGAGGCCGGGATCTGGCGCACCGCAACCGGCACGCATCACGTCAACGCGTGCAGCGGCGAGGTTGATTTCGAGCTGGACAGCACGACCTTCGCCCAGGTCTGGAACCCGAGCTGGCGCGGCCGCGACGATCTCAAGGGCCGCGTGGTCCTCGGCTTTCGCGTGGTGTCACGCGACGCAGTCGATGAGGTCTACGCCGAGATGACCGCCGCGGGCTATGCCGGACTGCAAGCGCCGCATGATGCCTTCTGGGGCGCGCGTTACGCCATCGTCGAGGATCCCGACGGCATCGCGGTCGGCTTGATGAGCCCAATCTCTCCGGATTTCAAGGCGCCGCCGCCGGACCTCTAGGCCTGGAACTGCTCTCTGAGGATGCGCTCTTCCAGGTGGTGCTCCGGGTCGAACAGCAGGGTCAGCTTGACGCTGCTGTCCTCGGTCACCGTCACGTCGCGCACGTCGCGGATCTCACGGAAGTCGGCGGTGGCGCTGACCGGGCGCTTGTCGCGCTCGCGGATCTGGAAGCGGACTTCGGCGCGGTGCGGCAGGATGGCGCCGCGCCAGCGCCGCGGCCGGAACGCGCTGATTGGCGTCAGCGCCAGCACGCCGGCGCCGAGCGGCAGGATCGGGCCGTGGGCCGAGAGGTTGTAGGCGGTGCTGCCGGCGGGCGTCGCCATGATGATGCCGTCGCAGATCAGCTCCGCCAGACGCTCGACGCCGTCGATATGGATGCCGAGCTTGGCCGCCTGAGCGGTCTGGCGCAGCAGCGAGACTTCGTTGAAGGCGAGCGCGCGTTCCTCGCGGCCGTTGCGGTCCCTGGCCACCATCAGCAGCGGATAAATGGTGCTTCGCTTGCATAAGCTCAGGCGGTGCGGCAGGTCCTCGATGTCGAAGCGGTTCATCAGGAAGCCGACGGTGCCGCAATGCATGCCGAAGATCGGCTTCGGCTCGTTGACGACACGGTGCATGACCCGCAACATGGTGCCATCGCCGCCCAGCACCACCAGGATGTCCGCGTTACGCCAGTCGATCGCGCCATAGCGCGCGGTCAAGGCGGCCTCCGCCTCCTTGGCTTCGGCACTGTCGGCGGCGATGAAAGCGATCTTGGGCGCGGCCAAAGCGGACTCCCCTAAAGCGAGGGGCGGAGTATACTGACCCGGCCCGCGCCCGGGAAGCGCGGCATTGCAAGGGGGATTGCATGGGTCTGCGCGGAATAGCGATGGCCGGCGCCGTTCTGATCGGCGCCACATTCTTGACGTTGAGTGCTTACGCTCAGGACAACACCAGCGAGGACGCCACGGCCCAGCCGGCCGCGATGACGCCGGAGAATCAGGTCGAGGCCGACGAGGGCGATCATCACGAAGGCTACTATTATCCAAAGCCCGGCAGCTTCGAGCACTATCCGGCGCGGGTCTACACCCTGCCGGACAGCGACCGGGTGCGGCGCCAGGGATTCGTCATCGGGCTCACCAAGCAGCTGGTGGCCGGACAATACGCGCCGAGCTACGCGATCTTCTGCAAGGGCGACACCTCGGACAAGCTCATCATCGTGGCGCTCGCCGACGGACAGCTCAATACCATCTACCGCGCCCGCGCGCTGCTCGCGACCTTCACCTCCGTCGCGCGCTCGACCAAGTTCTTCCAGCAGAACACCCAGCCGGACGAGGCGACGTTCCTCGATCTCTTGAAGCTGCTGGGGTTCAAGCGCGTGACGATCAGCGACGGCAAAGAGTTCGCGCATCAGATCATCATCGATTGAGGATTCTCGGCGTCACTGTCCACTCGTCCGTCATGGCAAGGCTTGGCCTTGCCATCCACGAGTTTCAAAGGGCAAGGCAGCGCGCTCGCAGGCAAACTCGTGGATCCCAAGGCCAAGCCTTGCCATGACGGAGTGTAGAGTGCGATGAGGGGCGCTACCCGCCCGTGACGCTCATGTGCCGTTGCACCGCCGGGCCGGTGTGGCGGCGGTCGATGATAAAGTCGTGGCCCTTGGGCTTACGCGCGATGGCTTCGTCGATGGCGTCCATCAGCAGCGCGTCGTCGGTGCTGGCGCGCAAGGGCGCGCGCAGGTCCGCGGAGTCATCCTGGCCGAGGCACATGTAGAGCATGCCGGTGCAGGTGAGGCGCACGCGGTTGCAGCTTTCACAGAAATTGTGGGTGAGGGGCGTGATGAAGCCGACGCGCTGTCCGGTCTCGGCAATCCGCGCATAGCGGGCCGGGCCGCCGGTGCGGTAGTCTATGTCCTCGAGCGTATAGCGTGTCTTCAGCTTGGCGCGCAGCAGCGAGATCGGCAGATACTGGTCGAGCCGCTGCTCGCCGCCGATGTCGCCCATCGGCATTACCTCGATGAAGGTGAGGTCGTGGCCCTCGCGCCCGCACCAGTCGATCAGGTCGAAGGCCTCGTCGTCATTCACGCCCTTGAGCGCGACGGTGTTGATCTTGACCCTGATGCCGGCGGCGTTGGCCGCCTTGATGCCGTCGAGCACAGGGCCAAGCTTGCCCCAGCGCGTGATGGCGGTGAACTTGTCCGGATCGAGCGTGTCGATCGAGACGTTGACGCGCTTCACGCCGCACGCCGCAAGCTCCGTCGCATACTTGCCGAGCTGGCTGCCGTTGGTGGTGAGGGTGAGTTCATCGAGCGCGCCACTGTCGAGGTGGCGCGACAAGCGCTTGATCAGCCACATCAGGTTCTTGCGCACCAGCGGCTCGCCGCCGGTCAGGCGCAGCTTGCGCACGCCCTTGGCGACGAAGGCGCTGCACAGCCGGTCCATCTCCTCCAGCGTGAGCAGCTCGGCCTTGGGCAGGAAAGTCATATCCTCCGCCATGCAATAGACGCAGCGGAAGTCGCAGCGGTCCGTCACCGACACGCGCAGATAGGAGATATGCCGCCCGAATGGATCGATCATGCCAACACCGTTGTATCCCGCTGAATATAGGGACGCCAGCCGCCGTTTTCCTCTCTAAAAACGTAAGAACTTGAATTGTTTACCGCTGGCGAGCAGCTGGCCGGTCGCCTCAATGGGTCGGTAACGGCTTTTGGTCCCACATGCGACGGTGGCAAAAGTCGGGGAGTGGGACATGAACACCTGGACGCACGTGAGACATGGATGGATTGCTCTCGTCATCTTGTTGGTAAGCAACGAGACTTATGCCGGTGCGACGGAAGAGGCGTTGCTCATTGTCGATGGAGCGCAGAACCTGTTCCGGACCCCGCAAAGTCCCGTAGCGAGACAGATCAGCTATACCGTGGAGCTTGAATATCCAGGGCGCGCTGTCGGCGAGCCACAATGGGATCAGCTCATAGAGACTGGCTGGGTGAGATGCCGTAGTGCGAATCCAGACCAGAAAGCTGCGAACGACGACTGGGATGACTTCGAAGACGCATCGGTGACCCCAGGCCGGACGATTCACCAGCATCTAACCAACTGGCTCCGGGACGACCAGATGACTACGATCCGGCTGCGTTACTATTCGGGCCTGCAAAACGGCTATCCAGTGACGAGACCCGACGGCACGGAGCAGCATGTCGATCTCATTTTTCACCACAGTCACGGTCGCGAGGGTGCCGAATGGCTCCAGCTTGATTGCTCAAAGTGAGCAACCCCGCCCTGCGAAGCTCTGCCACGGTGCCTGAAATGCCGTACCCAACGATTGGGCCGATTGTCGGAGTGACACGACCGACGATGCTGAGTTGGCGACGGCAGCAAGCGGCGTGCAGACCTATCCGGTGGTCGGGCTCTGGCCGGTAAAGCTGCGATCGGCATTGCACGATGCGCTTACCAAGGAGGGCGTGCACAAGGTCGATGCCTGGACCCGGCGCTTCCGCCGCGCCGTCGCGACCTTCTCGGCTGAGCCGGTCGACCCGTTCTTCAACGCCAATACGCCGGAGCAGTTGGCCGAGGAGGAGCGGCTGGTGGCACTCCATCCCGGCATCTGATCAATCGCTTTTGGCCTCCAACTCATGTAAGACCCATTCACATGGGATGGTCGAAGGACGATGAGCCGGGCGCCCGCAAGGGCTACCACCACGGCAATCTGCGCGAGGCGCTGATCCGGGCTGCGCTCAATCTCATCGGCGAAAAGGGGCCGGCCGGCTTCACCTTCGCAGATGCCGCGCGGGCGGCCGGCGTCAGTTCCGCCGCGCCCTATCGGCATTTCCGCGACCGCGACGCCCTGATGGCGGACATCGCCAAGCGCGGCTTCGAGCTTTTCCGCGATGCCCTGCAGAAGGCCTGGAACGACGGCAAGCCCAACCCCTACGTGGCGTTCGAGGCGGTCGGGCGGGCCTATCTCGCCTTCGCCCGCAACGAGCCGGCGCACTACTCCGCCATGTTCGAGGCCGGCATCGCCCTGGACTCGGCGCCGGGTCTGCAGCAAGCGTCCGACGAGGCGTTTGCGGTGCTGCGCAGTGCCGTCGAGGCGCTCTGCGCCCACATGCCGAAGGAAAGCCGGCCGCCGGCCATGATGATGAGCCTCCATATCTGGGCCCTGTCGCATGGCATCGCCGCGCTGTTCGCCCGCGGCGACGCCGGGCGGCGCAGGCTGCCGATGCCGGCGGAGGATCTGCTGGAGGCGGCGATCCTGGTCTATCTGCGCGGCCTCGGCCTCACCGGCGGCAAGTGACTGGTGGCATTTCGGTAACAGCGCCCCATTTCATGTGAGTGGCGCTTGACATACGGCCACCCTCCTGCCATCTATGTTAATGTAAATAACATTCACATCGCCTAAGAGGATTCCCCATGGGCATCGCGGCACGTTTGGACGAGATGGGCAAGCCGGCCTGGATCGCCCTGATGGTTCTAACCTTCATCATCGCTTGGCCCGTGGGCCTGGCCTTGTTGGCTTACCTGATATGGAGTGGACGCATGGGATGCGGAAGTCATGGCCGTTGGCACGGCCGACAGGAACGCTGGAAGGACCAGTGGCGGCGCAGCCCCTGGGGCGGCTCGAGCGGCAATGCCGCGTTCGACGAGTATCGCGCCGAGACGCTGAAGCGTCTGGAGGAAGAGGAGAAGGAGTTCCGCGACTTCCTCGACCGCCTGCGCAAGGCCAAGGACAAGGCCGAGTTCGACCAGTTCATGGCCGACCGCCGCAACAAACCGCAAGGCCCGATCATCGACGGCGAGCAGCCGGCCTGATCCGCGACGTAGCTCTCTTCTCGAGAAACTGCCGCCCAGGGAAACCTGGGCGGCTTTGTTTTTTTTGGTAGGCGACGACGCGTTATCGGCTTGCGCGGCCCGCAAGGTCGGGAAACAGCACGACCAACCCATTGACCAGTTCGCCAACCATCGCATCGAGGAACGCTCGGCCCTTATCCGCGCTGGCGCGCGTCGGATGGCCGAAGGCGCCGGTTGCGCTGTAGTCGGCGGCGTTCTTGTCCGAACTCTGCATCGTTGTCGGCGTCACGAACACGCCTGGTGGGGAATCCTTGCCGTAGTCTCGCTTGGCCAAGTTCATCCGCACCAATTCCGGCGCGATTGCCAGCAGGATCGAGGTCTCGCGCTCGTCGGCGTGGCTGCCGATCTCCTGTTCCAGAAGGTGATCCGCGCCGCGCCCCAGCCGGCGCAAGTCGGCGACACCAATGCGCACACCGCGCCGCTCCAGGATGCCGCGCGTCACAAGCCCGACCGGGCCCTCGGTCGACACACCGGTGTTGAGGATCGCGAGGCGCCGGGCGCCCTGGTCGAGCAAACGCTCCAGCAATTCGGTCAGCAGCCGCATGAAGGTGTCGGCGGAGAGATGCTGGCTTCCCGGATAGTTCTGGAACACCGGGTAGTAGCCGAACGGGACGATCGGGGCGATCAGCACCGGCAATCTGGCGGCGATGCCCTCGCTCAGGGCGCGCGCCAGCAACCAGTCGGTCTTCATCGGCAGATGATGGCCATGCTCCTTTGACGCGGCCCCGATGGGAATGACGAGTGGCACGTCGGCAGTGAACGCGGCTGCCACCTCCGGCCAGGTGAGGTCCTCGATGAACCGTCCCGGAACAGATCTCGTCGTGGAACCAACGGCGCCGGTCACCTGTTTGCGTCCTCTGAATCCGGTTCGACCACGACGAGAGGGGCGGCCGCGAGATTGAGCACCAGCTTGCCCCGGTGCTCGAAATTGACCGTCACCTTGGCGCCGACAGCCGACTGGACCTGGCCCAGCCCCCAATCGGGGTTGGCCGGGGAGCGCACGAAGGTGCCTGGGGCCAGCCGGTCGGCGAATTCGTTCATTTCCTGTTCATCTTCCGTGTCTTCGACAGGCCCAGCCTTGCCCCAGAACCGCCGATATGTAACGAAGCATATACACTTTCCCGCCAGGATCGGGATCAGATACCTCAAGAGGCCGGCCGCATAACCCGCGCGGCCTAACGACAAGAAGGCACTGGCATGGACATCCAACTGCGTGCGCTCGAACTGGCCTGCTCCAAACTCTGCCACGACGTGATCAGCCCCATCGGCGCGGTCAATAACGGCTTGGAACTGCTGGAAGAAGAAGAGGATGCGGCGCTCAAGGAAGAAGCCACAGGTCTCGCCCAGCGGAGCGCCAGGCGCGCCAGCATCCTGCTCCAGGTCTATCGCAGCGCCTTCGGCAATGCCGGCAACCAGCAGACCTTCGGGCCGAAGGAAGCGGTGGCCCTGGCGCAGGAGTTCCTGCAGACCGGCAAGGCGCAGCTGACCGCGGCCAACCTGCCGGATTCGTCCACCTTCCCTGCCGGCTTTGGCAAGGTGGCCCTCAACCTCATCATCCTCGGCTCCGACGCCTTACCGCGCGGCGGCACCATCCAGTTCCAGGTCCGCTCGCCGCAGCTGGGGCAGGGTGCGATCGAGGTCGATTGCGCGGGCCAGCAGATTGCCTGGTCGGAGGAGTTCGGGCGGGCGATCGGCGGCAAGCTCCAGGCAGAAGAACTGACCGCTCACAATATCCTTCCGTATGTGTCTTCAGTGTTCGCGCAACGCATCGGCATGACCCTGTCGATCAGCCAGCAAGGACCAGGAATCCTAGGGATTCGCGCGGCTTCCAGGTAGTCGCATCCGCCATCCGGTATAGGCTGGGTTCACCTTAAATTAATCGTTTTCGGTAACGCTGCGAGTAGTGTCGCGCGCTTGTCTGCTCACGTGTGGGCGACCGAATCAACCAATCAGCCCAAGAGCCTGCACATGGATGATCTGCTGAGTGAGTTCCTGACGGAAACCTCCGAGAACCTTGCTGTCCTCGACGTCGAGCTGGTCAAGCTCGAACGCAACCCGAACGACATGGAATTGCTCGGAAACATCTTCCGTCTGGTCCACACGGTGAAAGGCACATGCGGCTTCCTCGGCCTGCCGCGCCTCGAATCGGTGGCTCACGCCGGCGAGAACATTCTCGGCAAGCTGCGCGACGGCGAGCTGGTCGCCAGCCCCGAAGCCATCACCGCGGTGCTCGAGTGCCTCGACCGCATCCGGTCGATCATGAGCGATCTCGAGACCAACGGCAGCGAGCCCGAGGGCGACGACTCCGCGCTGATCCAGCGCCTCAATCACATCGCCGAAGGCGGCGCGGCGCCGGCCGCTGCTGCGCCGAAGCCGGCGGCACCGAAGTCCCAATCGAAGGCAGAAGCAGTGGCAGCGAAATCCGCGACGCAGTCGATCTACGAACAGATCGGCGGCATGGGCACGATCGATGCAGTGGTCGAGGTCATGTTCTCCCGCGTCATGGGCGACCTGCGCATCAAGCACCTGTTCGACGGCGTCAACATGGACCGGCTGCAGGGCCGCATGCGCGAGTATCTCTCGCTGGTCTGCGGCGGGCCGAACAACTTCGGCAAGCTCGATCTCAAGTGCCCGCACGCCTCCGCCGTCGGCAAGGGCATGAACGACACCCACTTCGACGCGTTCGCCGGCCACATGCAGGCGGCGTTGAACGCGCTGGAAGTGCCGGCGCACCTCGCCGCCATGATCATGGCGATCGTGTTCGCCAGCCGCGACGAGATCATGGGCCGCGCCGAATCGGGCTCCAGCCCGGTCAATGCCGCGACCTTCGTTCCCGGCGAAACCGCGCCCGCGCACGAGCCGGCGCCGGTTGCTGAGGCCGAGCCCGTTCAGAGCAAGGCTGCCGCCGCCGCGGCGATGGCCGCTGCCGCGCCCGCCAAGAGCGAAGTTTCCGAGACCAAGGACAGCGCGGTCGCCAACCAGAGCATCCGCGTCAACGTCGAATTGCTCGAGAACCTGATGACGATGGTGAGCGAGCTGGTGCTCACCCGCAACCAGGTGCTGCAGATCCTGCGCAAGCAGAAGGACAGCGAGTTCGCGGGTCCGCTGCAGCGCCTGAACCACGTCACCTCGGAGCTGCAGGAAGGCGTCATGAAGACGCGCATGCAGCCGATCGGCAATGCCTGGTCGAAGCTGCCGCGCCTGGTGCGCGACCTCAGCCACGAACTGAAGAAGAAGATCGAGCTGGTCATGATCGGCCAGGACACCGAACTCGATCGCCAGGTCCTCGAGATGATCAAGGACCCGCTCACCCACATGGTGCGCAACTCCGCCGACCACGGCCTGGAAGTTCCCGAGGACCGCCGCCGCGCCGGCAAGCCGGAGACCGGCAAGGTCACGCTCAACGCCTATCACGAAGGCGGCCACATCATCATCGAGGTCAGCGACGACGGCAAAGGCCTCGCGATCGACAAGATCAAGGCGAAGATCCTGCAGAACGGCCTCGCCAGCGAGTCCGAGCTGGAGCAGATGAGCGACCAGCAGATCCAGCAGTACGTCTTCAAGGCCGGCTTCTCCACCGCCGCCAAGGTCACCAGCGTCTCCGGCCGCGGCGTGGGCATGGACGTGGTCAAGACCAACATCGAGAAGATCGGCGGCACCGTCGAGATGCGCTCGGTGGCCGGCAAGGGCACGACCTTCTTCATCAAGATCCCGCTCACCCTCGCGATCGTCTCCGCGCTGATCGTCGAGTGCGCGAGCGAGCGTTTCGCGATCCCGCAGATCAGCGTGGTCGAGCTGGTGCGCGCCACCACCAACGGCGAGCTCAAGGTCGAGCGCATCAAGGACACGCCGGTTTTGCGCTTGCGCAACCGCCTGCTGCCGCTGGTTTCGCTGCGCAAGCTGCTGCAGCTCGACACGGACGAAGTGAAGTCCGAAGATGATACATTCATCGTCGTCACCCAGGTCGGCACCTACAGCTTCGGCATCATGGTCGACCGGGTGTTCGATACCGAGGAAATCGTCGTGAAGCCGGTTGCGCCCATTCTGCGCGACATCGAGATGTTCTCCGGCAACACGATCCTGGGCGACGGCAGCGTCATCATGATCCTGGACCCCAACGGCATCGCGTCGCATTCCGGCCAGACCGGCGTGGTTGAGAACGCCGGCGCCGACAAGATGGCGACCAAGTCCCGCGGCCACAACGACGAGAAGGTTCCGCTGCTGCTGTTCCGCGCCGGCGACGGCGCGCCGAAGGCGGTTCCGCTGGCCCTGGTCGCGCGCCTCGAGGAGATCGAGCGCAAGGCGATCGAGACCTCCAACGGCCGCTGGGTCGTACAGTATCGCGGCCAGCTGATGCCGCTGATCAACCTGGACCAGAGCCAGATAATGGCGGCCGACGGCGCGCGCCAGCCGGTGCTGGTGTTCCAGGACGGCGAGCACTCCATGGGCCTGATGGTCGACCAGATCGTCGACATCGTCGAAGCGCGGCTCAACGTCGAGCTTGGCGCCGAGCTGCCGGGCCGCATCGGCAGCGCGGTGGTCGCCGGCCAGGCGACCGAGATCATCGACACCGGCTACTTCCTGCGTCACGCCCATGCCGACTGGTTCGGTTCGACCGACCGCGACCAGAGCAAGGGCGGCCACAAGCGCCTGCTGCTGGTCGACGACAGCGCCTTCTTCCGCAACCTGCTCGCGCCGCAGCTGTCCGCGGCCGGCTTTGAGGTGACTGCGGTCGACAGCCCGGATCGCGCCCTGATGCTTTGTGAGGCAGGAGAAGAGTTCGACATCATCGTCAGCGACATCGAGATGCCCGGCATGTCCGGCTTCGAGTTCTGCGAGGCCGTGAAGCGCCAGGGCCTGTGGCAGAACGTGCCGATGGTGGCGCTCTCCTCGCACGCTTCGGCGCGCGACCTGGAGAAGGGCCGCAATGTCGGCTTCGACGACTATGTCGCGAAGTATGACCGCGACGGCCTGGTCCACACGCTCAATTCCACCCTGACCGAAATGAGAGGCGCCGCATGAGCGCGAAAGCTGCAGCCCCGGCCGAAGGCTCCGCCGCCATCGGCTCCGAGGATCACCGCGATTACGTGACGATGTCGATCGGGGACCAGATGTTCGGCATCCCGGTCCTCAACGTCCAGGACGTGCTGGGCAGCCAGCAGATCACCCGCGTGCCGCTGGCGCCGCCCGAGGTGGCAGGCTCGCTGAACCTGCGCGGCCGCATCGTCACCGCCATCGACGTGCGCCTGCGTCTCGGCATGCCGAAGAAGGACGACGGCAAGCCGCCGATGTCCGTGGTGGTCGAGCATGACAGCGAGCTCTACAGCCTGCTGGTGGACGCGGTGGGTGAGGTGCTGAGCCTCAACATGAAGGATTACCAGCGCAATCCGCCGACCTTGAACGCGCGCCTGCGCGAGTTCTCGGACGGCATCTATCGGCTGAACGGCTCGCTCCTGGTGGTGCTGTCGGTCGGCTCGTTGCTGAACTTCGGCGGGCACAAGGACGCGGCGTAAGCCGGTTGGTGGAGGGCAGGATGTGCGGGGGCACAAGCATTCTTGGGACGGAGTGGCGCGATGAAGTCCTGTCTGGTCGTTGACGATTCGAAAGTCGTGCGCATGGTGGCGCGCAAGATTCTCGAGGGCTTGAACTTCGAGATCGAGGAGGCCGAGAACGGCAAGCTGGCGATGGAATCTTGCCAGAAACGCATGCCCGATGTGATCCTGCTGGACTGGAACATGCCGGTGATGAGCGGCATCGAGTTCCTGCGCGTGCTGCGCAAGTCCGACGGCGGTCAGGTTCCGGTGGTGGTGTTCTGCACCACGGAGAACGACATCGCCCATATCCAGGAGGCGATCTCTTCCGGCGCCAACGAATACATCATGAAGCCGTTCGATAGCGAGATCATCGAATCGAAGTTCAGCCAAGTCGGGCTGATCTGAGTACGGTGCGGGAGATGGGCGTGATTGAGGCGGGGATCAAGAAAGTTTCGACGAATGCGAGCTCCGCGCCGGTCCGCGTCATGGTGGTCGACGACTCGCACGTCATCCGCGGCCTGCTGAGCCGCACGCTCGACTCCGATCCGGGCATCAAGGTCGTGGCCACCGCCGCCAACGGCAAGGCGGCCGTCGACGAGATCGCCAAGCACGACATCGACGTGGTCGTGCTGGACATCGAGATGCCGGTGATGGACGGCATGGCGGCATTGCCGCTGCTGGTCGCCGCCAAGCCGGGCGTCCAGGTCATCATGGCCTCCACGCTGACGCTGAAGGGGGCCTCCATCAGCTTGAAGGCGCTGTCGCGCGGCGCCGTCGATTACGTGCCGAAGCCGACCTCCACCGGCGAGATCAATTCCGCCGAAGG
>DATEOK010000145.1:0-2505 GCA_035274225.1 Dongiaceae bacterium
CGGTCGGCGTGCTGACCGTGGAGCGCGACATCACCGACGTGGTGACCGAGCGCGAGAAGCGCGCGCGCACCCTGCAGAACCTGGTGAAGACCCTGGTCGGCGTGGTCGACCGGCGCGATCCCTTCGCCGCCAACCATTCGACGCGCGTCGCCAAGGTGGCGGCGGCCATCGCCCGCGAAATGGGCCTCTCCGAAGTCGAGATCGACACCACCGAGATCGCCGGCAACCTGCTGAACCTCGGCAAGATCGCGATCCCGCCCGAGGTGCTGGCCAAGACCGGCGACCTGACCGAGGAGGAGCGGCAGATGCTGCGCAACTCGGTGCAGATGGGTGCCGACATGCTGCAGACCATCGAGTTCGATGGGCCGGTGGTGGAGACGTTGCGTCAGGCGCAGGAACGCTGGGACGGCAGCGGCCAGCCCAAGGGGCTGAAGGGCGAAGAGATCCTGCTGACCGCGCGCATCATCGCGGTCGCCAATGCTTTGGTCGGCATGACCAGCGACCGCGCCTTCCGCCAGGCCATGTCGATCGACCAGGCGAGCGAGATCATGTTCAAGGAAACCGGCAAGGCCTATGACCGCCGCGTCGTCGCCGCCTTGGTGAACTACCTCGACAACCGCGACGGCCGCGCGCAGATCGCGCAACAGGTGGCAACGGCGGGATAGAGGCTCGCCGCTGCCGGCGACTCACAACTCCAGCCTCACGCTCGTTCGTCATCCCGGCCTTGCGCCGGGATCCACGGTGCCGTCGCACGAGCGAGAGTTGATGTGATTCGTCCTTGCAGCGGACCGGTGGATCCCGGCGCTCGCTTGCGCTCGGCCGGGATGACGAACCAGACGGCATCGGCACCGTGATATCCTACGGCAACTCCGCATCGAACATCCGCGCCAGCCTGCGGCTCGCGGTGAGGGCGATGCCGAGGATCAGGCTGCGGCGGCGGTTGCCGTTGATCGGCGTGGTGCCGGATTCGCGCAGCACCGAGCCGCCATGGGCGTCGGCAACGATGAGGCCGACATCCTGCGGCAGCAGATCCGTGGGAAATCCCGGCTCCACTGCGAAATAGAAGCGGTCGCAATATTCCAGGTACTCGTGCCATTTGTGGTCGGCGGCGAAGTCGGCGCGCGAGCTCTTGATCTCCACGATCGTCACCTGCCCGGCGCCGTCGATTCCCAGGATGTCGGCGCGCCTTCCGTTGCCCAGCGTGTATTCGGCCAGCGCCGAATAGCCGAGCCCGTCCATCAGGCGGATGACGCCACGGGCGATGCGGGCGGCGGTGGCCGGGAATTCCGGATCGGGATCGGTCATGCGGGCTGCTCCACAGGCGCCACTTTGCGGCGGGTCTCGACCGGTCGCAACCGCTGGCGGCGGGCCGCAGCGCGGCTCCTGCCAGTCCCTGTCTCATGCCCTTGTCGGGCGGGTTGCGCCTCTTTATCAAGATCGCCATGGACGACCTTCGCACCGAGCCTGACAGGGCCGCCGCTCCCACGGCGTCGACCAAGGGCGATCGCGTACGACGGATCTGGCGTTCCGGCATCCGGCTGCTGGTCGTGGCCTTCGGGGCGAGCGTAATGCTGACGGCGGTCTATCGCTTCGCGCCCGTGCCGCTGACGCCGCTGATGGTGCTGCGGCTGTTCGAGGGCGAAGGTTTCTCCAAGGACTGGGTTTCGTACGAGGACATGTCCCCCAACCTGCCGCGCGCGGTGATCGCGGCGGAAGATGCCGGCTTCTGTCAGCATTGGGGCTTCGACTTCAAGGCCATCCAAAAGGCGCTGGCGCATAACGAGGATTCCCGGCGCCTGCGCGGCGGCAGCACGATCAGCAACCAGACCGCCAAGAACGTGTTCCTGTGGCCCGGCGACAGCCGCCTCACCCGCTATGCGCGCAAGGCCGTCGAGCCCTATTTCACCCTGCTGATCGAGGCGATGTGGGGCAAGAAGCGCATCCTGGAGGTCTATCTGAACGTGGTGGAATGGGGCCCCGGCATCTATGGCGCGGAAGCGGCGGCCCAGCACCATTTCGGCAAGCCGGCCAGCAAGCTGACCCGGCGCGAGGCGGCCCTGCTGGCGGCGGCGCTGCCCAGTCCGCGGCGCTACAATGCCGGCAAGCCCGGCAATTACGTCAGCCGGCAGGCCAATTCCATCCAGCGCCGGATGAACGACGTCCCCGATCCGACCGAGACTCCCTGCCCCCGCTCCTGAGGCCGGCGGTCGGCTGCAAAATCGGTCGGAGAATCGATAAACACAAGATATTGTGGAGCTGCCGAATTAATCTTCGCTGATATTGTGGGGCGTGACGGCGAGACCGTCCGGTCTGGCTTTCGGGCCACGCGATAGTTAACTATACTGAGCATTGAAATTATTCAATGAAATCGAGGGATAAACGATTTATCCACGTTTCGCCCTCAGGATTGTGGTTTCGCCATTTCGGGGAATAGCCACCGAGCCCGATGACTCACGGTCAGCCACCCACCAACCGGCCCCCAATCAGTCTGACCCATGACAGTCT
>DATEOK010000146.1:0-9903 GCA_035274225.1 Dongiaceae bacterium
AGCTCCGCCGTTATGGGCAGCGCTGCGGCGGCCCTGGCGATGGCGTTCCGCACGGCGTCGGCGACCGGCTGATCGGCAATCGCGAAAGCATCACGTGCGATGTAGATGCGATTGAGCGCGATGCCGGGACGGTCGGCCGGCAGCAGCACGTCACCGGCCCGACCGAGCGTGCGCGCATCGCGGGCGAACCAGCCGACCGTGTCGAAGCTCGCCGCCAGCGACATGACGCCGGCATCATCCACGGCGCCGTGCGTGGGCCGGATGCCGCAGATGCCGTTGAGGCAGGCGGGGATGCGCACCGAGCCGCCGGTATCGCTGCCCAGCGCCAGGTCGACAATGCCGTGACCGACGGCGGAGGCCGAGCCGCAGGACGAGCCACCGGGCACCCGATCCGGCGTCACCGCGTTGCGCGGCGTGCCGTAGTGAAAATTCTGGCCATTGAGGCTGAAGGCGAGCTCGTCGGTGATGGTCTTGCCGACCATGCGCGCGCCGGCATCGAGCAGCCGTTGCACCGCCGCGGCGTGCTTGGTCGCCGGCGCGTGGCTCGCCAGCCAGTCCGGATTGCCGCAGCCGGTGACGCGGCCGGCGATGTCGAAGATGTCCTTGGTCGCGAAGGTGAGGCCTTTGAGCGGGCCGCTCCCAGCGCCATCGACGTCGAAATTACCGTGGGGGCAGAAGGCACCGGTCGCGAGCGCCGCGGCGGAGAGGCTCACGTCTCGACGCCATCGCCGTGAGTCTCGACCGGCTCGTCCTCGTCCTCCTGGGGATCCAGGCGGCGGATGATGATGTCGCCGTTGGGCAGCACTTCGGGCGCGGCGTAGCGCGGCACCGTCATGATGAGCAAGTCGAGCGCCCGCATCATCTTGGTCAGGGCGTCATTGGCCAGCCGTTCCGCTTCCTTAGTGTTGTCCTGGAGCGAATCCGCATTGGCGGCGATCAGCGGAACACTCAACAGAGCCAGAGCGAAGAACGGCAAGAGTCGCGCGCGCATCGCGGCCTCCCTCTCATGAACGCGTTGGCCCTATCCTGATACGATCCGCGCGCTATTGCCAGCCCGGCGGCAGAGCCGGACGATCACAAAGCTGCCATGCATCCGGGCAGCTTGACACGTTTTCGGCGATGCTTGCTTTAATGCGGTGCCATTTGTGGGGGAGTTGCCGTCATGTCCAAGCATCCGTTCACGTCCGACCGCGAAGCGTTCCAAACGCTGGGCAATCGGACGGTCCAGATGCTCGACCGCTACATGCGCGCCCTGCCCGGCGAGCCGGTCGACCGGGTGGTGCCGAAGGAGGTCCGGCAACATCTGATCTCCCTGCCACTGCCGGAGCACGGGCAGTCGCCGGAGGAGATCCTGGATTTCCTGCAGCGTGAGGTCATGCCCTGGCCGATCGCGACCGGACACAAGCGGTCCTATGGCTGGGTCAATTCAGGCCCGGCGCCGATCGCGTTGCTGGCGGATGCCGTGGCGAGCACGATGGATTGCGGGCTCGACGGCTACGACCACGCCGCCATTTTCCTGATGAAGAGCCTCGGGCGTTGGATCATGGAGCTGGTCGGGTTCCCGACCGAAGGCAGCCTGTGCCTCCTGCTGAGTGGCGGCTCCTCGGCGACATTGAACGCGCTCACCACGGCGCGCCACCGCGCTGCCGCGCGCGACGGCTGGAACATGCGCGCCGAGGGCCTGCAGAGCGGGCGCAAGAAGCTGATCCTCTACAGCAGCGCCGAAAGCCATTCGTCGATCCAGAAATGCGCTGAGCAGCTCGGCATCGGCACCGACAATCTGCGGGCGATCGAGGCCGATGATGCGTTCCGCATGAAGCCGGCGGCATTGCACGCGGCGATCGAAGCGGACTTGAAGGCCGGCCACCTGCCCTTCGCCATCGTCGCCTGCGGCGGCGCCACAAATACCGGCGCGATCGATCCGCTCGACGAGATCGCCGACATTGCGCAGGCGTTCGGCATCTGGCTGCATGTCGACGGCGCGTTCGGCGCCTGGGCCGCGCTGGATCCCGCCTATCGCGAACAACTCCGCGCCTTCGCGCGGGTGGATTCGATCACGCTCAATCCGCACAAGTGGCTGCAGGTGCCGATCGATTGCGGCGCGCTGCTGACGCGCCATCCGGAGGCGCACCGCGCGGCCTATTCGCTGACGCCGGACTATCTGGAAGCGGGACACAGCGAAGCGCCGTGGCCATACGAGCACATGTTCCAGCTGACGTATGGCAATCGCGCGCTCAAGGTATGGGCCGCGATCGCGCGCCTGGGCCGTGCCGGGGTGGCCGAGCTGGTGACGTGCTGCAACGCGCTGGCGAAGTTGTTGGAACAGCGCGTGCGCGAAGCTCCGGACCTGGAGCTGCTGTCGCCCGCGTCGCTGTCGGTGGTGAATTTCCGCTACCGCCCCGAAAGCCGCGCGTTCGATGACGCAGCGCTCGACGCGCTCAACGACAAGATCTCGGAAGCGATCAGCGTCAGCGGCGAGGCGCACATGCCAACGACCCGCATCCACGACAAGACGTCATTGCGGGTGTGCTTCCTGCACTACGAGAACGACGAGAGCGATGTCGAACACCTGATCGGGTTGGTCCGGCGGCTCGGCGCCGAACTCGCCGGCCAGTCGTAGTCGGGTTTCGTATATCCGGCACTACCGGATAGTGTGATGAAACCAGTCGCGTTCACGGCGAGTGCAGCGTCGAAGTGCCACAGGGTGCCTTTCCCAGGGTGATGGGGATCACAGACAACCCCGTTTCCTGCCAACGTCCTGTGGCGTCATCCATCTGTCAGGATTGCGGGTGGAATTTACGCTGGCTTCCAGCTATCTGGGGCCGTAATTTAGCTGCGCCGCTTCCCGCTGCACCCAGCGGCACTACCCCATAGGACAGCCTCATGCTCCAACCGGTTAACGATGATCGCGATTATGCTTCCTTCGTCCGCCAGTTCGAACAAACGGGTTTCGCCCGCGTCCCCGTGACGGACGCGCTGGCGCGCAAGATCGACCGGATCTACCGCCTCGGAGAGGAGTTCTTCGTGCGCTCGGAGGCGGAGAAGCAGTCCTATTCGATGCAGTCGTTCGTCGAGGGGTATCGCGAACTAGGCCCGGAATACTCCCAGGTGCCGGAGCGGCCCGACCTCACCGAGTCGTTCTCGGCCTGGAACCGCAACCGCGGGCGGCCGGAGGTCGAGGAAGTCGTGGGCGGCCTCGAACTGCACCGGGCGCTGCGCGAGGTGTCCGACGACCTGTCCGTGATCGTGCGCGGCATCTTCCGCGCCATGGCGGATGCCTGGGCGCCGGGCCATCCGGAGCTGCGTTGCTACAACGGCACCTATGTGCAGCTGAACTACTACGAGCCGTCGCAGCACAACGAAGAGCTGCTGCAGGATTCGCATGAGGACGCCCATCTGCTGACCCTGGCGAAGTCCAACGCGCCGGGCCTGGAGATCGAGGTCGACGGCAAGTTCGTGTCGGCCGAATCGGACGGCAACGAGATCGTGTTCATGCCGGGCAGCCTGCTGTCGCTGATGACCGGCTACAAGATCAAGCCGGGCTATCACCAGGTGCGCAACACCCATCGCCGCGACACGCGCTCCGCGCTGCTGCTGTTCGTCAATCCGGAGATCGACCAGAAGCTCGAGCCCTGGATCAGGAACGAGAGCAACGCCGGCATCGACATCATCGAGCGGGCGAACGAAGGGCCGAAGCAGTTCGGCATGCCGACGCTGGAAGACGGCACCGCCGGCGAGGCGTTCCCCGAGCTGATGGAGCACAAGGAAGCGGTCCTCGCCGAGCAGTCCCAACCGGTCCGGGCCAAGCGCTAGGCACAGTTGCCATTCCGTCCTGTCGCGACGTTCCGCCATCGCCCGCGCGATGACGCATCTGAGCGCGTCCTCGAGGAGCTCCATCGCGAGGCCGCTTGCCCCGTATCCGCTATCGTTCCCGGGCACATGCCGACGGCTGGATGGACAGAGCCTGAGTGGCCCGCTATTGACCGGCGACCGCGAACGACGGAGGGGGCCGTGGGGCGAGATGGTAGGGTCGGAATGCTGAGATTCGTCGAGTCTCAACGCCCAGTCCTGATCTTCCTGGGCGTGACGACCCTCATCGCACTTGGCACGCTGGTCTCTCCCGGAACCGGCTGGATCGTGGATTTCCTGACCGCGCTTGTCGCGGCCGCCGCGGCTTTCATGGCCGGCACCCGGCTGGCCCTCGGCACCCCGAATGCAGCGGCGCGCCGGGCCTGGCAGGCAACACTCGTCCTCTTTGGCTTGGTCTGCGTCGGACAGCTTGCTGCGCCGTTCGGCATTGCGACCAACCTTTCCATTGCAGGCCTGCTGCTGGTGGCCGCCGCCATCGTGCTCTGGCTGGTCGTGCGACATGAGTCCATGCCGTCCGCCGCGCGCGGCGTGCTCTGGCCGGCGTTCGCTGTTCAGGCTGCAGGAGTCGCCGCTCTGCTCTTGGACTGGACCATCGTCACGGAATTCCTGACGCTGATCGCGCTGCAACTCTATCTGCTGGCCGCAGCCGCGTTCGCGGCATCGGTCCGACGCGCGCTGTTCAGTGCGCAGCACCGCGCTTCGGACGTCGGCGACTTTGCGCGTTACCTCTTTGCCACCTCGCGCCTGTTCAAGAAGGTCCGGCATCCGCGCGTCGGAAACTTCACGGTGCCGGGGCACAAGACGGTGTTCGTCCTGGTGCGCCTCCTGAGGTGGCTCCCGACCATCGGGCCGCGCGTGCGCGCCAAGTTCGGTGTCGGCCTGTGGCGGCAGTTCCTCGACCTGTGTGTCATGGCGCTGCGCCACGGCCTCGACGCACAGGTCTATTACATGTTCGAATTCTACCGCCCCGAACGCCGCGTCCGCGCCTCCGGCTATCTCACGCGCTACGAGATGAAGAACGGTCTGTACAAGGTGCTGACTTGGCAGGTGTCGAAGACCAAGCGGCGCATCATGCTGGGCGACAAGCTGGGCATGAACCGCATCTGCGAGGAGAACGGCATCGCCACCGTTCCCATCCTCATCGTCGCCGAGGACGGCAAACTGGAGCACCGCTGCGCAGCGGCGGGACTGGAGCGCGACCTGCTCATCAAGCCGCGGCAGTCGAAGGGCTCGCGCGGGATCGAGGTCGTCCGTTACGATCGCGGGAAATATCTCCGCGAGAACGGCGCAACGCTGGGCCGTGACGGCCTGATCGAGCTGATTGCCCGGATGTCCGCGGCAGCGCCGGTACTGGTGCAGCCGCTCGTCAAGAACCATCCCGGCCTGGCGGACCTGGCCGATGTCGCGCTGATGCGCATGCGTGTCATCACCTGCCTGGGCCAAGGCGGCAATCCGGTGCTCACCCACGCCGTGCTGAGCAACCTTTGCAAACTGGAAACGGGCTGGCAAACCGACATCGAGTTGGGCGCTGCGGTCGACCTGGACAGCGGCGCCCTCGGCATGGTGACCGGAGACAAGGCGGACGCATGGCTGGACTGGTCGGAGGACCATCCGATCACGCATGCGCGCGTGTTGGGCCGGATCGTGCCTTGCTGGGACCAGGTCCGCGAGATCGCGCTCGCGGCGCATGCCGCCTGTCGGGACCGAGCCCTGGTGGGCTGGGATATCGCGGTCGGCGAAGAGGGTGCCGTGCTGCTGGAAGGCAACTCCTATCCGGACGTGGATTTTCTCCAGCGCTCGCACCAATGCGCGATCGGCGATAGCCCGCTCGGACCGCTGCTCTATGCGCGCCTGGCCGACCTTGAGCGCCGGGTGGCGACCGGGACGCTGCGCGGGCCGGACGACTTCGACTAGCCTTGCAGCCGGGCCCAGGGATGATGCTGGGTGTTAAATAAACTGATCGGATAGATTAATATCTTGACCACCGGCCAAGCCTGCGTATGATCGCGAAATTCCTTCGCGGCGTACCGCCACTGGCGTCATAAAATGGCGATCAGGTGCCCCCTAACGGCGGCCAAGAAGCGCTGGCGGCGGAGGCCCATTTCCGAGACTGAAAGGTGAGGCAGATGCGCACGATCAATCACTTTGTCGGCGGCCAGGACGTCGCCGGCAAGAGCGGCCGCTTCGGCGATGTGTTCAACCCGGCGACCGGCGAAGTCCAGGCCAAGGTCGCGCTGGCCAGCAAGGCCGAGGTCGATGCGGCCGTGAAGGTCGCGCTCGATGCCTTCCCGAAATGGTCGGCGACGCCACCGCTGATCCGCGCGCGCGTCATGTTCCGCTTCAAGCAGCTGATCGAAGAGAACATGGATGCGTTTGCCCACATCGTGACGTCGGAACACGGCAAGGTGCTGTCCGATGCCAGGGGCTCGATCACGCGCGGGCTCGAGGTGGTCGAGTTCGCTTGCGGGATCCCGCATCTGCTGAAGGCCGACTACACCGAGAACGTCGGCACCAACGTCGATTCCTATTCGATCCGCCAAGCACTGGGCGTGGTGGCCGGCATCACGCCGTTCAACTTCCCCGCCATGGTGCCGATGTGGATGTTCCCGATCGCGCTCGCCTGCGGCAACACCTTCATCCTGAAGGTTTCCGAGCGCGATCCGAGCGCGGCGAACTTCATGGCCGAGCTGTTGAAGAAGGCCGGCCTGCCGGACGGCGTGCTCAACGTCGTGCACGGCGACAAGGAAGCAGTGGATGCGATCCTCACCAATCCCGACATCCAGGCGGTGAGCTTCGTCGGCTCGACGCCGATCGCGGAATACATCTATCACACCGGCTCCGCCCACAATAAGCGCGTGCAGGCGCTGGGCGGCGCCAAGAACCACATGATCGTCATGCCGGACGCCGACATGGACCAGGCGACCGACGCGCTGATGGGTGCGGGCTACGGCTCGGCCGGCGAGCGCTGCATGGCGATCTCGGTCGCAGTCGCGGTGGGCGACAAGGTCGGCGACACGCTGATCGACAAGCTGGCGCCGCGGGTGCGCGGCCTCAAGGTCGCGCCTGGCACCGATCCGGAAGCCGAGATGGGCCCGCTGGTCACCAAGCAGCATTTCGACAAGGTGAAGGGCTACGTCGATCTCGGCGTGCAGGAAGGCGCCAAGCTCGTGGTCGACGGCCGCTCGCTGAAGCTGCAGGGCTACGAGAATGGCTATTTCGTCGGCGGCTGCCTGTTCGATCAGGTCCAGCCGCACATGCGCGTCTACAAGGAAGAGATCTTCGGCCCGGTGCTGTCGATTGTGCGCGTGCCGGACTACAACGCGGCGGTGAAGCTGGTGAACGACCACGAATACGGCAACGGCACCGCGATCTTCACCCGCGACGGCGATGCGGCGCGCGAGTTCGCCTCCAAGATCAAGGTCGGCATGGTCGGCATCAACGTGCCGATCCCGGTACCGATGGCGTTCAACAGCTTCGGCGGCTGGAAGCGCTCGCTGTTCGGCGACCATCACATGCATGGTCCGGAGGGCGTGCGGTTCTACACCAAGCTGAAGACCGTCACCTCGCGCTGGCCGACCGGCATTCGCTCGGGCGCCGAGTTCGTCATGCCGACGATGCGGTGATTCAGACATCAGAAACCAGATGTCAGGTATCAGAGGCGCAGCTATGATTGCATCTTCCGGTATCTGACATCTGACCTGATGATTGACCTTTCCCGCCGTTCCTTCCTGGGTGCCGCCGGCTCGGCGGCCTTGATCAATGCCTATCCGCGCGAGGCCAAGGCGGCGGCGACGGAGCTGACGGTCGCGACCTGGGGCGCGGGCGAGATCAAGGATCTCACCAACGCCTTCGCCAAGCCCTTCACCAACGAGACCGGCACGCGCGTGCTGTTCGACGGCGCCGGCCCGTCCGAAGGCAAGATCAAAGCGATGGTCGACCAGAGCCAGGTCGATTGGGACCTGTGCGACGTAGACGGCTATGTTGCGGTGCGCCTCGCCAATGCCGGGGTGCTCAGCATCATTGACTACAAGAAGGTGAAGCGCGACCAGGTGATGGAGCCGTTCGCACTCGAGCACGCGATCGCCGGCTACACCTATTCCTTCGTGCTGGCCTACAACGCCGCCGCCTACCCGACCCGTCCGCCGCTGAACTGGAAGGACTTCTTCGACCGCCGCACCTTCCCTGGCCGGCGCGCGGTATGGCGCTGGATGATCGGCGGCTTCGAGGCAGCGGCGATGGCGGCCGGCGCGCCGCGCGACAAGGTCTATCCCCTCGACATCGATGCAGCGGTGGCGAAGCTGGCGCAGCTGGGCGACGACCTCACCGTGTGGGAGAGCGGCGACCACGTGCGCCAGATGCTGCTCGACGGCTCGATCAACATGGCCTGCATGTGGCACAGCCGCGCCGCGCAGCTGGGCGCCGAGAGCGAGGGCAAGGTCGCCTGGACCTTCGAGGAAGGCCTGCTGTGCCCCGGCATGTGGGTGGTGCCGAAGAAGAACCCGGGCGGCAATGCGGCGTTCGATTTCCTGGCGGCCATGCAGCAGCCCAAGCGCCAGCTGGAGCTGACGCGGCTGCGCGGCCTCGGCCCGTCGAATCCCGCCGCCACCGCGGCGATGCCGGAGAACCTGCGGCCGATCGACCCGACCCAGCCGCAGAACCTGCAGCAGCAGGCGATCATCAGCAGCACCTGGTGGGCCGAGAACTACGACAAGGCTCGGCTGAAGTTCCAGGATCAGCTGGAGCGGATGTAGCGCGGCAGTTGCGGCAGGTTGGCGCATTGCCGAGCGGTCCGGAGAGACTTATCTGTAGAGCCATGATCACACACTCCACCTCGAACGCCAGCGCCCTCGCCGTCTTCGGGCGGGGCTTGCGGCGCCTGTGCCCGCGGTGCGGCCAGGGACGGATGTTTGCCGGCTATCTGTCCGTGCGCGAGGCCTGCGAGGCCTGCAAGATGGCGTTCGAGCCCCTACGCTCGGACGATGCGCCGCCCTATTTCACCCTCTTCATCGTCGGGCATCTGGTCATCAGCCTATATCTGCTGCTGTGGCCGTACATGCCGTATCCGGATTGGGTGCACGCGGTGATCTGGTGCAGCCTGACGTTGGTGCTGAGCATGGTGATGCTGCCGTTCGTCAAGGGCGGCACAATGGCCATCATCTACCGCACCAAAGCGAAGGCCTGACCTTCGGAGAAGTCGGGGGCCGGAAGCCGGAAAGTGTGATATCCACGGCTTCCCTCCATCCGATTCGGGGCTCCGACCCATGCGCCTCCTGGTGTTCCAGCACATCGCGATCGAGCATCCGGGCATCTTCCGGGACTTCCTGAAACAGGACGGCGTCCGCTGGGATGCGGTCGAGCTCGACGAGGGCCAGCCGATTCCCGACCTTCGCGCCTATGACGCGCTGTGGGTGATGGGCGGGCCGATGGATGTGTGGGATGTCGAGGATAATCCCTGGCTCATCCCCGAGAAGCGCGCGATCCGGCAATGGGTGCGCGATCTCAAGCGGCCATTCCTCGGTATCTGCCTCGGCCATCAGCTGCTGGCGGATTCGGTCGGCGGCACCTGCGGGCCGCAGCGGCCGCCCGAGGTCGGCATCATGGAGGTCTCGCTGACCGAAGAGGGCAAGCGCGATCCAGTGTTCGCGCGCCAGCCGCACAACGCCAAGGCGCTGCAATGGCATGGCGTGCGCGTGGCGCAGCCGCCCGAGGATGCCGTGGTGCTGGCCTCCTCGCCCGCTTGCCGCGTGCAGGCGATGCGGGTCGGCGACCGCGCCTGGAGCGCGCAGTATCACGTGGAGCTGGAAGACAACACGATCACCGCCTGGGGCTGCGTGCCGGAATATGCCGCGGCGCTCGAGAAGACGCACGGCGCCGGAGCGCTGCAGCGCATGGCGGACGAGGCAAAGCCGCTGATGCCGACGTTCAAGGACTGCGCGCGGCGGCTCTATCAGGACTTCATGACGGCCGCGAGCGCGATGGCGGTGGCGCAATAGCACGGCGCATTCCTCCTCCCCCAGCATGGGGGAGGATCGA
>DATEOK010000147.1:0-18837 GCA_035274225.1 Dongiaceae bacterium
TGGACGAGCGAAGTGACGCAAAGCTACCGCATCGTGGTTGGCGCGGCGCTGGTGCTGCTCACCCTGTTCTTCCCCAAGGGCATCCTCGGCACCCTGCGCGAGAAGCGCCTCAGGTGGCTGCCGTGAGCTTCCTCGAAACCAACGGGCTGACCAGGCGCTTTGGCGGCCTCACCGCCGTGGACAAGGTCGATTTCCGCCTGGAGCCTGGCGAGATCCGTGCCGTCATCGGACCGAACGGCGCCGGCAAGACCACCCTGGTCAGCATGATCTGCGGCCGCGTGGCGCCGAGCGACGGCACGATCCGGTTCATCGGCGCGGATATCACGCGCCTGCCGCCGTGGCAGCGGGTGGCGCGCGGCATCGTCTACACCTTCCAGATCACCAGTGTGTTCCGCAATCTCTCCTGCTTCGAGAATGTGGCGCTGGCGGCCCAGCGCGCGCTGACGCTGGGCAAGGCGCCGTGGCACGCCGTCGATCAGGCGACCCTCGCCGCTTCCGTCGCGAAGGCACTGGAGCGGGTGGAACTGCACGAGCGCCACGACACGCCGGCGGCCAACCTGCCCTACGGTCACCAACGCCTGCTGGAGGTCGCCATGAACCTGGCGTTGAAGCCAAGGCTTCTCGTGCTCGACGAGCCGACCCAAGGCCTCTCGGAAGCGGAAATCACCAACTTCTGCAAGCTGGTGCGCGAGATCGCGGCCGACGCCACCATCCTGTTGATCGAGCACAACATGGACGTGGTGATGGAGCTGGCGCAGCGCATCACGGTCATGAACAACGGCGCGATCCTGGCCGAAGGCACGCCGGCTGAGATCACCGCCAATGCCGCCGTCCAGCAGGCCTATCTGGGGGCATGATGCTGCGGGTCGAAAGCCTCAACTGCTTCTACGGCAACGTGCATGTGCTGCGCGACTTCGCGCTCGAGCTCAATCCGGGCGAGGTGCTGTGCCTGCTCGGCCGCAACGGCGCCGGCAAGACCACGTTGCTGAAGGCGATCATGGGCCTGGTGCGCCCGCGCTCCGGCCGCGTCGTGCTGGACGGCACCGACCTCGCCGCCCTGCCCGCCCACGCGGTGCCCAAGCAAGGGATTGGTTATTGCCCGCAGGGCCGGCGGCTGTTCTCGGACCTGACGGTGGAGGAGAACCTGCAAGTCGGCCTGATGACACGCAACCGCGGGACGGAGACCCTGGACCGCGTGCTCGCTCTGTTCCCGGTGCTGCAGCAGCGGATGCGCCAACGCGCCGGCACACTCAGCGGCGGCGAGCAGCAGATGCTGGCGACCGCCCGCGCCCTGTGCCTGGAGCCGAAGGCGCTGCTGCTGGATGAGCCGACCGAGGGCTTGATGCCGAGCGCCATCGCCACCATCCTCAATACCGTCCGGCAGCTGAAGTCCCAGGGCGTCGCCACCATCCTGGTCGAGCAGCGGGTGGAGGCGGCGCTGAACGTCGCCGACCGCATCCTGTTCATCGAGAACGGGCGCAGCTGCGATATTGCAACGCCCGATATGTTGCGGGCCAACCCGCAGTTGTTGCATCACTATGTCGGGGTTGGTCTGAAGCGCGAGAAAACAGGAGTGCAGCCATCTTGAACGACGCAACGCAAGGAACCGGCGTCACGCTGGCGAATTGGCGCCTGCCGCCGTGGAATTGCTACGCCTTCCATCACATCGCGGAGCTGCTGCCGGTGGCGCGCATCGCGCACGATCCGGCGCGCGTCTCGGCCTGGTCGCAGGCGCCGGGCAAGCTCGCCGATCTCGCGTTCACGGCTCCCGACGGGACGGCCTGGACGATTGGGCGCATGCTGCCGCACACCGCGACCGACGGTTTCGTGGTGCTGCACAAGGGCAGGCTGGCCTACGAATGGTACGGCAACGGCCTGACGGCGACCGATCCGCATATCGTATTCTCGGTCAGCAAATCGATCACCGGCATCCTCGCCGGCATCCTGGTCGAGCGCGGCCAGCTCGATCCCGACGCGCCGGTCACGCGCTACATCCCAGAAGCTGCCGGCTCGGTCTATGGCGACTGCACGGTGCGCCACGTGCTGGACATGAGCGTCGGCATCTCGTTTGTCGAAAACTACCTCGACACCACCGGCGACTTCGCACGCTATCGCGCGGCGACGGGCTGGAACCCGGTCGCCAATCCAGCACTAGCCGGCGACCTCCACAGCTTCCTCGTCACTCTCGGGCCGGACGAGAACCCGCACGGTGCCAAGTTCCACTACGTGTCGCCCAATTCCGATCTGCTGGGCTGGATCCTGGAGCGCGCCGGCGGCGCGCCCTATGCGCGGCTGCTGAGTGACCTCATCTGGAAGAAGCTCGGCGCCGAGGCAGATGCCCATATCACGGTGGACAAGCTTGGCGCGGCGCGCTCCGCCGGCGGAATCTGTGTTGTGCTGCGCGACCTGGCGCGCTTCGGCGAGATGGTGCGCAACGTCGGCCGTGCCGGCGGGGAGCAGATCGTGCCGCGCCGGTGGATCGAGGACATTCTCGGCAACGGCGACCAGAAGGCATGGCTGGCACAGCCGACCGCGGCAAAGTTCCTGCCCAACGGCCGCTATCGCAGCCAGTGGTACATGATCGGCAATGCGACTGGAGCGTATTGTGCCATCGGCATCCACGGCCAGTGGATCTACATCGATCCCGCGGCGGAGATGGTGATTGCAAAGCTGTCCTCCCAGCCGCAACCGCTCGACGAGGGCATCGATTATCTCTTGCTGGCGGCGTTCGACGCCATCGCAGCAGCCCTTCGAAGTTAGGGGGATTTCGCGCCTTCACCACCGTTGTGCTAGCCGGAGAACCATTGCGCTCGCGAGCACGCAATGCAATCGTGACCCCTTGCGCGCGTCGTACGGATGAGCACTCGATGGACGGCATGAAACGGCGCATGACCCTGACCGCCGAGCTGGTGGCGCGGGTCGAGCGCATGGAGCGCGATACCTCGCCCGAACCGGGCCTCACGCGCCTCGAGGACGGGGATTATGACGGCATCGCCGAGGCGCTGCTCCAGCAATACAGCCCGACCACCTTCTGGCTGTTTGCCTACGGTTCGCTGATCTGGAAGCCGGAGTTCACGTCGATCGAGCACCGGCGCGGCACCGCCTACGGCTGGCATCGCTCGTTCTGCCTGGAGCTGAAATCCTGGCGCGGCACGCCGGAGGTGCCCGGGCTTATGCTGGCGCTGGATCGCGGCGGATGCTGCGAGGGCGTGGTCTATCGCCTGCCCGACAACGGCCATCACGACCAGCTGCGCCGCCTGCTGCGGCGCGAGCTCGGCTACCGCGAAGACGTGGCGGCGACACGCTGGATCAACGTGCGAACCGATGCCGGCACGGTGAAGGCCCTGGCGTTCTATGCCGGCCCGCGCGGCAACGACTATTCCGGCAAGCGGGCGCCCACAGAGGTCGCGCGGATCCTCGCCTGTGCCGCCGGCCACATGGGCTCCTGCGCCATGTATCTCTATCAAACGGTCGTGAAACTGGAGGAGCACGGCATTCACGATCGCAGGATGTGGCAGCTGCAGGAGCTGGTGGCGGCCGAGATCGCAGGCGCGATGCGCGCGCCGGGCACGGCGGAGAAGGCCTAGAGACTCGCGGCGAAGCTTGTGTATGGTGATGCATGGGCTCGATCTTCAATATCGTCGGATGCAGCGCCGCCCTGCTTTGCCATCTTGCTGGCAATCCGGCCGCGCATCAAAGGCCGGGCGTGGTGCTCCGGCAGTTGCTGAACTGCCTGCGCAACGTGCCTCGTTCGATCGGACTGCACAACCTGCGCCATGCCGAAGGGCACCGCTACGTCTTCACCATCAATGATGATCTGCCGGACGATTCGGCATCCTCGACCATCGTGCTGCTCGAGGACGGCAAGTCGCTGCCCCGCTGGCATGCCCGGGACGGCAAGTCGATCGCGACCGAAGGTCTCGGCCGATACGCCCACGCCGGCAACGCCATTCACTTCTCGACGTCAGACAACAGTTCGCCGCTGACCAACGGCCGCAAATACACCGCGCTCCACACCGTGACGACCGATCCGGCGATCTTCGGCCGCCTGATGGGCTGGCGGAAGACGGCGACCACCACCGGCGCGGCGCAGCTGTTCGAGATGCTGCCGATCCTGTGGCCGGGATATTTCGAGTATGGCGCCTTGTCCGGATCGGGGCCCGATGCCGTCCTCTCCGACGTGTGCCTCGCGATCGATCAGGAAAAGACCATGCGCATTGCGGCGCGATCGCTTTCGGCTCGCCCGGTCGCCGGCGCCGCCGGCCAGTGGGACTTCGAGGTCGTCGCGATGGCGCCCATCGCGGCCCCACCTGAACAATGGTCGGCGCGCGGACGCGTCGACCTGTCGCCAGCCGCGGACATGCGCCTGCTGTCGCTTGCCATCGAAGGTCCGGGCGGGCTGTTCCTCTCGTTGGATCATGCGACAACCGGCCGGCTCGCTGTGCGGTTCGGCAGGCTCAGCATCATCAGGGCCATGCTGCTGGCTGAATTCGGGGGCACGGCGGCCCTGGAAAAATGGATCGCAACGATGGCGCGGCTCGTCACGGCACCATTGGCCGAGGGCGGCTTCGGCCTGGCGCTTGACGACGATGCGGCGAACACTCTGTCGCACATCCTCTCGGACGACGCGGTGACGCGCGAGCATGAGCTGACGGTCCGGACGGTGGATGGCATGCGGCAGGCCGAGCTGAAGCGGGCTTCGCATGGCAGCTGATGCAGCCCTGGCCGCCGGTCTAGAGCAGGCGTTCGGCAAACGGATTTCGGCGCCACTGCAAGCGTTGTTCCGCGATCGTCTGGCGCCGGGCCTGCTCCAGGCCGACGCCGCGCAGCTGGCGTTCGCCGACGGCCGGTCAGCGCCGGTCGTCAATCATGTTCCGCGGTTCGTGCCGCACGACAATTATGCTGGCTCCTTCTCGTTCCAGTGGGACGCCTATCAGGCGACGCAGCTCGACAGCGCGCAGAATGCCACCTTCACCACGGTCGAGCTGGTCGACAAGGCGTCCCTCACGCCCGAGCTGGTCAAGGGCAAGCTGCTGCTCGATGCCGGCGTCGGCACCGGCCGCCATTCGGAAGTGCTCGCGCAATGGGGCGCCGAGGTCGTCGGCGTCGACCTCAGCACCAGCGTCGACGTGGCCTATGGAAACCTGCGGCGGTTCGAGAATGCCGTGGTCCTGCAGGCCAACATCGGCAACCTGCCCTTTAAGCCGAACAGCTTCGACATCATCAGCTCGATCGGCGTGCTGCATCACACGCCGGACACCAAGGAATACACACGCAAGCTTGTGCCGCTGCTGAAGGACGGCGGCATGCTGACCATCTGGCTTTATTCGCTGAAGTTCACGCGGCGCAAGCAGTGGATCCCGATGACATCGGCCTTGCCGCACGGCGCATTCCACGACTGGTGCGAATGGCTTGTCCGGTGGCATCGGGCGCAACCGGAGAACCCGTTGTTCCGGTCGATCTCCGCGCTGATGCCGTCGCGCTTCGACCATCCCACGTTGGAGCGCGCGGTCCTGGCGCTGTTCGACGGTTATACGCCGGTCTATCACGGCGTCCATGCGCCGGACGAGGTGGTCCAGTGGTTCGAGGAATTCGGCCTGACGGACATCAAGCTGGGGGTGACGGAAACCTCCGTTTCGGGCCGAAAGCCGGCGCGCTGAGGCCCGCCAAACCGGCATTTCCGGGCGTTAATCCTCTGGAGACCAATTGCCTGTACCGATGGCAGGAGGGAATCTGCCGATGGACCGTCCATGAGCCTGCCTCCGGTACCAGCAATAGCCGCGGTGCTGTTCTGCGCCGCCCTGTTCGTCCTGCTGTACCAATACCTGTTCCCGCGCCCTGCCCCGTGGCCGCTGGTGGCGGCGGCGGTGGTGGCTGGCGCCATCTGCACCTATGTGCTGAGCGTCCTGCTCCGGCACTTCGTCGGAACCGGCCTCGACAGCTTCGACGGTCTGACCACCATCCCGAGCGCCTTCATCTTCGCGGTCTTCCGGGTCGGGCTGCCGGAAGAGCTGACCAAGGCGGTCGCAGCGCTGCTCGCGCTGGCGCCGTTCTGGCGCCGGGTGACGCCGGCGCAGGCATTCCAGGCGACGCTCTACTGCGCGGTCGGATTCGCAATCATCGAGAACCAGGGCTACGCCACCGCATTCGGCCAGCACGCCATGCTGATGGCGTTCGGCCGCGGCTTCCTGGCGACGCTCACGCACACGCTGCTCTCGATGATCTTCGGCTTGTTCCTGATGCGCTTCGTCGCGCATGGCTGGCGACACTGGCACCTGCTCATCATCGGCTATCTGGTCGCGGCGGGAGCGCACGCGCTCTACGACACCGGCATGCTGCCGATCTTGAGCGAGTATCTGCGGACCAAGAATGTCACCGTACCGACCATGTTCATGGCGCTGCCGGTCGTGCTCGTCGGCATCACGCTCGTGCTGGTGGCCGGACTATGGTCGCTGCGCCGCGCGGTTCGCCGGGCCGCCTGCGACGACCTCGTCGTCACAGAAGCGCGCCACCAGGCGGTGGTGCGCCGCTGGCGCTGGAGCGGAAACATCTTGCTGCCCATAGGCGCCCTCGGCCTCGCTGGCGCGATCGCGTGGGGCGTGCTCGCGGAGGCGCCGCAACCCGAGATGCCGGATCTCGGCAACGCGCTGATCAACGCGTTCGGCTTCGCCAGCGGTATCTTTGCGATGATCCTCGGCTGGGTACTGCGGCAGAAGCGCTAGCCTTGACCAGCCCTACTCGGAGGCCTTCTTGACCGGCGCGCCGTCGCGCTCCCACACCGGCGGCAGCGCCTCGATATCGAGCGCGTTCATCGGCTCGTAGTCCTCGATCGCCAGGCAGCGGTCGATGGTGCGGCCATCGCTCGAAAGCGGGCAGATCAGGGATTCGACCCAGAGCGGGACGCGACTCTCGACCACCCAGTCGGCAAGGCCGTAGGCCGGCCTCCGGGCATCGATCGCGGCGCGGTAATAGTTGGTCCAATCCTGCCCGTCATCGTCGAACATCAGCTCGTCCGCGAAGCGGTTGGTGAAGTCACGGCCGGCCCAATGCACGATCTCGGTCCCCACCAGCCGGTAAAGCACGCGGAACGGTTCATAGGAGATGCCGGCGATCATGATGTGCGGCAAGGTCGACTTGATCTCGACCGGATCGACCTCGACATGCGCGGGAAACTCGCGGCCGCCGCGCAGGCCATGCCAGTAGCGCAGCACCCGTGCGATCTTCGGCGAGCGGATGCGCGCGAGCATATCTTGCAACTCGCGGTCAGGGTCGAAGACGAGAAACGTGTCACGCGCAATGCGCCACTGCGAATCCATCGCTCGACCATACCCGGCCAGCCTTAAGCTTGACTTACCCATGGAGAGATCGATTTAGGATGCAAATGCCGCAGGCCATTCGATATAGGCGCGCGGACTTAGCTCGCTTCGAGCAGGCGCCAGGCCTGCCGGCACAGAAGCAGGCCAAGCCGCTTCATCGACCGTTGGAGCCCGCTTCGTCTTCGGGCACCAACGCCAATCGCGCCTTGGCTTCGTCCGAAGCCGTGTCCTGATTTTTCCGCTCGCTGACCGGCTGGCGCGCCTCGACCTCCAGGACGTTCATGATCTTGTAGTCCTCGATCGCGATGCAGCGGTTGATGGTCTTGCCGTCGTCGGACAGCGGGCAGATCAGGAATTCGGCCCAATAGGGCGGCCCTTCCGACTCGGCCCAGTCGGTGATGCCGAAGGCCGGCTGGCGTGCCTCCACCACCGCCCGGTAGTAGTCGGTCCAATCGCGGCCGTCGTCCTGGAAGATCAACTCGTCCGCATAACGGTTGGTGAAGTCGAACCGCGCCCAGCGTACGATCTCCGTTCCCACCAGACGATAGAGCACGCGGAACGGATCATAGGAAATGCCGGTGATCATGACATGCGGCAGAGCGCTCTTGATCGCCGCCGGGTCGATATCGGTGCTGGCCGGCAGCGCCTCGCCCTTGCGCAGGCTGAGCCAGTATTTCAGGACAACCGGGATCTTCGCGGAGTGAATACGCGGCAGCAGCGCGTCGACATCGCGCGCGGGATCGAACGCAAAGAAACTGTCCCCTACAATCCGCAACTCCATTTCCATCCCCACATGGACAGGCCAAGCCCCGGAGCGACGAACCCGCCGGCCGATCGCAATCGGCCGGGATGTCGTATCGCATACTGAATAGTCGACGCATGCCAATCCGGCAATCGTCAAGATGCGGCCCTTCCCACCCAAGTCGGCGAAACGGCGACGGGCCGTAGCCGAACGCCGAAACCGCGTGCTAAGACCCGGCCCATGCGCGCAGTCATCCATATCGGCCTGACCAAGACCGGCACCTCTTCACTGCAACAGGCGTTTGACGGCGAGCGGGACTTGCTGGCCCGGCATGGCATCTCGTTCCTGCTGCCGCCCGGGCGCAAGCCGCCGGTCGATCATCGGCTCGCCAATGCCGTGGCCCGCAACGACCGAGCCGCCATCGAGGAACGGTGGCGCGAAATCGAGCCGCTGACTGAGGACGCACGAACGGTGTTGATCTCGTCGGAGAATTTCCAGAACGCCGCCGCCGAGGGCATCGCGGCGCTGAAGGACGTGCTCGATCGCCGGCTCAGCAACCCGGACTATACGATCTATGTCGGGATCCGCCGGTGGGCGGATCGTCTGGCCTCGCTCTGGCAGCAAGCCGTCCGCCACGGTTCGCCGGCCGCGCTGCCAACCTACGTCGAGGCTCAATTGGCCGCCCCCGCGCCGGGGCATCCGCTCGATGTGGCAAGGCCGATCGCTCGCTGGTCAGGCGCATTCGGCCGGCAAGCCGTGGTCGTCAGTTCCATGGATCAGGCGCTGGAATCCGGTCAGGATATTGCCGCCTACGCATTCCATGAGCTCTTCGGGATTGCCGGACTGAAACATCGCTACCTCGCCAATGTTTCGGTCATCGAGCAGACCGAATTGATCCGAGCGATCAACATGAGGCATGTCGAGATGCTGCCCGTGCAACGCCGCGCCATCATCCGTTCCGTGCTGCGCTTTTGGGAGCGGCAAAAGCCCAACGTGCTGGCAGCGTCCGAGTTGATTGCGAAGCGCCTTCAGACCCTGTCGATCGCGGACGATCATCCTCTGTTCCGTCAGCTGGAGGCGAACAGCGGATACGCGTTCCCGAGCAGGCCACCGCGGGCATGGCGATTTGCGCCTGATGCTGTTTTCGATGAGCGGGACATCAGAGCCCTGGTATCGGCGATCGACAAGAAGGCCGTGCAGCGCGCGCAGCGCGTGTCGTCGCAGCGGGCGAGGTGAGTGGTTCGTCGTGAAGGAAAGTTGGTAGCGCCGGCCGGATTTGAACCAGCGACACAGGGATTATGATTCCCCTGCTCTACCCCTGAGCTACGGCGCCACCGTGGGCCGGCTTAGAGGGCCGGCCGCAATGCGGAGGCAAGCGTATAACGGCTGCGGTCCGCGTCGTCAAGGATAGCGCAAGCCTTTGATCTTGCGCCCTAATCCGCGAACATGGCGGTTAGTTTCAGGGCCACGCCCATGCTGCCCTCGACCTTCAGCTTGCCGGTCATGTAGGCGAGCGTCGGGTCGAGGCCACCGGCCATCAGCTTCTCCAGGTTCTCAGGAGAGATTCGGATCGTGGTGGTGGCGTCCGCCTTGTCCTCGTTGTCGATCGCCGGCGGATGCTCGGTGCCGTCCCAGAAGATGATGCCTTCGTCGTCGCCGAGGACAAATTTCACCTTGTAGCCGAGCTTCACGTTCTGGCCCGCGCGCTTGCGCAGCTCTTCGGTCAGTCCGGTGAGATCCATGGTCGTTCCCCCTACGCCGCTTGTGCCGTCCGTTCCCGCTCGATCCAGCCGCCGCCGAGCACGCGGCTGCCCTGGTAGATGACGCAGGCCTGGCCGGGCGCGATGCCGAACTGCGGCTCTCGGAGCGAGACGCGGGCATGGCCGCCGGGCAGCAGCGAGACGATCGCCGGCTTCGGCTCGGTCATCGAGCGCAGCTTGACCTCGACCTCGACATTGTCGGTCGCTTCGCCGGCGCGGCCCAGCCAGTTGACCTCGCGCAAGGCGACGCTCGACTTCGCCAGCGCCGCCTTGGGGCCGACGAACACCCGCCGCGTCTCCGGCTCCAGGCGCACGACGTAGAGCGGCTGGCCGTTCTCGTTGAGGTCGCCGAGGCCGAGGCCCTTGCGCTGGCCCACGGTGAAGTTGATGAGGCCGTCATGCCGGCCCAGCACGCGGCCGTCCATGTGCACCAGCTCTCCGGGCTCGGCGGCGCCGGGCCGCAGGCGCTCCACCACCTTGGCGTAGCCGCCCGTGGGCACGAAGCAGATGTCCTGGCTGTCCGGCTTGTCCGCGACCGCCAGCTCGAACTCGGCGGCGATGGCGCGCGTCTCGGTCTTCGGCAGGTCGCCCAAGGGGAAGCGCAAGTAGTCGAGCTGCTCCGGCGTGGTCGCGAACAGGAAATAGCTCTGGTCGCGGCGTGGGTCAGCGCCGCGATGCAACTCCGCGCCGCGCGCGCCGACGACGCGCTTCACATAGTGGCCGGTCGCCAGCGCCTCGGCGCCGAGCTCGCGCGACTGGGTGAGCAGGTCGCGGAACTTAACCCGCTGATTGCAGCGCACGCAGGGGATCGGCGTCTCGCCGGCGAGGTAGGAGTCGGCGAAGTCCTGCATCACGGCGTCGGAGAAGCGACTCTCATAGTCCAGCACGTAGTGCGCGATGCCGATCTTGTCGGCCGCCATGCGCGCGTCGTAGATGTCCTGCCCCGCGCAGCAGGCGCCCTTCTTGCCCACGGTCAGGCCGTGGTCGTAGAGCTGCAGGGTGATGCCGACCACGTCATAGCCCTCGCGCTTCAGCAACGCAGCCGTGACCGTGCTGTCGACGCCGCCCGACATGGCGACGACCACGCGCGTATCCTCCGGCCGCTTGTTGAAACCGAGCGAGTTCATGATCGTGCGTGTTGCTCCTTCAAACGCTACTCAACTGTCATCCCGGCCAAGCGAAGCGCGAGCCGGGACCCATACGATCCTTCAGCGCGGCGGCAGTCGCCCCATGGGTCCCGGGTCATGCCGCTTTCGCGGCCCGCCCGGGATGACAGATATGGAGCGCATCCTACCCTGCCCGCCCATATGGGCCAACTCAGCCGCAAATTCAACGGGTTAGGATGTCGAACATCCGTGCATAGGGGGACGGGTCGACGCCGAGGCCGATCGCGGCGGAGAAGTGGCCGCGGTCGCGCACGAACAGGTTGTCCTTGGGGACGCGCCACTGACCCGCCAGCTGGTGGCCGCCGGCGGCGGGCGTCACGTCGTCCCGCTTGCCGATCATCAGCACGATGTTGGCCGGGTCGAGCGGCGGCTCTGCGCCGGCGTCGGTGATCGGCTCCAGCACCTGGAAATGCTCAGGCCGCCAGCCATGGCGGCGCACCTCGTTGTCGATGTCCGCGATGTGGCCGAGCGAAGATTCCAGCGGCAGCGCGCTGATGCGCGCGGTCGAGGTCATCAGGAACACCGCGTCCGGCTTGCACTCCGCCGGCCAGTAGCGCCAGCGGCTGGCCGTCACCTGCGCGGTCAGCGCGCCGAGCGAGATGCCGCCGAGCGAGACCTTGCCTGGACCTTGCGCACGGCACCAGGCGATCAGCGCCGCGTATTCGCGCGCGGCGCGCACGAAATGCTGGATGCCGGAGATCGGCGGCTCGATCAGGAAGCTTTCGCCGCCATAGTAGCCTGTCTTGCAGCGGCGGTTATGCCCCGGGCCGTCCGGCAGCACGATGCGCATGCCGACGCGCGCCATGTTGAGGAAGCTGCGGGGGCCATCGACCATCATCTCCGTTTCCATGGCAAGGCCGTGGGCGAAGAAGAAGCTCGGCAGATTGGCGGCGTGCTGCTTCGGCTCGTAGATGTGGGCGTAGCAGGTGTCGGCCGGATCGTCGCCGACGCCCTCGCTCTCGAACCGCAGCCAGTATTCGATGACGTCGCCATGATCGACGCTCTTGCTGCGTTCGATCGTCGGCAAAGTCTCGGGCGTCACGAACAGGGCGTCGGGATCGGCCAGCACCTGGCTCAGCGCCTCGATCGCAAAGTCCGGCTTGGGCGTGCGATAGCGCACGGGGGAGACGTGGTACTTCTTCGCAAAGGAGAGATAGCGGAACCGGTTGGCCATGTAGGCTTGCGCGGTCAGGCGCCGCTCGCGCTCGGCCGCGGCGAGGTCGCCGTCCGCACCCTCGAACGCCATCTCGGCCCAGCGCGTCTGCGCCGCCTTGGACAGCAAGCGCAGGCGGTGCGTCGTGTTGAGCTTGGTGCGCAGCCGCGGCGGCAGGCCGAACAGGCCGAGCTGGCGCGCGAATCCTTCGAGCGACGTGCTGCTCGCTCCCGCGGCGGCCCAGGCGCGCGACGCCGGCAGAGCGCGCTTCAAGCCCCAGAGGCAGAACGGATCGATCCACGGCCGCGCCAGGATGGCGTGGAACAGCGAACCGGTGCGCGGGAACTGCACCGTCTTGCGCAGACCCGCCTCGAGCGCTTCGCCCGCAATCTTTTCAGTGAGAGGAGTTTGAGCCTGGGTGGTCAGAGACGTCTCGCTCACCCGCGCTCCTCGATCCACGCGGCCTGGATGGCCTCGAGAATCTTCTCGTTGGACTTGTTCGGATCGTCGGCAAAATCCGGAATCTCCTGCACCCACTTCCACAGGTCGGTGAATCGCAGGTTGACGACGTCGACGTCGGGCCGCGCCTCTTCCAGTTCGATCGCGATATCGTGGACGTCGGTCCAGCGCAACTTCTTCGCCATATCGTCCGTCCAGCTCCGATCTTTCCGTCCGCCGCTACTTGTCGACCATCATGTTGCGCGTCGCGCTCGGCAGGCTGACGGTGAGGCCGTCCAGCTCTTCCGTCATCTTGATCTGGCAGCCCAGGCGCGAGGTGTGGGTGAGGCCGAAGGCGAGATCGAGCATGTCCTCCTCGTCCTCGGTCGCGGTCTGCAGCACGTCGTACCATTCCGGATCGACGATCACGTGGCAAGTCGAACAGGCCAGCGAGCCCTCGCAGGCGCCTTCCAGGCTGATGTTGTTGCGATGCGCGATTTCCAGCACCGATAGCCCGACCGGCGCCTCGACATCGAGGCGCGTGCCATCGGGGTTGATGAAGGTCATCTTGGGCATCGACTTAACTCCGTTAGGAAATCCGCAATTTCAATGGTTTGGGCCAGGGCGCCCGGCCACCTGCGAGGCCGGGTCTGTTGCCATACTAGCCTCAACCTCGTCAAGGGAATGGCCTCTAAGCGCCATGGCCACCGCCCGGTCCATCCGGCGCTGGGCAAAGGCATGGGTCGCGTGATCCAGCCCCTCCACCGCCGCATTGATGAGATCGCGGTCCTCGCCCTTTATGGCGTGGCGAAGCTTAGCGATTGCTGAATCGATCCCGCCGCGCTCCTCAGGGGACAGCAGCGCACCGTCGGCGGCCAGGGCGGCGCCCAACGCCAGCAGCACCCGCTCCGCCTCAACCCGCGCCTCGATCAGCAGGCGCTGCTCCATGTCCTCGCGGGCGTGGGTGAGGCTGTCGCGCAGCATGTCGGCCATTTCGGCCTCGGTCAGGCCATAGCTCGGCTTCACCGCAATTTCGGCTCGAATGCCGGTGGTCTTCTCCGTGGCCGAAACGGTGAGCAGGCCGTCGGCATCGACCGCGAACGTCACCTGGATGCGCGCGGCGCCCGCCACCATCGGCGGGATGCCGAGCAGCTCGAACCGGCCGAGGGAGCGGCAGGCATCGACTGTCTCGCGCTCGCCCTGCACCACATGGACCAGCATTCCGGTTTGGCCGTCCTGATAGGTGGTGAACTCCTGCGCCTTGGCGACCGGGATCGGCGTGTTGCGGTCGATCACCTTCTCGACAATGCCGCCCATGGTCTCGATGCCGAGGGACAGCGGGATGACGTCGAGCAGCAGCGTATCGCTGCCGCGGGTCAGAGCCTTGGCCTGCAGCGCAGCGCCGACGGCGACAACTTCATCTGGGTTGATGTCGGCCAGCGGCGCGCGACCGAAGAATTTCTCCACCTGCCGCCGCACCAACGGCACGCGGGTCGAACCGCCGACCAGCACGACACCCTCGATGTCTTTCTGCGTGACCTGCGCATCGTCCAGCACCTGGCGGCAGGCGCGCATGGTGCGCTGGATCAGCGGCTCGATCATCGCCTCGAAGGCTTTGCGCGTGATGGGCTGAGCGATTTCACGGCCGCCAAGCTCGGCACGCAGGGTCGCCTGGTCCGCGCCGGTCAGCGCTTCCTTGGCCGCCCGCGCCGCCAGCAGCAAGGAGGTCGCGCCGGCCTGATCGAGGCCAGTGACACTGCTTTGCGTATATGCCCATTCCGCCAAAGCGTGATCGAAGTCATCGCCGCCCAAAGCGGAATCGCCGCCGGTCGCCAGCACCTGGAATACGCCCTTCTGCAGGCGCAGCAGCGAGATGTCGAAGGTGCCGCCGCCAAGGTCGTAGATCGCGTAGACACCTTCCGCGCCGCTATCGAGGCCGTAGGCCAACGCGGCGGCGGTCGGCTCGTTCACCAGGCGCAGCACTTCGAGGCCGGCGAGCTTGGCTGCATCCTTGGTTGCGCTGCGGGCGGCGTCATCGAAATAGGCGGGCACGGTGACCACCGCCTGGTCGATGTCCTGGCCCAGCGACTGCTCGGCGCGCGCCTTCACGGCACGCAGGATCTCGGCCGACATCTCGATCGGCGTGACCGAGCGGCCGGCGACTTCCAGCCGCACCATGCCGACGGAATCGCCGCTGGCCGCGATCTTGTAGGGCAGCACGCCGGCCAGCGCCTTCACGTCGTGGACGCCGCGGCCCATCAGGCGCTTGATCGAGCTCACGACGCGGTCGGGGTTCTTCGCGCGCAAGGCCTGGGCATCGCGGCCGACCACGACGCCATCGGGCATCAGCGCAACAACCGACGGGATGAGGCCATCGCCGCGCTCGTCGCGCAGCACCTCGGGCTGCTCGCCGTCGACCACGGCCACGACCGAGTTGGTGGTGCCGAGGTCGATGCCGATGGCGACGCCGCGCTCCTTGGCGTGCGGCTCCGGCGTCTCGCCCGGTTCGTGGATCTGCAGCAACATGATCTATGCCGTTCCTTGCGCCTGCTCGAGGGCGATGCGGCGCGTGCGCGTCTCCTCGAGATACTTGCGCAGATACTTGAGGCGCGTGGTGAGATGATTCGCGGCCTTCAAATCGTCGCTCGCGAATGCCTTGGACAGATCGGAGAGGATTGCAATCGCGTCGGCCCCGGCCTTGGCCTGCAGCTTCTCCACCTTGTCGATGCTGTTGGCGTCCATCAGCGCCTCGCGCGCTTCCATCGCTTCCATCAACAGGTCGGGATCGCGCACCGTTTCGTCCTTGGAGACCGCGGCGTCGATGCCGTTGAGGCGAAGCAGATAGGCCGCACGGCGCAGTGGATCCTTCAGCGTCTCGTAGGCCTCGTTGAGCGCGACGGCCTGGCGCTCCGCGAAGGCGCGTTCCTTGGCGGGCTTGGTGGCGAAGCGGTCGGGGTGGATGGCGCGCTGGAAGCCGAGATAGCGCTTCTCGACAATATCGACGTCGACATCGAAATCCGGCTCGAGCCCGAGCCGGCGGAAGTGGTCAAGCTGCGCCGGCGGCTGGGCCGCACCGCAGGTGTGGCAGAACAGGGCCTGCGCCGTCACCGGTCCCTTGCAGGACCAGCACGACGTAAGACCAGCGCGCGCGGCGCCCGAATAGTCGGCTGAGTTCGACATCACACTGCGACATCAGACGTGGAAGGATTCGCCACAGCCGCAGCGGCCCTTCTCGTTCGGGTTCTTGAAGACGAAGCCGGACTGCAGCTTCTCCTCGACGTAATCCATCTCGGTGCCGAGGACGAACATCGTGGCCTTGGGATCGATCAGGACCGTGACGCCATCCTGCTGCACCACCTCGTCCATCGGGCCCTTCTCGTCGGCGAACTCGAGCGTATAGCTGAGGCCGGAGCAGCCCTTGGTCTTGACGCCGATGCGGATGCCGGCGGACGGCTTGCCGCGCTTGTCGAGCAGCGCCTTCACGCGCTCGACCGCCGCGCCGGTGAGGTTGATCGCCGCCGGCCGCGGCCGGGGGCTGCGCTTCGGCTTGACGTCAGGCGCCGGTGTCACCGGCGCGGTCTCCGGGATGTTGGTTCCGGTGTCCATGATCTGTGCGCTACTCCGCCGCTTTTTCGGCCGGCTTGCCGTGCTTTTCGCGATAATCCTTGATCGCCGCCTTGATCGCGTCCTCGGCCAGAACCGAGCAGTGGATCTTCACCGGCGGCAGCGACAGATGCTGCGCTATCATGGTGTTCTTGATCGTCTCGGCCTCGTCGAGCGTCTTGCCCTTGACCCACTCGGTCGCGAGCGAGGACGATGCAATCGCCGAGCCGCAGCCGAAGGTCTTGAACTTCGCATCTTCGATGCGGCCGTCTGCGCCGACCTTGATCTGCAGCTTCATCACGTCGCCGCAAGCCGGCGCGCCAACCAGGCCGGTACCCACGGTGCCGTCGCCCTTGTCGAGCGTGCCGACGTTGCGCGGGTTCTCGTAGTGATCAAGCAGTTTTTCGCTGTATGCCATGTGTGCTCTCCTAATTCGATCGATCCGGGGCCAGTGCCTAGATCAGTGTTCCGCCCACTGGATCGATTTGATATCGATGCCTTCCTGCGCCATCTCCCACAGCGGGCTCATCGCGCGCAGACGCTGCACCGACTGCGCGATGTGCTCGACTGCATAGTCGACATCCTGCTCGGTGGTGAAGCGGCCAAGGCCGATGCGCAGCGAGGTGTGCGCAAGTTCCTCTTCGACGCCGAGCGCGCGCAGCACGTAGCTGGGCTCCAGCGACGCCGACGTGCAGGCCGAACCCGACGACACCGCCAGGTCCTTGATCCCCATCATCAGCCCCTCGCCTTCCACGTAGGCGAAGGAGAGGTTGAGGTTGCCCGGGATGCGGCTGTCGAGATCGCCGTTGAGATAGACCTCCGGCAGCTGCTCCTTGATCTTCTTGTAGAAACGGTCGCGCAGGCCCCTCAGCCGCTCGGCTTCCGCGCCCATTTCGCGTTGCGCGATGGCGCAGGCTTCGCCCAGGCCCACGCACAGCGGAGTCGCCAGCGTGCCCGAGCGCATGCCGCGCTCCTGCCCGCCACCATGGATCAGCGCCTCGAGGCGCACGCGCGGCTTGCGCCGGACGTAGAGCGCGCCGATGCCCTTCGGCCCATAGATCTTGTGGCCGGAGATCGACATCAGGTCGATGTTCATCTCATCGACATTGAGCGGGATCTTGCCGACGGCCTGGGCCGCATCGGTGTGGAAATAGACCTTGCGCTCGCGGCACATCTTGCCGATCTCGGCCAACGGCTGGATCACGCCGATCTCGTTGTTGACCGCCATCACCGACACGATGCAGGTCTCCGGCCGGATCGCAGCCTTCAGCTGCTCGAGGTCGATGAGGCCGTTCTGCTTCACCGGCAGATAGGTGACCTCGAAGCCTTCCAGCTCCAGGTGGCGGCAGGAATCGAGCACGCACTTGTGCTCGGTCACCACGGTGATGAGGTGGTTCTTCTTGCCCTTGTAGAAGTGCGCCACGCCCTTGAGCGCGAGGTTGTTCGATTCGGTCGCGCCGGAGGTGAAGATGATCTCCTTCTCGTCGGCGCCGATGATCGCGGCGACCTGGGCGCGCGACTTCTCGACCGCCTGCTCGGCTTCCCATCCGTAGCTGTGGTTGCGTGAATGCGGGTTGCCGAAGTGCGTCGTGAAATACGGCAGCATCGCCTCCACCACGCGCGGATCGGTCGGCGTCGTCGCCTGGTAGTCGAGATAGATCGGCGTCTTCGGACGGTTCTGGCCGTCGGTCGCGATCTTCATTTCCTGCAGTGAACTCATTTCATGCACACCCTTCGCTTCAGGCTGCCGGCTGCATGCCTGGCAAATGCACGCCTGGCAAACTATGAATCTTCCGGCCGGCGATATCCGCCAGCCGCGCCACCAGTCCGTCGATCTCCGCCTCGTTGTTCCACCAGCCGAGACTGATGCGGATCGCGGACTTCGCAATCTCCTCGCCATAGCCCATCGCCAGCGCGACCGGGCTCGGCTTGACCTTGCCAGAAGAACAAGCGGAGCCGGCGCTGATTGCATAACCGGCGAGATCCAGCGCCATCACCAGCGTTTCGCTCGACTTGCCGGCAACCGCGACGCACGCGGTGTTGGGCAGCCGCAGTGCGTCCTTGCCGAGCACCTCGAACCCGAATGCGGTGAGCTGGGCTTCCAGCCGATCGCGCAACACCGATAACAGCGGCGCATGCGCAAGCGTACGTGCTTCCGCCGCCGCCGCGCCGAAGGCGGCGATGGCGGGCACATTCTCCGTTCCGGCGCGCCGATACTTCTCCTGGCCACCGCCGATCAGCATCGGCGCGATCGCCAGATCGTTCTTCAGCACCAGAGCGCCAACGCCCAGCACACCGCCCATCTTGTGGGCCGACAGGCTGAGGAGATCGGCACCCAATGCACTCATATCAATCGCGATCCGCCCCGGCGTCTGCGATGCGTCGCAATGCATCAGGCCGCCGGCCGCGTGCACCACCTCTGCCGCCTCGCGCACCGGCTGGATCACCCCGGTCTCGTTGTTCGCCAGCATGATCGACACGAAGGCCGGCTGAACCGTTTCGCGGAGCGCATCGGCGAGATCGTCGAGATCGACCTGGCCATTACGCCGGACCCGCAGGATCCGCGCACCCGTCGCCTGGGCCGGCTTCAGCACCGACTCGTGCTCGATGCCGGAGACGATCAGCGGCCGCGCGCCACGACTGGCGAGCGCGAGGTTGT
>DATEOK010000148.1:0-15143 GCA_035274225.1 Dongiaceae bacterium
AGGCGACGACCGCGAGCGCAATCGCGATGATGGCGTCGCGCAGGTAGCGCCGGCTGCCGAAGCCGAAGGAAACGCAGAAGAACAGGATCGCCGCCGTCGGCACGAAGCCGAGGAACTCGAACAGGAGAATCTGCTGGATCAGCCCGACCGCGATGGCGATCACCGGGATCCAGTCCGCGGCCCCGCCTCCGGTGCCGGGCGCATCGAGCATGCTGCCCGGCGCATCCATCACGGCCGGCGGATCGAGGTTCGCCGCCGGCTTCCCGCGCCAGCCCTGCCAGGCGAGCGCGAGGCCGAGCAGTGCGAGAATCGCGCCGACCATCATCGGGATGTCGCGCGGCCCGACCTTGGCATAGATCGGGATGACGTGGATCGCCTGTGCTTCGTACAGGATGAAGGCACCGAGGGCGGCAATGCCGAGGCCCAGGATGATCTCGGCCGCCGCCCTCCGTTCCATTTGCATCGTTCCTTACGAAACCAGGCCCAGGGTCTTAAGGATCTCGGTCACGCGCACATTCTCTTCCTTGAGATACTGCGCGAACTCGTCGCCCGACTGATAGAGGTCCATCCAGCCCTTGTCGGCCAGGGTCTTCTTCCAGGCCTCGCTGTTGTGCATGGCGTCCATCGCGTCGACCAGCGCCTTCTTCTGCGCATCGTCGATGCCGGGAGCCGCGACCACAGCGCGCCAGTTGACGAACTCGACATCGATGCCCTGCTCCTTGAGGGTCGGGATGTCGAGGCCTTCGATCCGCGCCGGCGCGGAAATCGCCAGAGCGCGCAGCTCACCCGCCTGGATCTGGCCCAGCCATTCGCTGATGCCGCTGACGCCGGCGACGACATGGCCGCCCATGATCGCGGCCAGCGCTTCGCCGCCACCGGAGAACGGCACGTAGTTGAGCTTGGTCGCGTCGGCCCCCGCGGCCTTGGCGATCAGGCCGGCCAGGATGTGGTCGGTGCCGCCGGCCGAACCGCCGCCCCAGGCGACCGCGCCGACGTCGGCCTTCAGCTTCTCGACCAGCTGGCCGAGAGTCTGGATGTCGGACGAGGCGGGCACCACGATGACTTCGTACTCGCCGGTGAGGCGCGCGATCGGGGTGGTCTGCTCCAGCGTGACCGCCGACTGGTTGGTCAGGATGGCACCGACCATGACCAGGCCGTTCACCATCAGGGCGTTCGGATTACCCTTCTCCTTGTCGATCAGTTGGGCGAGGCCGACCGTGCCGCCGGCGCCGGCGACATTCTCCACCGTCACGGCCTTGGCGATGCCGGCGGACTGCATGACTTCCTGCATGGCGCGCGCGGTCTGATCCCAGCCGCCGCCCGGCTTGGCCGGCGCGATGAGCTTGAGATCGTCGAGAGCGAAGGCGCCGGATGCGGCGGTCAGCCCGGCCGTCAGGACGACGGCGGTGGCAAGCTTGCGAAGCGTGGATGCGTTCATGGATATCTCCCTTGGTGACCTGAACGGGGTGGTACGAGCTTCTTAGGGAGCCTTGCCGACCCGCATGCAGGTGGGATTACAACCGCTGCCGTCACGAACGGTTGCGGCGATCCGATCCCGGGTGCATGGGTCGAAGGCTAGGACTGGGGAGGTGAGCGCGCAATCGGCAATTCCGCCAACAACGGCGGATGTGCGGCCAGACAACTTCATGCTGAAGTTGTTCACGCGATGTTCCTCCCAAAGACGCTTTTCTTGTCGGAACGTCGAGGTTCCGCCGATTTGAGCGAAGCCTAGTCCCCGAAGTTGTCGTGAAGCTGTCGTCGCGCCCAGTTGCGATATGATGGGTGCGATGTGATAGCTGGGGCGTCCGAATGGGGCTGGAGAGGGGCGTTGCGCGTTCTGCTGGTTGAAGACACCGAAGACGTTGCTGAGGCGATCGTCGCCAACTTCTCGCGCAGTGGCCATGCGATCGACCGCGTGACCGGCTGCGGCGCCGCGCGCGACGCGGTGGCGGTGCAGGACTACGACCTGGTGATCCTCGATATCAACCTGCCCGACGGCTCCGGCTTCGACTTCCTGAAGGCGATGCGCGGCGCCAGGAACGTTACGCCGATCCTGGTGGTGACCGCGCGGCGCGAGGTCGAGGACCGCATCGGCGCGCTCGACATCGGCGCAGATGACTACCTGATGAAACCGTTCGACCTGCGCGAGCTGGAGGCGCGGGCGCGCGCTTTGATCCGTCGCAGCAGCGGCGAGCGCAGTGGGGTCGTCGAATACGGCAACGTCACGCTCGATCCCGCCGGCCGCACCGCGAGCATCGCCGGCGCGCCGCTGCAGCTGACGCGCCGCGAGTTCAGCGTGCTGGAGATCCTGATGCTCAATCGCGGCCGCGTGATGCCGAAGGAGCGCATCTTCGAAAAGCTGTTCTCATTCGACGACGAGGAGGTGGGGATCAACGCGGTCGAGCTCTATATCGCCCGCCTCAGGCGCAAGCTCGCCGGTTCCGGCCTCGCGATCCGCAACCTGCGTGGCCTCGGCTACCAGATCGCGCTCGATGACTGATCAGGCGATCCATAACCGGGCGACCTCGATCACCGTCCGTCTGGCGGCGACCATCGCGCTGATCCTGGCGGCGGGCGGCATCGCCATCAGCGTCGCCGCCTATGCCTATGGCCGGCAGGCGGCGCAGGAAGCCTACGACCGCATGCTGGCGGGCGCGGCGTTCCAGATCGTGCAGGCGGTCTCGATCATCGACGGCCGCGTGGTGGTGAATCTGCCGGTGTCGGCGTTCGAGCTGCTGGCGCTTGCGCCCGATGACCGCGTGTTCTATCGCATCGTCGGCCCTGACGGCGGCACCATCACCGGCTACGAGAATTTGCCGCCGCCCGCTTCGCAGGGCGATGAGATGACGTTCTACTCCGCCGACTATAGCGGCGAGACGGTGCGCCTCGCCTCGGCGGTGCGGCGCTTTGCCGAGCGCGGCTTCACCGGCGAGGTGCAGATCATCGTCGGCCACACCACGCTGGCGCGTGCCGCGCTGGCCAGGGACATCACGGCCAAGGCGCTGGCGCTGCTGGCGATCGCCGGCATCGCGTTGGTGGCGTTGGTGGCGTTCGCGGTGCGCTCATCGTTGGGACCGCTGGTGCGGATCGAGCAGGCGCTGCGCGCACGCGATCCGAAGGACCTGTCGCCGCTCACTGTCTCCACCCCGCGCGAGGTCGAGACCATCGTCGCGGCGATCAACCGCTTCATGGGGCGCCTCGCCGACCGCGTCACCATCATGCAGAACCTGATCGCAGACGCGACCCACCAGCTGAAGACGCCGATCGCCGCGGTGCGCGCGCAAGCGGAGCTGGCGAGCGGAGAACAGGACGCGGCACGCCTGCGCACCATCGCCGGGCGCATTCATACGCGCGCGGTCGGGCTGAGCCGGCTGGCAGACCAGCTGCTGAACCAGGCGCTGATCATTCACCGCTCCGATGCCGCGGCGCAGGAGCTGATGGATCTGCGCGAGATCGCGATCCGCGCCACCGACGAGACGGATCACGACCTGCTGTCGAGCGGGCTCGATCTGCATCTCGATTTGCCGGAGCATCCGGTCCAGGCGCGGGGCGATGCGCTGAGCCTGGTGGAGGCGACCAAGAATTTGCTCAGCAACGCATTGCGCTACGGTGCGCCGCCGGTCGCCTTCTCGGTCGAGCATGATCCGGCGACCGGCATGGCGGCCTTCACGGTCACCGATTGCGGTCCCGGCATCCCGGAAACCGATTGGCCGGACAGTGGACGGAGGTTCGCGCGCTCGGCCGGCTCATTGCCCGACAGCGCCGGGCTCGGCCTTGCCATCGTGAACGCGGTCGCCGAAGCGCATCGCGGCAAGCTGGCGTTCTCGCGCACCGCCGACGGCAGGTTCCGCGTCGCGCTGACGCTGCCGGCGGAGCGGGGCGAGCAGTCATGAGGCGCGAACAACCTTTCTTCCCCCCTTGTGGGGGAAGGATGCGGAGCCTTGGTGAGCGAAGCGAACCTAGGCGGAGCTGGATGGGGGGTGCCGCCGCACGAGCAGCGGAGGCGACACACCAAGAATCGCTCGCTGCCACGCTGGGCATTGCCAAGCATCCTCCTCGACGCTCGTGCGGCGGCACCCCCCATCCCAACCTTCCCCCACAAGGGGGGAAGGGGCTCACCGAGCGTTTTCGTTTTGTTGTCTTGCTGGCTCTGGCAGCGACGTTACTCGCACAGCCTGCCGACGCGCAGGATGTCCTGACCGAGCAGCGTGTCACCCAGTTCGGCGCCTGGCAGGACACGGCAACTGCGACCCTAACCATCGACGGCTCGACCGACACCGAGGTGTTCGCGCCGATCCTGGAAGCCTTTGCCAGGCGGCTGCCCGACGTGGCCATCCGCTATCGCGAGATCACCACGAACGAGCTCTACCAGCTGGCGGAGAGCGGTTGCACCAGCGACGCCCCGGCGGCGGACCTGGTGGTAAGCTCGTCGATCGACCAGCAGGTCAAGCTGGCCAACGATGGCTGCGCGCAGCCGAACCACTCGGCGGCGGTTCAAGCGCTGCCCGTCTGGGCCAAGTGGCGCGACGAGGTGGTGGGGCTGACCTACGAGCCGGCGGTCATCGTCTATAACCGCGACCTGGTGCCGGAAGCGCAGGTGCCGCATTCGCGCTTCGACCTGATCGACCTGCTGCGGCCGGCGGACAATCCGTTCGTCGGCCGGATCGCGACTTACGACATCGAGCGTTCCGGCGTCGGCTACATGTTCGCCTTCGTCGATGCGCAGCAGGCGACGACCTTTGGCCGCCTGATCGAGGCGTTCGGCCGCAACAAGGTGGTGGCGACCTGCTGCTCGGCGGAGATCATCGACGAGGTGGCGTCGGGGCGCTTCCTCTTCGCCTACAACATGCTCGGCTCCTATGCGCTCGCCAGGGCCGCGGACGACAAGCGCATCGGCGTGGTCGCGCCGACCGATTACACGCTGATCCTGGCGCGCGCCGCGCTGATCCCGAAGCGCGCGGGGCATCCCGAACTGGCACGGCAGTTCGTCGATTTCGCGCTGTCGGAGGAGGGCCGGCGGCTGCTGACCGAAAGCGGCCTGATCGTGCCGTTCAACGATCCGGCGCCAAGCGGGCTGGTGGCATCGGGCGAGGTGCCGACCTTGCGGCCGATCGCATTGTCGCCCGCACTGCTCATCGGCCTCGACAAGCAGACGCAGGAGAATTTCCTGGCGCTGTGGCGCTCATCGCTGGGAAGCGCGGGCGCGGAGGTGCGGTAGCAATGCCGCCAGCCGCCCATCGATTGCGGCGAGGCCAAGGCCGATCAGTGCCATGCCGACGAAATCCATCGGCGCCAAAGCCTCATCCAGGAATGCGCTGCCCAACAGGATCGCGCTGACCGGGATCAGGAACGTGACCAGCATCAGGTTCACCGCGCCCGCCGAGGCGAGGATGCGGAAGAATAGGATGTAAGCGAGCGCGGTGGCGAGCAGTGCCAGGCCAAGAATCGCGCCCCACACCGGCAGCCCCGGCGGGGGCAACGTCCAGGGCCGGTCGACAATCAATGCAACGGGCAGCAGCAGTGCGCTGGACGCTGTGACCTGGCCGGCGGCGGTGGCGAGTGGCGGTACGCCCAGGCGCTTGAAGCGTCGGCCGAAGATGCTGGCAAACGCGTAGGAGATCGCGGCACCGAGAACGGCGAACTGCGCCAGCACATCCTTGCTCAATCCAACCAGTGCCTGCGGCCCGATCAACGCGACGACGCCGGCGAGTCCAAGCAGGACACCGACGATGCGCCCCTTCGACAACCGCTCGTCCGCCGTCAGCACATGCGCCACCAGCACGGTGAAGAGCGGCGTGGTCGCATTGAGGATGGAGGCAAGGCCGCTGGCAATATGCGTCTGGCTCCACGCGATCAGCGAGAACGGGATCGCGTTGTTCAGCAGCCCCATGCCGAAGAAGGCGAGCCAGGTCCTGGCGTCCCGTGGCATCGGCGAACGCATCGCCCGCAGCAGAATATGCAGAGCCGTGGCGGCAATCGCGACGCGCACCAGCGCGAGGGTGAAGGGTGGTATCGCCTTCACCACCACGCCGACGAAGAAGAACGATCCACCCCACAGGATCGAGAGGGTCAGCAGCAGGGACCAGTCGAGCGGAGTCATGCGGGCAGGGGCAGCCATGCATGAGGACATACGTAGCGCGCGGCCGCTACGCCTCCCGCATCTTGCTCGCCGCGCCCTGGGCGGCCTCTTTCAGCCCGCGTTCGACGACTTTATGGACTGGAGCGCATGAGAATTATGAAATTAATTCAATGAGTTGGTTCTTGGGGGCTCCGGGGCGGCTTGTCAGGGGAGCAATACCGACCTAAATAGCGCCCTTAATTTTGCACCGCGCCGCCGGGGGAATTGGCCGGCGCGACAACCGGGGCACCAAAGAGCAGGTTCAGGCCAACATCGTGGACACAACCACGCCCAAACGGAAGAGCGCTGCTGCCCTCGCGCTCGGCGCCATCGGCGTCGTCTTCGGCGATATCGGCACGTCGCCGCTGTACGCGATGAAGGAATCGTTCCACGGCGCGCATCCGCTGACCGCCGACGAGCCGCATGTGCTGGGCGTGCTGTCGCTCATCTTCTGGGCGATCATGCTCACCGTCACGATCAAATATGTCGCCATCATCATGCGCGCCGACAACAAGGGCGAAGGCGGCAGCCTCGCAATGCTGGCGCTGGCGACGCGCCTGACCCACGGCTCGAACCTGACGCCGATCATCGTCGTCATCGGCATCTTCGCCGCCGCCTTGTTCTATGGCGACAGCATGATCACGCCTGCCATCTCGGTGCTGAGCGCGGTCGAAGGCATGCAGGTGGTCGCTCCCGCGCTCGACAACTACGTGGTGCCGCTGACGCTGGTGATCCTGATCCTGCTGTTCGCGTTCCAGAAGCACGGCACCGCGCGGGTCGGCACCTTCTTCGGGCCGGTCATGCTGCTGTGGTTCATCGCCCTGGCGGTCCTGGGGGTCATGAACATCGCGGACCATCCGCGGGTGCTGCTCGCGCTCAATCCATACTACGCGCTTAACTTCTTCCTGCTCGACGGCTGGGTCGCCTTCCTGGCGCTGGGCTCGGTGGTCCTGGCGGTGACGGGGTCCGAAGCACTCTATGCCGACATGGGGCATTTCGGGCGCATCCCGATTCGCGCCGCCTGGTTCGTTCTGGTCCTGCCGGCGCTGGTGATCAACTACTTCGGCCAGGGCGCGCTCATCATCCTGCATCCGGATGCGGTCGATAATCCGCTGTTCCGCATGGCGCCGGAATGGGCCGGATTGCCGTTCCTCGGCCTCGCGACGGCGGCCACCGTCATCGCCTCGCAGGCGGTGATCACCGGCGCTTTCTCCGTCACCCGGCAGGCGATCCAACTCGGCTACCTGCCGCGCATGCAGATTATCCACACCTCGGCGGCGGAGATGGGGCAGATCTACCTGCCGTTCGTGAACTGGATGCTGGCGTTCTTCGTCGCCTGCCTGGTGCTCGGCTTCAAGTCGTCGACCCACCTCGCCGCGGCCTACGGCATCGCGGTCACCGGCACCATGATCATCGACGCGTGCCTGCTGGCGGTGGTTGCCGCCTTGCTGTGGAAGTGGAAGCCGATCGTGCTCGTCGGCGTGATCGGCCTGTTCCTGTTCGTCGACTTGAGCTTCTTCGCCGCCAACCTGACCAAGATCGCGCATGGCGGATGGTTCCCGCTGGCGGTCGGCCTCATCATTTTCCTCGTCCTCACCACTTGGAAGCGCGGCCGCGCATTGTTGTGGGAGCGCGTCAGCAAGGATGCGCTGGAGCTCGAGACATTCCTCAGCGCCGTCTCCGACCGTGTGCCGCGGGTGCCCGGCACCGCCATCTTCATGACCGGCACCGACAGCGGCACGCCGGGATCGCTGCTGCACAACCTCAAGCACAACAAGGTGCTGCACGAGCAGGTGGTGGTGATGACCGTGCGATTCGAGGAGATCCCGTATGTGTCCGAGGATCAGCGCTTCGCGCTGACGGTGCTGCCGAAGAACTTCTATCGCCTCACGGTGCATTACGGCTACATGGAGGAAGCCAACATCCCCGATGCGCTGCGCCGGGCGGAGCAGAAGGGGCTGCATTGCGACCCGATGCAGAGCTCGTATTTCCTCAGCCGCGAGACCGTCATCCCCTCGAGCAAGCCCGGCATGGCGATGTGGCGCGAGCACATCTTCGCCTGGATGTCGCGCAGCGCCACCAGCGCCATGGACTTCTTCAACATCCCGCCCAACCGGGTGGTCGAGTTGGGGACGCAGATCGAGATCTAGGACCTCGACGGCTCAATCGCGCGCCTTAACTCCGAGGCGCCGCGCAATCCAGCGCAGCGGTCGCGTCATGCGCCAGGAGGCCGAGCGCCGCATGCGCGCCAGCTTGCGTCGCAGCCTTGCGATCTTTTCCGCTTGAACTGCCAACCGCGGGTCGCCCCTGCGCGCACTTGGCAAGCTTGGTTGACTGGGAACGACTGGCAATTCGGTTCGAACCTCCGCCGCGGCGCTGTGCGCATTGCGAAGCTCCTGTTGCAAGGAGTCCACCCGGCCCTGCAAATACTGCGTCCCTTGCTCCCTCAGAGCGGCTTCTCTGGCGGCTACGGCAAAGGCCATCTGGTTGAAGCGTTCGCGGAACAGCGGGTCAACCAGACGCTCGGCCCAGCTCGCCATTTCCGCTTCCCGACGCTCGATCGGCCAATCACGGCGATCGCTGGTCGCAAACGTGGCGTTAGCAATGGCGATCCGAGTACCGAAAGTAATTCCCTCGAGCCTCAGGAATTTCCGCCACATGAACAGATCGGTGGCCAAATCGCGCGGTGCCGGCGACCAGCCGATAGGCAACTTCCTGTACGCCGACATCCGGTAGGCGGCGGCCGTCAGCCCGAAATAGTTCCGCGGCTCATTGAGCATCGTTGCACGGATAATGTCATGCTGCAGCCTGCGCAGGTACAGACGCACTTCGCCGTCCGTATGAATGGAAACGTGGCACAAGTTGCCGAAATCGTAGTCCAGGAGAAGCTTCTCCACCTCTTCAAGATGGTTGGGCAGCCATAGATCGTCATCGGTGATATGACAGACGTACAGTCCCCGCGCCGTCTGCAGCGCGTGGTGACGGTAGATCTCGCCATGACGTTCGCCCTTAGGATGATCGAAGACGAGGATGCGCACATCCTCAGCAGCGCGATCCCGCGCAAATGCCGCGGTTTCCGGCGGCGCCCCGTCGCAGATGACCAAGAGCTCGAAGTCCTTTCGCTCCTGCGCCAGTACCGAGTCGATCGAATACCGCAGCAGCGCAGGCGGGCGATGAACAGGCAGCAGAATGGTGAATGCGGGATTGGTCATGTGGCGGCGTTTCGGCGCACGGTGGCCTCGATATCAGCAGTGCGCTCAACAATCAACAGCCCCTCCCGCGCCGAGGTCATCGGCGGCGGCCCACCGTCCAAATGCGCCAGGAATGCCTGCACCTCCAGCAGCAGCGGCATGTCGGATGGGATCTCGATCGTCTCCACCGCGGCTTTCGGATCGCCCGGCGCGCCTCGGCGGACGCGAATGGCGGTGTCGTATGAATCGCGCAACTCCATACTGCCCGCACTGCCGACAACGGTGAAGGTGCGGCGATGTTCGGGCGCAGAGCTGGACATATCGATGGTGATCAACGGTTCGCCCACCCGACCAAGCTGGGCGATCACAGCCGTGCCGATGGCACCGGGCAACGCCGGCAGCGCGAACCGGACCGGGGGAATGTCGCCCAGCCAATGCAGAATCACCGATAGATCGTGCGGAAACAGGATCCAGATGGCGTTCACATCGGTATGCGGGTTGCCCCAGCCCCAGCGCTGGATGTGAATGCCGAGAACCTCACCGATGGCGCCGCGCACGATCTCCTGCCGCATGCGCTCGATGCCCGGGTGATAACGCCACTTCTGCATTACGAACACCCGCTCGGCGCCGACATCGACGATGCGTTGGGCGCTCGCGACATCCGCCGTGAGCGGCTTCTCCGTATAGATCGGCCGTCCGGACGGTAGCAGCGCCTCGATGATGGCGGCGTGCAGGCCAGTCGGTGCCGCGACGATGTAGCCATCGACCGGCGGCAGATCGGATAAGTGGTTGACGATCGAATCCGCCCCATTTGCCGCCGCGTTCTGCCGCGACCCTTCGGACGGCGCGACGACGTGAACAACTGCGCCGCATTGCTTTAGGTCGCGTAAGATGTGGCGGCCCCACGCGCCGCAGCCCACCAGGCCGATCCGTGTCATGGGAGGCCGAGACCCTGGGCCAGCGCACCGGTCACCGCCTCTGCAAGATGGTCGTAGCTCCAGGCATTGGCGTCGCGCGGAGACAGCAGCGGATCGGACGTCGGCCAGGACAAGCCGAGCGCGGGGTCGTCCCATCGGCACCCGAATTCGCCGCCGATCGTCCAGTAGCAGCTGAGGGCGTACAAATAGGTCGTGGGCGACGCGAAATAGAAGCCATGCGCGACACCCGGCGGGATGGCAATGCCGACCGGCCGGTCACCCGCCAGACGGTACTCCGCAGCCAGCCGGTAGGTCGGGGAATTCGGCCTTAGATCATGCAGGCCCAACAGCAACTCTCCGCTGACAACTTGCAAGTAATCCCAGTGACTGGGGTGCGCATGCACGCCGCGGAGCGTATTGGACCTGCTGGAGACGAAGTTCCACTGAACCGGAGCGACATCCAACTGCCAGTCGTCACGATAGATCTCAGTCCCTTCCCTGGCATTGCCGTCGTCAGACAGCTCGCGTAGCGCAACGCCTTCGGGCAGGCGCGCCTTCAGAAACGTAGGGGATGGCATGGGAGACACGACGTCAGTGCTGCATGATTTGCCAGTGGCACAAATGACAGGCGCGCCGTCATCCGCCGGCGGTCTCGGCTTCGGTCCGCAGCCTCGCCTTGAGCTTCGAATAGGGTTCCGCATCGCGGTCCCTCGCCGACAACTCAGGCGCCTTGCATGGCCAATCCAGCCCAAGTTCGTGCGAATCCCATCGGCAGGCCAAGTGGTCGGCCGGGTCATAGTACGTCGACGCGCCGAGGAGGAGCGTGCATGGACCTGACGAATAAAAACCGTGCGCGATGCCGGGCGGGATAACCAGTACCTGGAGTCGCGCATCGCTCATGCGCACCAACCCCGCGGGAACAGCCGGCCGCTTTGCCAGCATGTCATGGAGGCCGATGATCACCTCGCCTTCGACCGCGCAAACATAATCCCAGTTGCGGAGGTGCACATGCACACCCCGCATGACGTTCGGTTCAGAACGACTGACGATCCATTGCACCGGTGGCGGCGACCGGTGCCACTCGTTGCGAAAGACCTCGGTGAGAGTCCCGCGATCATCCGAATGCGTCGTCAAAGATTCCAATCTCACGCCGCTTGGCAGGGAGATAGACTGATTCATACCGCACCCGGAAATTCGACTATGATCCTAGCCGGATAATTCAATCCTTTCGAGGACGCAAGTGCAGCGAATGCCTAATCCCAAGTTGGGCATCCATCGGTGCGCCCGGCACTATTTGCCCGAAGTTGCGTGATCTGGAAGGGCCGAAGGGCCCCCTGCTCAGGCATTTCAGCCACGTTTTCAATTGTGTAGCGTGGCGCGCGGAGTTGGCACAGGATTCGAATGGTCCCGGCAGGGAAGAACGAATCTATCCATGGAACCATTCCACGGCCAAACTGTTGCACCCGGGACCGTCGCTCCGCTGCGGGGCGAAGGGCGGTCGACGCCGGTTTGGTGGGAGGCGTTCGATGGCGAGGGCTCGGGGTGGGTCCGGATTCTACGAAATCCGCGACCTCGGCTGGGTTGGGTTGGCGGCGTGAGCCAGATGTCGGTCCTGGCTGCGTCCGAAGCGCTGAATCTTGTGATGCAAGACAGCCCGCGCCGCGATCACGTGTCGCACTCTTTCGCCTTCTTCACCGGATTGTGTGAGAAAGCCCGCGCCGGAGCGCGTTCGCCTGCGGTCTTAACTGGGCGTCACAAATGATTGTAGTGCAAAAGGACTGGAATGATTGTGCATGGGCACTATGATCGATGACATGACGAGGGGACGGACCATTTTCGCGCGCGCCTTGCTCGGCGCGACGACGGTGTCGATTGCGTTGCTGGCCGCCGGGTGCACCAAGCCGGTCGAGCGCGACGATGCGCGCATGGCGACCACGCCGGAGCAGCAGCGCAGCGCCCCGACGCAGCCGGCGGTCCGCGCGCAGGAAACCAGCGTCGAACCCAAGCAGAAGACCCCCACCACCGCCGCAAAGCAGCCGGCCGAACCGGAACCGCCGGTTGAGCAGCCGGCGGCGCCTGCACCGGTGTACACGGCCTCCGAGCTGATGGGCAAAAGCGAGGCTGAAGTGACGGACTTGATGGGGGTTCCAGCGCGAGTCGAGCAGCGGGCCGCCTCCACCGTTTGGATCTATCAGGGCGGAGACTGCGGCCTCGATGTCTTCTTCTTCCGGGACATGGCGACGTCCGATGAGCGTGTTTTGACGGTGGCGCCAACCAGCCAGCCGGCCATCACCGCGCCCGCCACCACGGAAGCGCCGGCGGCGGGCCAGCCGGCGCAAGCGGACCAAACCGCGGCGAGCACGACGGGTCCGGCGGCAACGCCGGAAGGCACCGCCGTCGACGCCTGTTACGGAAAACTGCGGCGGAGCTGAAATGTCGGGTGAGCCGATGCTGGTCGTCGTCGAGGACGACGACGTATTCGCGAAAGTTCTGATCAACAATCTGGCCGGGGCGGGTTTCTCTGCGACCCATTTCGAGCGGCCGGAGACTGCGATTGCCGGTGTTCCGACGATGGCACGCTCCGATCTCCTGATCCTCGACTGGCGCCTGCCGGGCATGACCGGGGTTGATCTGCTCGATCGCCTGCGCAAGCTGGGCTGCAAGGCGCCGGCGCTGTTGCTGACCTCGCATGACGACGTGTTCTACGAAGAGGCTGCGCTGGAAGCGGGCGCGGTCGACTTCATTTCCAAGACCCGCAGCTTCTCGGTGCTGCGCAAGCGCATCGAGCTGGTGCTGGCGGGCAACCGCCGCGATGGCGGAATCCCCGCGGCCACGCTCAAGCGTGGCCCGCTGCTGATCGAGCCTGCGATCCATCAGGCCAAGTGGAACGAGAGCCCGGTGTCGCTGACCCTCGGCGAGTTCCGCGTCACCGAACGCCTCGCGCGGGCCCACGGCGACGTCAGCTATCGCCAGCTCTACGACGTGCTGAAGGGCGAGAGTTTCATCGCCGGCTCCGGCTCAGAAGGCTATCGCGCCAACGTGCGCACCCTGGTCAAGCGCATTCGGCAGAAATTCTGCGATGTGGACGACCAGTTCGCCGCCATTGTCTCGGTTCCGGGCTTCGGATACAGGTGGCGCGAAGGGGCGCCAGATGGCCAAGCCTGAGCGAATTCGGTCTTCCGTAACGGTCAAGCTGATGGTGGTGTCGGCGGTCTTCTTGATCGTGCCGGCGCTGCTGTACGGCCGGTTCGAGCAGGCCGACGCCGAGCGCAAGCAGCTCATGGTCACCAACCTGCAGATCCAGGGGCGGCTGGCCGCGCAGGCCCTGCAGGAGAAGCTGATTGCGGCCGGGCCGCGCGCGCCGGTGGAGGCGCAGGATCTCTTGGATTCTGTCAGCCGCGGCGAATTGTGGCTGAAGCTCTTGCTGCGACCGGCCGACGATGCTTCCAGCTATTTCTATATCGCCAGCGCACCGCACGTGACCGCCGAACAATTGTCAGCCGAGCGCGAGGCGCTGATTGCCTCCGGCCAGCTGTTGAAGGCAACGGAAAGCTGCGCCGGCAACCGGCCGCTCGCCGCGCAGTTCGAAGGGGCGAGCGGGCGGACGGAACTGTTGACCTCCCTCACGCCCTTCCATACCGAGCAGGGTTGCTGGCTGGTGGTGACCTCGTACCCCGAGGATCCGGTCATCGCCTCGCTGACCAAGCCGTTCTCGAGCGCGCCGGAATTGCGCTGGGCGGCGTTGTTCTACGTTATCATGGCCGTGCTGTCGGTGTGGGCCGGCCTCTCGATCTGGCAGGCGCTGCGCCGCTTCGGCAGCCTCGCGCGCGGCATGAGCGAATCCAGCATCGAGCCCTCGGTGCGCTTCACGGATCTGACGCCGGTGCAGGAGCTGCAGCCGATCGCCGCCGCGATGGACAGACTGGTCGATACCATGCGCCGCGCCGCCAGCGCGATCCGCGAAGCGGCGGAGGAGAATGCGCACGCCCTGAAAGGCCCGGTCGCCTCGATCCGCCAGGCGCTGGAAGCGCTGCGCAGCGGCCGGCCGGAGGACGTCAAGGACGCGGCCATCGCCATCGACCGCTCGCTGCAGAAGCTCGACGGCCTCATCAGCACGGCGCGGCGGATCGACCACGACATCGCGACCAGCATCTCCGAGGGGCGCTCGATCGTCGACCTCAGCTCGCTTGCCAGCAACGCGGCGCGCGCCGCCAACGAGCAGCAGATCGACCAGGACAGCCCGAAGATCGATTGCAAGGTCGCGCCCGACCTGGAAGTGGTCGGCAGCGAGGAGACGATCGAAACGGTGCTGGAGAACCTGCTCGACAACGCGGTCGGATTCTCGCCGCGCGGCAGCACGGTGAAAGTTACGCTGCGACGCGCCGGCGATCGGGCGCGCTTGTCGGTCGAGGACCAGGGGCCCGGCGTCCCGCCCGACCTCCTGCCGCATATTTTCGAGCGGCATTTCTCGACCCGGAACGGCCACGAGCCGCAGGCCGACGGCCAGCCGCATTTCGGCCTTGGCCTAGCGATCGTGCGGCGCAACGTGGCGATGCTCGGCGGCGTGGTCTCCGCAGACAACGGGCCTGATGGCGGATTCCGCGTGGTGGTCGACCTGCCGCTGGCCTATCCGGCGCGCTGACTTAACGCACTGTTATGTCGATTAACCTCTTGGAAAGATTTGGCAGATTCTGTGACCTAAGGTCACAAGCTACTCACAAGCTTGACGCACGACATACGGAGCATACGCCGCCATATTCACCATGAGTTTTCGCCGACGATGATGTGTCGAGGACATACGTCCCGCGCGGAGTCAGAAGCGACGTCACACCGGAGTTGATAGGTTCGCAAGAACTTTCGATGTGATGCACAGTCCCCGACGCCTCTATCCCCAAGAGAGGCGAAGCCGACGGCAGC